>CALEVL010000115.1 GCA_937924675.1 uncultured Ignavibacteria bacterium | reverse complement strand
GTTTCTTGCAGGGCGCAATCTTTATCAGGAAATACAGTCGGAACGGGTATAACCATCACTCCGTATGTGAGTTATGTTTCTTCTGCAACTATTCAGATGGACCCGTTTTCTTCAAGCAGCTTTGACAGATTGATAACATCCGAACTCAGCGGTGGCTATGGTTATGGAATTTCTATAACAAAAAAACTATTCAGTGATGACATCGCATTCGGTGTTTCGATAGAATATTCTAAAATACTTGATGATGAGATAACTGAAATATATGAGAACGGTACGGCAAGGATTAGGGCAAGAGTTAAGGAAGAACTCACTGTGGTTCCTGTTGAACTATCTGCATACTTTGATCTTCCTTACTTTACGGAAGACCTGAACATTTACCTTGGCGGAGGAATCGGAGCTTACTTCGGTGACAGGAAAAGAACGATCATCAATATTGAAACTAAAACTATTTCCAAAGATCCGGGTTTCGGTTTTGTTGTCATGAGCGGAATGGGATATAAATTCACTGATAATCTAAGCGGTGTTTTTGAGATGAGATTCAGGCAAGGCGAATATCGGGTAAAGAGCGAGTTTTCAACATCGTTCATTACTGCCGGAGGAAATACCTATGAAATTGATCAGACAATTGACTCTAAAATATTTCTCGACGGACTTAAGTTAAGTCTTGGACTCTCTATAAGATTCTAAATTTAAATTTAAAAATGAAAGTCTTCACAATTCCGATTGTAATATTGTCATTCATTATTCTGCATTCGCAGATTACAGGCATTGCAGATGCTATACCTGCCCGTAAAAACTATGCGACAGGAAGTTTCTTGGTGAAGACATTTGCTGAATTGAAAATTTCCGAAGCCACGGGAAAAGTCATGCTGGAAACAGGCATGCCCGCGCTTGATAATATCATAAGAGAATCTTCAATTGAAAACATAAGACCGCTGTTCAGACTTAACAACGGTGACAAGGACCTGTACATTAAACTTGGCATGAACAGGATTTATTTGTTTGAAAAGAATTCTTCTGATATCAAGGATATTGAAGATGTTGTTGAGAGCATTACAGAATCAGGGGAAGTGGAATTTGGAGAACTGAACTATATTGGTTATGCAGCAGGAGTAAGAGAAATTGTGAAGAAAAAAGAAATTACAAAAGATATAGCCGCTGATATTCCAACGGATGAGATGTTCTATAAGCAATGGTATCTTATGAATACAGGTTATGTTAACTCCTCGGGTGGCGGAAGTCCTAAAGTTGGAGCGGATATTAATATGCTCAGAGCATGGGATGTTGAAACAGGAAGTGATTCGATTGTAGTTGCCATACTGGATTCGGGAATCAAAGATGATCATCCGGATCTTAGACAAAGAATGTGGATTAATAAAGATGAGATTCCCGGCAATGATATTGATGATGATAACAACGGATATGTTGACGATATGAAAGGATGGGATTTTGCTTATGACGACAGGAAGCCGAGTGACGGTTTTGGGCATGGAACAAACATTGCAACTGTAATTGGTGCAAGCACTGATAATCAGATTGGTTTTGCAGGAGTTGACCGCAGTTGCAAACTTATGAACTGCAAGAATCTCAATGCTGATAACAGCGGAGAATATTCATGGTGGTCCGAATCAATAAAATATGCAGTAGATAACGGTGCAGATATTATTAACATGAGTGAAGGCGGCGACGATCCGTCGAGAATTCTCAAAACAGCAATTCAGTATGCCCTGCAAAGTGATGTGATGGTAGTTGCTGCAATGATGAACAAGGGTGACAACAGAGATTATTATCCCGCAGTTTATGATGGAGTGTTTGCTGTTGGCGCAACTGATACAGACGACAGAAGATGCAAGAGATTTTCATGGGGAGGTGGAAGCTGCTGGGGAGATCATATAGCAGTTGTTGCTCCGGGAAATAAGATCTACGGACTCGATTATGAAGATGACAGTAATTATGAAGTATATTGGAGCGGCACTTCGCAATCTACTGCAATTGTAAGCGGACTGGCTTCGCTTCTTCTTGCGCAGGATCCTCAGAGAAGTTACATGGATCTGCAAAAGATTATAAAGCTCTCTTCAAAGGATCTCGTGGGTGATCCGAGAGAAGATCAGCCCGGCTGGGATCCGTATCACGGTTATGGAAGAGTGGACGGTTTCTTTGCTTTAACATTTGGAAAAGAACCTTCTGACATTTTTGAAATGCCTGAAAAGAAAATTGAAAAGGAAAAAGTTCCGGAAGTATATGATAGGCCATCTAATGATGAACCAACGCGAAGCAAGACACCGGTACCGTCAAAACCAAAATAAAAATCAAAATAGTTTTGCTGCAAATTCAATTATGGATACGGGACTACTTAACTATGAACTTGTTAGGCCGGGACTGCTAAGTAAACTCGTATGCCTTGATGAAATTGGCTCTACAAATGAATTCGCTTCAGCTCACAGCTTTCCTTCAGATACACTTATCGTCACAACAAATCAGACATGCGGCAAAGGACGATTCGGGAGAAAATGGTTCTCTGATCCCGGAAAAAATATTGCGATGACCCTGGTAAGAAATTATTCTTTAGGCATTGATGAAATTCATTGTGTGAGTTTTTATTCGTCGCTCATTCTTTTGAAGTCACTTGTTAAAATTTGCGGCAGCTCTGCAAAGGACTTTTCACTGAAGTGGCCAAATGATTTGCTGCTGAAAGGAAAGAAAGTTTCAGGATTTCTTCTCGACACGAAAGATCTGAGAAGTGCTGAGAAAAAAATTTCTGTTGGTCTGGGCATCAATGTCAATCAGGAATTATTTGATGAAGAAATCAAACATAAGGCAACCTCTTTGCTTCTTGATGCCGGAAAAGAATTTGATACTGATGAAATCATAATCAGGTTTGTGACTGATTTCTACGCCACACTTCATCTCATTAATGATCACACATCACTAATGCTGCAATGGAAAGATAATTGTGGGCATATAGGTAAGAAAATTATGTTCCGCCTTCTTGCCGATGGTGAGGAATACCCGGCTCTTGTAAAAGATATTCTCCCTGACGGAAGTCTCCGGCTTCAGCTTGAAGACGGGAATGAAAAATCCTTCTACTCAGGCGAAGTAAGCGTTGCATACTGAAATTAAAAATTAGAAATTAAAAATTAGAAATTAGAAATTAGAATTAGAGTACAGTGAGTTACATAATCCATATATTGAAATCGTTCTTGGCAGATCATATAATACCGCTCTTGAAAATCTTAAATTCTCTGTTTTAATTTCCATTATTCATTTTTAAATTTTTTAATTTCTAATTCCTAATTCTCTTCTGTTAGGTTTTTGTTAGAATTAACAATTAGTTTGTATAAAAAACATTTCCGGGTAAAGTGACATTGTTATGTTGAATAATAATAATTCATGTTTGTTATGATTTGTTTGAATTACGGTAAAGATTTAATATTAAACTTTTTTGAATTAAATTGTTTTTTTTCATCGGAAAGGTTGCTATATTGAACCAATCCCAAAAGTTAAGTGGTAAGTTCTAACGAGTGATTTAGTTTGTAAAGAATTGATTACTCAATTTGTTTTTCAGTAATTTTTTTCAAATGATTTTTTGTTTTGAAGTTCTTTAATTTTATAATTTCAACACAAAGTTTCTGCGGTGTTTAATCATTAGGAATGTAATAAATAATGATGTATGTATTACCATA
>CALEVL010000114.1 GCA_937924675.1 uncultured Ignavibacteria bacterium | reverse complement strand
AAGCACGCAATGATTTGCCGGATAAGAAGAGAGATGAAGATATGCCTTGCCTGCATTGGGCGCAGATTGACTGTTAATGTGTGCACCAATGATTGGATCATTCAGTCCGTCTGCATTCATATCACCGGTATTAGCCACAGACCATCCAAAAAGATCGGATGGCTTACCTGTCATGACAACATCGGGTCCGGAGTTAATATTAAGATTTGTTCCTCCGTAATAGATGTATGATCTTCCCGCATTATTTCCACCTGCATAATTGTAAGGAGCTCCTATAAGCATATCTGCAAAACCGTCTCCGTTAACATCTCCTGCAGAGGCAACGCTGAAACCGAACCAGTCATTACTATTTTCTCCGTAGTAAGCAACTCCACTGTTAGGATTACCTCCGAAGCACAGTCTTACCATTCCTGCATCAGCTCCCGTCTGATTGCTGCCATATCCTCCCACCAGCACATCGGACAATCCGTCTCCGTTAACATCTCCGGCACCGGCAACAGAGTTGCCGAATGCATCTCCGCATCCGGTTCCAAAAATAGTCGCGTCAGATATATTGTCCGGAGTAAGTGCTCCGTGGAAAATGTATGCAGCACCGGCATCCGTGCAAGAAACATCGTTTCTGCTTGCACCTACAATGATGTCTCCGTAAGAATCTCCGTTTACATCACCCGCTGATGCAACTGAAACTCCGAAAATGTCGCCGGCTGACAATCCGGTAAGAAGTATGTCAGCAAAATTATCCATTGTGTTGCCGCCAAAATATACATACGCTCTTCCTACATCTGTTCCGCCTGCGTCATTGTAATACGCGCCAACAATCACATCATCCCAAATGTCATTGAATCCATTGCCGTTAAAATTTCCTGCTGAAGCTACACTGAATCCAAAATGATCAGCTGTTGATTGTCCTGTCATTACTAAATCGGGTATGTTATCCATGGAAATTCCTCCGAAGAAAATATATGCCCTGCCTGCATCCGTCCCTGCCGCATCGTTAAGAGGTGCGCCGACGACCACATCACTGTAACCATCTTTGTTCACATCTCCGGCAGTTGAAACAGACCAGCCGAATTGCTCTCCTGCGTAAGTGCCGTTCAATATCACTTCAGGAATGTAGTCCATAGGATTCCCGCCAAAATAGATATAGACCCTGCCTGCATCAATGCCCGCACCATCATTCAATCTTGCGCCAACGATCACATCAGAAAATCCGTCATTGTTTATGTCACCTGCAGTTGCAACGGAAAAGCCCAACAGATCTGCCGCTGCTTCTCCTGTAAATCCTTCGTCTGATATATCAGGCATTGAATTAGAGTAAGTGAATATATAAGCAGCACCTGGTGTATTCAAGTTATGACCTCCTACAATCAAGTCAGGACTGCCGTCACCATTCACATCTCCGGCATAGCTGGCAGACATTCCTATTGTAGCATTTTGCGTTACCTTCTCAGAAGTAATTACATAATCCGGAATACTGTCAACGGCGGGTCCGCCAAAATGAACAAAGGTTCTTCCAATTAATAATGTGCCGACCACGAAGTCTGCGTAGCCGTCTTTGTTATAATCACCCGCTTTAGAAATTGAGCTGCCGAGGAAAAAGAAATCATAGAAACCGGTCATTGTAATATCAGGAGTGACGTCCATCGCCGGTCCTCCATAAAAGATCTGCACTTTGCCTCTTGTGTCGTTTCCAATTTGAGAAGGTACATTGCTTGCAACAATGAGATCAGGAAATCCGTCTGCATTTACATCGCCGGCATTTGAAAGTTTTTGTCCGAGATAATTGTTTGTGCCCGAACCCGTGATTGTGACATCCGCAACATTGTTCATATTGATTCCGCCGTGATATACATAAACTTTTCCGAGCCCTCCTGCATCCTGATAAGCGCCAACTGCAACATCGTCATAGGAATCGCCGTTTATATCTCCCGCATCAGTAACTGCAAAGTTCAATCCTCCGGGACCGGTTATTTCCACATCCGGAATATTGTTCATGCTGCTTCCGCCAAAATAAACATAAGCCTTTCCCGCACCGCCGGTTCCGACAATGACATCATCATAATTATCACTATTGACATCACCTGCGGCGGAAACACTTGAACCAAGATATTGATTGAGACTTTGTCCGTAGAGTATAAGATCAGGAACATTGTCTATGCTCACTCCACCGAAGAATATGTAAGCTCTGCCGATTGTAGAGTTTGATGTTTCTGCACCGATAATAATATCAGAATATCCGTCGCCATTAACATCTCCTGCTGTCGAAGCAGAAATACCGAATGACTCAGAGCCGTTCTGAGAATTGAAAATAACATCCACTGCATTGTCCATCAATTGACCTCCGAAGAAGAGATGCACTTGCTGGTTTATGATTGAATTGACCATTACATCTCCGAAGCCGTCACCGTTAACATCGCCCGCGTATTTTGAGACGCGTCCGAAATTGTCATTACCCCCCGGACCTGAAAGCGATGCAATTGGAATATTAACATAGTTTCTTGTATTCGTGTAGAGCCATGCCTTGCCTGCATCCGTGCCTGCCTGATCATTATACGGAGTTCCGATAATGAGGTCAGTGTATCCGTCTCTATTAACATCGCCTGCGCTTGCAACTGCAAAGCCGAACTGATCGCCGGCATTGCTGCCATTAAAAATTGCATCGGGAATATTATTGACGACAGTGCCGCCGAAGAATACATAAGCGCAACCGCTGTTACTGCCCGCGCCGTCATTCTGCCTTGCGCCGACTATAACATCCATATAACTGTCACCGTTTACGTTGCATGCACCGGAAACTGATCCGCCGAAGAAGTCTGTTCCTGCAACTCCGTTGAGTGCCACGTCTGAAGTGTTGTTCATGCTTGCGCCGCCGTAATATATATACGCCGCGCCGACTTGCGCATTGAAGTACATTGCACCGACTATTACATCATCAAAGCCGTCTCCGTTCATGTCACCGGCGGAACTAACGGATGAACCAAAATAATCAGCGGGAGTAGCGCCGGTCAAAGTAACATCAGCAACATTGTCCATACTTTCTCCGCCATGATAAATGAATGCCATTCCATAACTCCCCGGACCAAGCAGTTCACTCACTATAATGTCTCTGAAGCCGTCGGCGTTCACATCACCTGCCGATGCTACTGATACTCCGTATCCCGAACCTGCATCACCTGATGCAAAGATAAGATCTGCAGTATTGTTCATCACAGCAGATCCGTAGAATGCATAAGCTCTTCCCGTGAAGCCCGCGTAAGCATACGCCCCAACTACAACATCCGAATATCCGTCACCGTTAACATCGCCGGCATGTGAAACAGAGTATCCGAAAAGTTCACCTGCGCTTTGTCCTGACAAAGTCACATCTGCAATGTTGTTCATATTGCTTCCGCCATAGTAGATAATAGCTCCCCCGGTGTTTGCAGAAATTCCTGTAGCTCCTGCTATCACATCTGCATAACCGTCATTGTTCACATCACCTGCGGTTGATACAGAGTAACCAAGTCTGCCGTTTGCGGCACTTCCTGTGAGAATGACATCAGCATTATAATCAATCACATAGCTTCCGTAATAAATGTAAGCTCTTCCCGCATCTGTTCCTCCGGCATCATTGAACGGCGCACCGATGATAATGTCAGAGAACCCGTCACCGTTTACATCGCCTGCTGATGCGACAGAGAATCCGTAATAATCCAGTGTTGATGTTCCGGCAAAGGGATATTCCTGAAATGAATCTCCTTCGATTGAGTCTTGCTGTTTGCGGATATCATTCTTCATCAGCGGCATCCTGTGCTCATCCAGAAAATTATGCATTTGATCACCGGATAAATTTGATTTTATATCAACAGGTCCATCTGCAATGTTATGACGAATGTCAGCGGATTCATGAACAAATGAAGTTGCTGTTAATTCATTCTTAGGCATTTCAGATGTGAATGCATAAGTACCGGTCAACATTAATGTGATGTTACAAATGAGAAGGGGAAGAAGAGCTTTCATATTTTGATTTCCTTAATTTCTAAAAAGTAGCTAAAATAGAATTGTGATAGTAAGTATTTTATATCGTTGCCCATTTTTGCGAAAAAGTCTTGCAGAATAATTCTTTTGAAAAATCGTCTTCCTTATTTTGTTTCCTGTGAATGGAGACCTGCCCGCAAAGTGTGTTCATGATTCATCGCTGCAGGCGGGTCTGCGCGCAGTCGGCAAATCAAGTACAATCTCTTCAGGCGGGGTCTCGCCCGCTGGAAAATTTATATCAGAATCTGAGATGCCCTTGATTCAGGCTAATACCAACAGCGGCACGAATAGTATTAAAGGGTGTAAATTGGAAACGCTAAGAGTTGTATAAGAAAAAGAAAGCAGTTATAAGTGCAGTTGATTAAGGTAAGCTGTTGGTGACCTTCGCTGCGCTCAGGAACACCAACAGCGGCAAAAAATAGTATTAAAGGGTGTAAATTGGAAACGCTAAGAGTTGTATAAGAAAAAGAAAGCAGTTATAAGTGCAGTTGATTAAGGTAAGCTGTTGGTGACCTTCGCTGCGCTCAGGAACACCAACAGCGGCAAATAATTTCGGTGCCAAAAGTGGGCCTGTGCTTAATGGAGTTTAAATTAGATGTTGTTCCGCTGTTTTGAATCTGCCAGCACGGCTGGCCAATTGAATTGTCTGATAACGTGAGGGTAATTGCTAACGCTATGCAGCTCCTAATTATTAAAGCTTTCATAGCAACTCCTATTTTTGTTTACAAACTTAGCTTAGTGATGTGTTAAATTCTATGCAATTATGCCGCTGTTGGTCTTAGCCCGCATCAACAATTTCTCCGATCCAAATGTAAATATTCCAGCGGGCGAGACCAACAGCTTACCCTTATCAACTGCACTTATCAACACTAACTATACCTTGTGTTACATTTTTTAACAACTCGTTCCCAATTACCCGATTCAAAGCGCAAGAACAACCGTTACGAATCAGGAGATTCGTAACCAGGGAAACTACCCCAACCCCTTCAACCCAACCACAACCATCAGGTTCGATGTAAGAACTTCAGGCAATGTTTTGCTGAAAGTGTTTGATGTGTTTCTTGTGGTGTCGAGACTTTCCATACCGGCTCAAAAAGTATGAAAGATTTTGGACGAAAATCCCTACGCCACAAAAGGTATGGCAATTCTCACTTTCACCTTTCACCTTTCAACTCTATGGCGTCATCTTTCCCACAAAATTATTTGCATTGTTATCTACTATCAGCGCATCGGTCGCATCTACAGAATAATCTCCGTTAACATCCGTCTTCACATATCCGGTCAGGAAAATATTGGCATCATTATCAACCAGCAAAGCATCTGTTGCATCAACTATCCCGTCTTGATTTACGTCGCCGCTATAAATGGCAAACCTCAACGGAGAGTTGTCAACCTGTATCATGTTGCTTCCATATGATTTGTTTGCAGCTGTTGTAAGATCATAATTTGTATTTACATTTCTCGTGAGCGTTACCGGAGATGTGCTCCACGTCTCAATGCTGTTCCTGTGGCGAATGTCGAGATAATAATTTCCCGATGGTGCATTCCTGAAATAGAATTTTGTAGTGAAGCTTGTCTTGTTGATGACTGCTTTTGCATAGTCAATGATGTTGTATGGATAAGTCGAGCTTCTGAGATTTACTGTTACAGTGTCGGATATGTTCATCGTTTCGTTTCCGGGATTGTAGAATGCCTGAGGGATCATCTTCAAAGTGAGTATGCAATGCTGAGATGGCTCTGAAGATAAGTAAAGATATGCTCTTCCGGCATCGTAACCGGATGTGTTGTCATAAAAAGCTCCGACAATCTGATCACTCCTGCCGTCCCCGTTCACATCACCCGCATTTGCTACGCTCCATCCGAAGGCACTGCCGGCTCTTTTCCCGGTCATCGTGAAATCGGGAGTGTTGACCATGGTCTGCTTTCCGAAATAGACATAAGCCTTTCCGAGGTCTGTTCCGGCCGCATCACTTCCGTGCGCACCAACTATCACATCACCTAAACCGTCAGCGTTTACATCGCCTGCAGAAGAGACATAAACACCGAGATAGTCTCCCGCATTTTCCCCCGTAAACCAGACATCTCTGACATTATCCATTTGAGCATCTCCATAATACAGATATGCTTTTCCTGCATCCGGAGCATTGTCATCATTTCCGTATGCGCCCACTATTACATCTCTGAAGTAGTCTCCGTTCACATCTCCTAATCCGGCAACAGAGGTTCCAAAATAATCATAAGCACTTGATCCGTTTAGAGTAACCGACGGAACGAGAAACGGTCCTCCGAAGTATATGTAAGCTCTTCCGGCATTAGTACCGTTTGCATCATTCTTGCTTGCACCTATTATTACATCTCCGTATCCATCATAATTAATGTCTTCCGCCTTTGATACTGATGAGCCGAACCAATCTTCGTATCCTTCGCCGCCAAATGTTACATCCGGAATATTATCCATGTTGCTTCCTCCATAGAATATGTATGCAGCACCGGAATAAGTAACGTTTCCCTGAGCGTAAATTGCTCCAACTATCACGTCATCATAAATATCACTGAATCCGTTTCCATTGTAGTTGCCTGCTGAAGACACTGAAAATCCAAACTGATCTCCGGGCACAAGTCCGGTAAGTATCACATCCGGCACATTGTTCATCACCGCGCCGCCGTAAAAGATGTAAGCACGTCCCGGCCCCATTTTATTTGCTCCAACTATCACATCGCTAAATCCGTCGGCATTAACATCGCCCGCTGTTGAAACTGAAAAACCAAACTGGCTTATGCTTGCTTCTCCTCTCATTGTCACATCCGGATTGTAATCCATTGGGTTGCCGCCGTAATAGATATGGGCGCTGCCGTATTGAAAGCCGCCGCCGTTACCCAATCGTGAACCAATAATTATATCAGAAAAACCGTCGGCATTAACATCACCTGCCGAAGCAACGGAGTAACCAAACCAGTCGCCGACTTGCTCTGCAGTAAAGGCGGCGTCATTTATGTCCGTGCCTGTTTGTGAGTATGTGAAAATGTATGCTGCACCGACACTTAAATGATCATAAAAACCTCCTGCGATAAGATCATCATACCCATCGCCGTTCACATCTCCTGCAAATGAAATTGACATTCCAAGATACACGCTTGTGTTTGCTCTCTCTCCGCTTATTATCACATCGGGTTGATTGTTAACCCCGGGTCCTCCGAAATAAATATAAACACGTTGAGCTGTATGAGCCGACACTGCGTAGTCATCATAGCCATCATTATTGTAATCGCCTGCAGAAGAAACTGACTCGCCAAAGTTGTAATAAAAGTCGATGCCGGTCATGCTGATGTCTGCAATGTTGTTCATTGAAGCGCCGCCGTAGAACACATAAGCAGCTCCTTTATTTTCTAACGGACTAATTCCGGGAATGTATGCGCCAACTACCACATCGTCAAAACCGTCGGCATTTACGTCGCCGGCATTCGAAACACTTCGTCCCATTTTATTCCATTGACCTCCGCTTATTGTTACATCAGCAACATTGTTCATAACTGCTCCGCCAAGAAAAATGTAAGTTCTCCCTGAGCTCACATTATAAAGGTCTGCGCCAACGATGACATCATCATAATTATCGTTGTTGACATCACCTGCTGTTGAGACACTTCCTCCAAAATTACTGTTTTGAACTTCAC
The DNA here is from genome assembly GCA_937924675.1 of uncultured Ignavibacteria bacterium. GTDB lineage: Bacteria > Bacteroidota > Ignavibacteria > Tepidaquicellales > Tepidaquicellaceae > JADJAH01. The sequence continues at coordinate 658 of CALEVL010000114.1, read as the reverse complement.
CCGTCATTGTAACATCAGCAGAATTGTCCATTGTGAATCCGCCATAATATATATATGTTTTCCCTGTGACGGTGTTAGTTCTAGGGGCGCCTATTATTACATCTGAAAAACTATCTCCATTAACATCGCCGGCAGATGATACAGAAAATCCAAATTGATCGTTCGCATTTTCACCGGTAAATACAATATCAGGCGAGTTATCCATATTCATACTGCCAAGATATATATAAGCCTTTCCGGTACTGGCTCCGCCATTGTATGCGCCAACTATCACATCATCAAAACCGTCACTATTAACATCTCCTGCCGAGGAGACACATGCCCCTAATAAATCCAAGGGAGTTATTTGGTTGATTATGACATCAGCAAAATTATCCATGAGCCTTCCCCCAAAGTAAATGTATGCTTTGCCGGTAATCGGAGCGCCGACAATCACATCCGGAAATCCGTCGCCGTTCACATCGCCTGCATCAGAAACAGATGTTCCGAACTGATCTCCCTGAATCTGCGCAGAGAATGAATTCATCGGAGTGCTAACAAAGTTCTGCGTATTGGTAAAGAGGTATGCTTTGCCGGCATCAGTATCTGTCAGATCATTATATGGGGCTCCAACTATCACATCGTCGTATCCGTCGCCGTTCACATCGCCGGCGAGTGA
>CALEVL010000113.1 GCA_937924675.1 uncultured Ignavibacteria bacterium | reverse complement strand
GTGATACTTTAGAGGACATGAAACGGAGTTTGTGAACGAGCGGGAATGTTCAAACTGTGAAGTCTGACTGACTTTGCAATGGAGAATCAACGACCAACTCTATGGATTTTTTACATTTCAATGGGATGTAAATATTATTAAGTTGATAATAATAAATTACTGCAACAAACTAATCCTCAACGGCTATGAAACACATCTTCATCACACTTCTGTTAATCTTGATTCCCGCTTTGTCCAATGCTCAAATGCCTGAACATTATTTCAGATTTCCTCTGACGCATGATATTGATCTGAATGTTCTCACAAAGATTATCTCGCTTGATAATATTGAAGATGGTTTTGTTTACGCTTATGCAAGTGAAGAGCAATGGATTGAAGTTAAGAAACTCGGACTTGCAATAGAAGAACTCCCGCATCCGAGTTCATTGTATGATCATGAGATGAGCAGCGACGGTACTCAGGAATGGGATTCTTATCCGACCTACATTTCATACAAGAACATGATGTGGCAGTTTGCATCTGCGCATCCGGATATCTGCCGGCTTGATACGATCGGCTACTCCGTTCAGAACCGGCTGCTTCTTGTTCTGAAAATTTCTGACAATGTAAATCAGAATGAAGATGAGCCGGAGTTTTTCTACACTTCATCCATACACGGTGATGAGACTGTCGGTTTCATACTTACACTCAGACTCGCTGATCATCTTCTTTCGCAATACGGGCAGAATACTGCTGATGGCATTCGCGCTACAAAGCTTGTGAACAGTCTGGAAATATGGCTCAATCCTCTGGCTAATCCTGACGGAACATACAGGCTTGGCGGTGATACAACAGTAAACTTTGCTACTCGAAATAATGCCAACAACAAAGACCTCAACAGAGATTTTCCCGACAGGATAAATGACACTAATAATATTCCAATAGGCAGAGAGCGTGAAACCCAAGCCATGATGACATTCGCGTCGAAAAGAAATCTTACAATGTCTGCAAACTTTCACGGCGGTGCTGCAGTGGTTAATTATCCATGGGATAACGGTGCACCGAGCGGTCAGTATTCTGCATGTCCCGATGATGCATGGTTCATTGTTTCGTCAAAGGCATACTCAACCACAAACCCTGACCTGATGAATGGCGGATTTGCTAACGGCATTACCAACGGATGTCAATGGTATGCCGTGTTCGGAGGCAGACAGGATTGGATTTATTGGTGGCATGGTGTAAGAGAAAATACGATCGAGCTCTGGAGTATCAAGAATCCTCCCGGTTCGGCGCTTCCACAGAAGTGGAACAATAATAAAGAATCACTGCTTGCTTACATGGAGCAATCGCTCAAAGGCATTCACGGCATCGTAACAGATTCAGCGAATGCACAACCCGTAAGTGCAAAGATATACATTCAGAATTTTTCAACCGCATTTGTAAAAACGGACTCTGCCGTAGGAGATTATCACAGACCGCTGCTTTCCGGAACATATAATGTAATTTTCAAATCACCGGGATATATTACTGATACTGTACGCAATGTTGCAGTTACGGATTCAGTCTTAACGCAGCTCAATCATGTAATG
>CALEVL010000112.1 GCA_937924675.1 uncultured Ignavibacteria bacterium | reverse complement strand
TTCAAACAGGTTGGACGATCAGTTTCAGGACAATTTGATAAGAAAAGAATACTGTTCTCTTGTCTTACCGGAGCTTTTTCTACGTTCTGATCAGGAGTATATGGTACACCTATCAGAGCTTCTTTCTTTGCCTGATACTCCGGTGATGAAGCATCTTGTGCGAAGACAAATGACGATGAAACCAAAGCAAGTGCTAGAAATAAAGCAATGAGTTTCCCTTTCATAGCTGTTCCTTTTTTGATTTTTTTGAAAATATGTTTTTGTGTAGCTTCTTTTATCAGAATTAAGATAAAGCGACAAGATGAATTGCATCAATCATTTTTGTTCTCCTTTTTGAGATACATCTTGAGTATGAATCCTGACACAGAAAAGGTCAGTTTTCAAATAAGCTATTTCAGGGACCGAATTTCTTTGGGATTTTAGCTTGGGTAAAATTATGGATATTGAATTCTTATGTCAAGTTTTTTTTTAGAAGTTATGATTTCTTCTTTTTGTACTATGTACTAAATGTTGATAAGATAATTTCTCTCACTATCTTTGCATCAAACGTAAATTCAGAATTAGAAATACTTTGCAGATAAGACTCCTGAACTTTCCCTTCAACAATACTCATTTGCCCCCGGTAGGTTTTCTTGTCATTAATTTCAAGTGATGCTCCTGAAAATTTCTCAACCTTGTCAGCATAAGCCAGCATCCTTGCAGCTTCCTCAAATCTCTCAGCTTTCATGAGGACTCCGGCAAGACCTATCATATCTGAAGCTATCCCTATAGTATTCTTAAGCAAATCATGAAACTCGTAACTCTCAAGGAACATTTGCTTTGCTTCATCTGTCTTCCCTTCTAAGAGAGAAATATTTGCAGATGCATTAAGACATTCTGCAATCCCGCCTTTGTGTCCTAGCTTTGTTCGGATGGCATTGCTCTCGTTAATGTTTTGAATTGCACCCCCATAATCTTTGTTTGAGATCTTGACCTTACCTAACCTCAATAGTGTAAGTGCAATACCGAATTTGTCTCCAATAGATCTCTGAAGTTCCAGAGCTTTATCCAACAGCTCAATTGCTTTCGGATTATCCCCTGTTTGATGAGCAATGCTTCCCAGGTTACTGTATCGGTCGGCAATCTTATTCTTCTTTCCCATTTCCTCAAAAATCTGAAGACTTTCTTTCTGAAGCTTCTTTGCCTCATCAAGATTACCTATCAATGCTTCTATATCTCCCAAGAGTCCATAAGCGTCACCTATTCCATATTTGTTTCCGAGTTCTTCTGCAATCTGGAGACCTTCATTAACATAAGCCTTTGCCTTCTCATATTCTCCAAGATTTGAATGCAGAATTCCGAGTGTGTTGAGAGAAGAAGATATTGCAAATTTATTCTTTGCCTTTCGTCTGATTGCCAGACTTTCTTCAAGGAGATTTCTAGCAATGTCATAGTCACCCTGCAACCTTGCAACTGTGCCGAGATTTATAAGTGAGAAAGAAATCTTTGAAGGATCTCCTGACTCTCTGTCAATTGCAAGAGTTTCTTCTATAAGTTCCCTGGCTTTTGTATAGTCACCTCTTTCATAAACTACCGATGCAAGATTATTCAATCCGGATGCAATGTCATCTTTATTCCCAAGTTCTCTTGAAACTTCCAACCCTTCTTCAATTAGTTTTTCAGCTTTATCTGAATCCCCAAGCATGTTAGCAAAAAGTCCTGCTATACCCAGAATGTTTCCTCTTATGGCACGGTCCATTTCAGGACTGCCGGCAAGTATGTGATCCAGCCAGTAAGATGCTGTTGTAAGATATCCGCGATTGAGCCAATAATTTGCGAAGGATGCTGCAAGCTTTCCGCCTTCGTTTTGATCTCCTCCGGTTACTGACCAGTGCATTGCCGCTTCCATGTTCCCGTTTTCAGTTTCAAGTATCTCGAGCCATTTCTTAACTTCATCACCAGCAAGTTTCTTTTCAGATGTTATTGCGAGTTCCATGTAATATTTCAGGTGTGCAACAGCAACAGACTCCCTTCCGTTTGATTCTTTCAGCTTATCATCGCCATATTGTCTTATTGATTCAAGCATTCTGTACCTGTCCTTATCACTGTCGTAAATGATTATGGATTTCTCAGTCAGATTAATGAGATTATCAAGTATATCATATTGTGAGATTTCTTCATCCTGACAGATTTCCTCGGCTGCTTCAATTGTCCAGCCGCCTGCAAAGACAGACAACTTTCCCCATATAATTTTCTCTTCATCAGACAAAAGATCGTAGCTCCAATCTATAAGAGCTTTCAGAGTCTGTTGCCGCGGCAATGCAGTTCGTTTACCGCCTGTAAGAAGTTTAAACCTGTCACTTAATCTCTCATAGATCTTTTCAACGCTAAGCACCTTGATCCTTGCCGCAGCAAGCTCAATGGCAAGTGGAATTCCATCAAGGTCTATACAAATTCCTGCAACAACTGCGGAGTTTTCATCTGTTATACTGAAAGAGGGATTTACTGCCTGAGCTCTTTCAAGAAAAAGTTCAACTGATTCGAATTCCATAATCTCTTCAGCCTTGTAAGATCTCTTTTTTGTCGGAGTTTGAAGCGAAGGGAGTCTGTGAGTCTGTTCACCTTCACATTTCAGTGCTTCTCTGCTTGTAACAATCATTTTCAGATTCGGAGAAGTCTTCAGGAGATTTTCCGCAAGATGAGCACATGCATCCGCGATATGCTCGCAGTTGTCAAGAATGATCAGCATCTCCTTATCTTTGACAAACTCAACAAGAGTTTCCTCCGGTGACTTCTGCGATTCTTCCTGATTGCGGAGTGCCTGATTTACGGTTTGAGGAAGGAGCACCGGATCTATCAGCTGTTCAAGCTCAACAAGCCAGACACCGTTGTTGAATTCATCTATAAGATCTGCGGCAACCTGAAGTGCAAGTCTTGTCTTTCCCGAACCGCCTGAACCGAGAAGTGTGAGCAGATGAGTACCGGCAAGCAATTCTTTTACCTGCTTCATTTCCTTATCTCTTCCTACAAAATTTGTGAGCTGAAAAGGAAGATTGTTTGGCCGGGCATCGAGAGTTTTAAGCGGAGGAAAGTCTGTTTCAAGACCTTCGGATACCAGCTGATATATTTGAACCGGCTGTATGAGATCTTTGAGTCTTCTTTCTCCAAGATCACGGAAAGAATACTCACCATGTGAATTGCCGCCTGCAGATTCATGAGCTGATTTAGAGACAAGAACCTGACCTCCATATGCGGCAGACATGATTCTCTGAGTTCTTGCCATAGTAATATAGCCTGAAAACTTTTCACCGACTTGTTGTGCCTGGCCGTAATGAATTCCCATTCTTATCTTAATGACTGCATCAGTCCACTCGGCTTTTGCTAAACCCCTTTGTGATTCTATACCGGCACGGATAGCGTCATCGGCATTATCAAAAGCTACACAATAAGCATCACCCACAAACTCAAAAATGAATCCCCTGTATTTTGCGAATACTTCTCTTAGAATATTATTGTGTTTTTCAAGTGCTTCGGCAATTGTGTCAGGATACTGCTGGGCAAGCTTCGTACTTCCTTCGATGTCAGTAAAGAGGATTGCGTAATTCTTTGGAGTTGATTCGTTCAAACTACCTTTGTCAGTTTTTCTTAATAAAATGCAGTCTTGTCACATTCTTCAGAGAATTAGGAGAGTAGTTATCTTGTGACTTGTTTTGAACAATTCTTACGATGAGTTGTGTTCCCGCACCTGATTGTATACAATTGTGTTGAAAATAATCATTTCAATATTAACATAAATGTGAAGAATATTTCAACCGGGAAACAAAAATCGAGATAATATTCAGTTTCCTTATTTTGAAGAAGAATGATAGACTTCACTGATTATTAATGCACTTTAAATCAGACATAGACATGTGCAGGTCAGATAGAAAGCTGTTTATTCAGCTTTTAGATTCAGACTGTCCAGCTTCTTTTGAAGTTCATTCCTCATCAGCTCAAGCTTCTTTTGCATTTCTCTCAACTCAACTTCTTTTTGATCAAGTTCATTTTCTTTGTTCAGAATCCTGCTTTCTCTTTTTTCCATGACATTTGTAAACTCAGTCTTATCCCAATAACCCAGATCCTCAAAGTATCCTTTAAACAGGAAGTTGTGCTTGAGGGCTTCCATATTCTGGTAGAAACTGAATGAACCCATTTCAAGATTTGCAGTTGTCTGATTAGTATTCCTCAACACTCCTTTGATATCGTTTGCAAATACTGTATCCGTTAGCAATGTACCGACAAGACTTTGAGAAGAATTTATCTTGGTTGTGATCTCGCCAATGTTATCCGTTATAAGCTTGATGCTGACTGTAAGACTCTGAATATCATTGGTTACGGAATTTATCGTGGTGGAGGTTTGTGCAAGAATCTTATCAATACTCTTCGTAGAATTTGCTACGTTTGCAGTAAGTGAATCAAGATGATCATACAGGTCGCTGTTATTTACAAGCTTACCAAGAGTTCCCTCACCGTTGTTTACCTTCTGAGTTATCTCCGTTATCTGCTCAGCAATTTTCTGAGCTTCTTTAGATGACTTGTCGAGATTCGCTATGATATCACCCAGCTCGGCAGGTTTAATTGAGTGGATCGAATCACCTGCATCAACAGGTGTTGAACCCGGAGTGCCGCCGTATATTGTGAGCACTTTGTTGCCAACCAGCCCTTCCGAGTTTATAGATGCTTCAGAGTCCTTCTTGATGAATTCTCTCACTTTCTCCTGAATGCTCATGGTAACTTTGATCTTGTCAGTTGACAATATGCTAATTGACTTTACTGTTCCAACGTTGATACCTGCAAATTGAACATTGTTCCCTTCCGCAAGTCCGCTGACAGATGAGAATACAGAATAAACATCGAAAGTCTTCGTGAAAAGATTCTCCTTGCTTCCGATATAGAATAGCCCGAATATCAGAACTGCAAGACCTGCAGCTATAAATATTCCAAGCTTGATTAGTTTAGATTTGTCCATTCCCATGGCTATGTCTTAAATTATTTTAAATTGTCCGGCAAAATATTCCGGAGAACATTTATGGCTTTTTGATTTATTGTTATTCAAACTTAAAGAATCCGTTTACAAATTCATCCTCTGATTTCTCAAGTTCTTCAAACGTGCCTTCGGCCGTGAATTTGCCTTCTTTCAATACCACAATCCTGTTTGAAACAAGCTTTGCACACTGCATGTCATGAGTTACGATCAAAGAAGTAACGTTTAGTTTCTTTTGCATATCGAGTATCAGATGGCTTATTTCATTTGATGTAACAGGATCAAGTCCTGTCGTCGGCTCATCATATAGTATTATTTCGGGTTCGAGCATCAGAGTTCTCGCAAGTCCGATTCTTTTTTGCATGCCTCCGGATAACTCGGAAGGCATTTTATCAATGGCTTCAGCAAGTCCGACATTCTCCAGCATTTCTTCCACTTTGCCGGACAGATCACTTTTCTTGTAATCCGGTTGCCTTATAATCGGGAATTCAAGATTCTGCCTGACTGTCATTGAATCATACAGGGCTCCTGCTTGAAACAAGAATCCGATTCTTATTCTAAGTTTGCTTTTCTCATCCTGCTTAATATTCAGGAAATCTTCACCGAATATTTCAATACTTCCTGAATCAGGGAAGATGAGGCCGATGATGCACTTCAGGATCACAGATTTCCCTGTTCCTGATCTTCCGAGTATTACTACCGTCTCTCCCTTTTTGACATTTAAATCCACATCGGAGAGAACAGTGTTACTACCGAAGGCTTTCTTGAGTTTGCTTATTCGGAGTATTTCATCTTCATTCTTAAGGTCACCCATATACTTCAGAATATTATTGATGAAAGCTGAACCATCACCATATCAATCAGGATTACCATCAATGACGAAATCACAACTGCTGTATTAGCGGCAATACCAACGCTCTCTGTTCCTCTGCTTGCATTGTATCCCTCATAACATCCAACTACGCCAATGCTCAATCCAAAAAGGAATGTCTTTGTTACGGCTGGAATGATATCGCTGAATGTAATATTTGCCATAGCGCTTACGAGGAATGTTTTCAAAGACGTGTAATCAAACATATTGATTGCCAGAAAACCACCGAACAAGGCAATTGCATCCGAAAGAATAACCAGTAACGGAAGCATGATTGTAGCAGCAAAAATTCTTGTGACCACAAGATATTTGAACGGATTTGTACCGGATACTTCCATAGCATCTATTTGCTCCGTAACTTTCATTGAACCAAGTTCCGCGCCTATTCCGGAACCGATCTTACCGGCAAAGATCAATGCAGTTATAACAGGTCCAATTTCGAGAATTACTGCAAGAGCAACCATTGAAGGCACAAGAGAAGCCGCTCCGAATTTATCGAGTGTAGGAATGGATTGAAGAGTGAGGGTCAGTCCAATTATGAAACCAGTAATCGCAACAAGAGGAAAAGATTTATAGCCTATCATAAAAAACTGCTTCAAAGTTTCGTTAATCTCGTACGGCGGCTTTAACAATTCAATGAAAAACTTGAACGCAAAAGAAGCGAGGCCGGCAATCTTTGCAAAAAATTCTTCCAATGAAGCCGGAAGCTTGAACTTCAGAGTTGATTTGGACTCCTTCTTATTTACCTTTTCAGTACTGCTCATTTGTCAGAATTATTATTCTTTCTGATTTTCAGATCAATAAAGGGGTTCGCAAATCCTATCATGAATCCCATAGAAAAGTCAAACATATTTGAACCATCCGGTATGTAAGTATATCTGAGCTTGAGATTAGGATAAATAAGCAATTTATCATTGCGGATTGAATAGCCATATGAGATTTCAGGCGATACTCCGTGATACTCAAAATCATAAAAATATGATGCTCCAATTGATACTACCGACGTGCCCTGAAGAAGATTTGACGGTGTCAGTTTATCTTTGAGCAAGATGTCGTATTTATATCCGAATCTCAAATGACTGCTGCTCCCCTCTCTGAAAATATATGAATACTCAGCAGCAAGTCTGTGCTCGCCAAAATATCCAAACCCGAGAGAGATCTCTTTGGTTAATCCTCCTCCTATCCTGTCATTCTGAAACAATACAATTGGATTCAACAGATAAAAGAATGAAGCTACACCTATGCCTATTGGCAAAGTTGAGTTTCCGGTTTCCGACTTGTCTCCTAAGTGTAAGATACTGTTAACATGATTAACAGGAGATTCCTGAGAATATCCTGCCATCGGGAGTACACAAATCAAAACCAAAAGAAGAATGACATACGATGAACGGAACTTCACAATTTGCGATTTGTCTTTTGCTTCAAGATACTTGGAATAAAAATTTAAATCAAAACAGGTTTGAACTGTCTGCTTACCTGTAAAATTAATATAAGCTCTTTGAGATTCATTAGAAACTTGAATAAAGATTCTCTAAAACTAATCTTGCAATGAAAAATTCATACTACATAAGATATCAATTTCGTGCAATCAATATCTGATTATCTTCCCGGCATAATCGCTTTAAAGGATTATAAGAAGGAATGGTTAAGCAAAGATCTTCTTGCGGGACTTTCCGTTGCAGCCATTGCACTGCCCGTAGGAATTGCATATGCCGGCTTGGCAGGACTTCCGCCTGAAACAGGTTTATACTCAAGCATATTGCCTGTAGTCGCTTATGCACTGTTTGGAACTTCGAAGCAGTTGATAATAGGCCCAGATTCCGCAACTTGTATGCTTGTTGCATCCGCGCTAATTACAGTTTCTGTTGCCGGCAGTCCGGAATACAGGGCAATTTCTACACTGCTGGCTGTATTGGTTGGATTGCTTTGCATCGCTGGTGGAATATTGAAGCTTGGGTCTCTGGCCAATTTTCTTTCAAAGCCAATACTGAACGGCTATCTTAACGGACTTGCAATCAGCATTATCGCCGGACAGCTTGGAAAACTGTTTGGTTTCAATCTTGAAGTTTCCGGATTCTTCAGAACAATGGCCAATTTCTTTTCCGGACTTGGAGGAACAAATGTTATTACTCTTCTGATAGGTATAACTACATTTGTGTTTCTCAGATTATTCCATCGATATTTCAAAATGATTCCGGCTCCGATGATTGCTGTGATTGCAGGAATTGCTATTGTATTCTTAACCGGACTCGACAGAGAAGGAGTTGCAGTAGTAGGAAGTGTACCGGCAGGATTTCCCCCATTTGTTTTTCCTGATCTCTTCTCAAAGGAAACACCAAAGATCTTCATGGAATCATTGGGTATTGTGCTTATTACATTTTGCAGCATGATGTTGACCAGCAAAAGTTTTGCTTCCAAGAATGGATATACAGTAAATGCAAATAAGGACTTTGTAGCACTTGGAATATCAAATGTGCTTTCGGGAATTACAAGCGGCTTCGTTGTTAGCGGTGCAGATTCCAGAACCGCAGTAAATGATTCAGCAGGCGGCAAGACACAACTTGTTTCAGTAGTTGCTGCACTTACAATGTCATTGATTGCAATATTTCTTACGCAATATCTGAGCTATCTTCCCATAACCACATTAAGCGCGATAATTATTTCTGCATCAATTGGCCTTTTCAATTTGGATTATCTGAAAAGACTATATAAAGTAAGCAGGTCCGAATTTGGATTAGCTTTACTCACATCCTTGTCTGTAATTACGATTGGCGTTATCCCTGCAGTTATGTTCGCAGTGAGTTTGTCTTTATTCAGATTACTTGCAAGATCTTCTTCACCTCCTGATGCAGTTCTGGGAAAGGTAGAGGAGACAAATTCCTATCATAATGTTGAGGACTTCGAAAATATAAAGACATATCCCGGACTGTTGATTTACCGGTTTGATTCTGCATTGCTGTTTTTCAACTCCGATTATTTCCTGGGCAGAGCAAAGCAAAAGATCAAAGAACAGAAAGAAGCTGTCAGATATTTTCTTCTTGCAGCAGGACCGGCCAACTATCTTGACATAACCGCCGCCGATGCATTAATTGATTTTTCCAAAGAACTCAGGCAAGAAGGAATCCAATTGGGTATTGCAGACGCAAAAGCTGGAATTAGAGCCATGATTGCTTTTTCCGGTTTAGAGGAATGTATTGGCAGTGAAAATTTGTTTGAAACAATTGATGCCGGGGTAGAACAATTTTTAAAATCAAAATAAATCTAAAATGATAAGGCTTCAAAGAACATTTCCACTTCTACTTGCGGTAATGTTTACATTTCTTTTGACACTCAATACAACATCAGGTTTCTGTCAGGACAGACAGGGAAAGGACTCGGCAAGCAATCAGCTTGACCTTATGGATGTTCTGAGAAACTGGTTCGGCAAGAAATCCGCCAAGACCGAAAAAGATTTAACCGAAGAGAGCAAGTCTCTGAAACTGAGCTTTCTTCCGGGAGTTTCATATTCTACGAATACAGGATTTTTAATCGGCTTCAATCTGGGAATGGCAAAGACATTTGGCGACCCAAAGAAAACATCTCCATCGGCTGCTACACTTTCCAGCAATTATACTTCCAAGAGTCAGTTCAACATCAAAATGAAGTCCGATATATACTCATCCGGCAACGGGTGGTATCTTGAAGGAGATTGGAGGTTCTCAATCACTTATCAGCCGACATTCGGACTTGGAACCGGAACTACGGACGTGAATGAGCAGAACTTAAACTACGATCAGTTGAGATTTTACCAGAAAGTTTCGAAAAAGCTATTCGGAAATATTTACGGCGGTGTCGGATTTTATTTTGACAGATTCTACAATATACAAACAAAGAATCTTGATGATGCTGTCATCAGCCCAAACTTTCATAATGATTACAATAGAAAGTATAACTTTGACACGACCAATTACAACAATGGAGGAATAGGATTGCTTATGGAATTTGATTCAAGGGACAATACCATCAATCCGTACAAGGGTTATTACGGTGTGTTCAAATATGTCTTCAACGGTAAATACGTGGCAGGAGAAAGCTATTGGCAGAACGCTTATTTTGAATTCAGGAATTATCAATCATTTGGAAAGATCAATAAGCATGTGTTTGCATTCTGGTTGTTTGGGAATTTTACAGTTAACGGGAATGCGCCATATCTAAGTCTTCCTGCACTTGGCTGGGACAAATATGAAAAATCCGGGAGAGGTTATATCGTTGGCAGATACAGGGGAAAGGGTTTGATGTACGGGGAGTTTGAATACAGATTTCCGATTACAAGCAATGGTCTATTGGGTGCGGTTGCCTTCATCAACGGAACTGCTGCATCAGATCCTGACAGCGGAACAGATCTTTTTAAGTATGTTCGTCCCGGGTATGGTGGTGGGTTGAGAATTAAATTCAATAAAGATTCAAGAACCAATATTGCAATTGATTTCGGACGAGGTGCAGA
>CALEVL010000111.1 GCA_937924675.1 uncultured Ignavibacteria bacterium | reverse complement strand
TGCTTCGACCCGTCTTCGCCGGGCAAGCAGGCTCATGCTTCGACCCGTCTTCGCCTGGCAAGCAAGCTCAGCATGACTCGATTGCCAGGCGGATTTGTTTAGCGTGAGAATCTACTATCTGACACAAATGTTTTCTTCCCGCGTTTCGAGATGAAAGTACAAACACCAAAGAGAAATTTATCTATATCAAGTGCATCTTAGCAAATTTTACTATTACGGATTCACGCCTTTTCTGAAATGAAACAGTTTAGGCGTCCATTCATCAGATTAAATAACCTTGATAATATATTTAAGTTAGCTTAAATTTGTTTCGCATATTAGCTTAAATGAATAAGAGTCCCGAGGATTACCTCAAGAACATATACATTGTCAAAGAATCAGCCGGTAAGGTTACCACAACCGTGTTGGCAGACAAAATGGGAATATCCGCTCCGGCTGTGAGTGATATGATCTCTAAACTTGCAAAATCAGGATATATCACAAATACACCTTACAAAGGATTTGATCTTACAAAGAAGGGTGAAGATGCAGCAATCAATCTCATCAGAAAGCACAGGATCTGGGAAGTATTTCTTGTTCAGAAATTAGGATACAAATGGAACATGGTTCACGATGAAGCCGAAAATCTGGAACACTCTTCTTCTGATGAATTGATAGCAAAGCTTGAGGAATATCTTTCCTTCCCGGAGTATGATCCGCACGGGCATCCGATTCCCGATAAGAAAGGAAAGATCAACAAGCAGAAAGTGATACCCTGCACTGAACTTAATGTTGGTGATAAGGCGGAGATCAGGGAAGTTTCAGATGCAAGTCCGGAAGTGCTTGAGTATTTGTCAAAAGTTGGATTGAAGCTTAATGATAAATTTGAAGTGGTTGAGAAGATCAGCTATGACAATTCTGTTCAGATAGATTCAGGAAACACAAAAATTTTTCTAAGTGAAAAACTCGCGAACAACATTTATGTCAGGAAGAATAAGTAATAAGATAATGCTGCTCACTATGCTGACAATCATGTCTGCATATTTGATTTCGTGCGGCAAGCAGAATGTCTCGGAAAAGAACGGCAAGATCAGTACCGTATCAACTATCACGATCATCAATGATATTGTGAAAAATATCGGCGGTGACAAAGTTGAAGCAACAAGTATTTGCGGAGTCGGAGTTGATCCGCATACATATCATCCCAAGCCGTCCGATCCGCGTCTTGTTGCGCAGTCAGACATTGCATTCATAAACGGATTCGGACTCGAACATTGGATGGAAGAAATGATAAGATCTGCCGGCGGAACGAAGAAAGTGGTAACGGTTACGGAAGGACTCACACCAATGACAGACGACAAAGGATTCGGAGACCCTGATCCGCATGCATGGTTCAATGTTGAAAATGTGAAGACATACGCACAGAACATTGCAAAGGGACTAAGCGAAATTGATCCGTCGAATGCTTCTTATTATTCTGCTAATCTCGCAACTTACACGGCGAAGCTTGATTCACTGGATGAATGGGCAAAGCAGCAGATTTCTTCCATTGACCCGGAGCAGAAAATCCTGGTTACTTCTCATGATGCATTCAGATATTTCGGAAAAGCTTACGGACTTGAAGTGAAGGGACTTCAGGGTATATCCACCGAGTCGAAGGTAAGAACGGAAGATGTCAAGCTGTTGATTGACCTGATCAACCAAAGAAAACTCAAAGCAGTTTTTGTTGAGACAAGTGTGAATCCAAAACTGCTTGAGCAGATATCTTCAGAGACCGGAGCAAAGACCAGCGGACCACTTTATTCTGATTCGGTAGGCAATGAAGGAACAGAAGAAGGAACATACATCGGAGCGGTGAAACATAATGTGAACACAATTGTAAATTCGTTGAAGTAAATGATAGTAGTTAAGACAGTCAATCTCACAATTTCATATCACAAGAGACCGGCAATAAAAGGCATCAACCTTGCCGTTGAAAGCGGCAGCATTGTCGGTGTTATCGGACCGAACGGGGCGGGCAAGTCAACTTTGTTCAAAGGCATACTCGGACTTCTTCCTGCAGATACGGGCGAAGTGGAAATCTTCGGAACTTCTGTGAAGGAATCTCTGCAGAGGGTTACTTACGTTCCGCAGAAGGAGCAGTTTGATTGGGACTTCCCAATTAATGTATTTGATCTTGTTATGATGGGAAGATACACTCACATGAGTTACTTTGGAAGACCGTCTGAGAATGATAAAAAGATAGTAAAAGAATCACTTGAGAAGATCGGCATGGGAAATCACGCTTCTACGCAGATCAAGAATCTTTCCGGAGGTCAGCAGCAGAGAGTGTTTCTGGCAAGGGCATTGGCGCAGGAGAGCGAGTTGCTTTTTCTCGATGAGCCGTTTGTAGGTGTGGATGCAAAGACTGAGGAAGTAATTCTTCAGCTTATGAAGGAGTTGAAGTCGCAGGGGAAGACAATTATGATAGTGCATCATGACCTTGCAAAGATCAGAGATTATTTTGACAAGCTTGCGCTCATAAATCAGACGCTTGTTGCGTATGGTGATACGGAAGAAGTCTTTACACAAGATTTGATAAACAGAACTTATGGAGGCAAGCTTACGATACTTCAGAAAATTGAAGAACTTGACCGGACCTGATGGAAGAATTAAATAAAATATTGCTTGAGCCGCTTCAGTATGAGTTCATACAAAGAGCACTTGTTGCTTCAATAATGGTTGGGATAAGCTGCGGACTGATTGGCACATACATTATGCTTCGCGGACTGTCGCTGATTGGCGATGCGCTTGCGCATGCCGTGTTACCGGGAGTTGTGATAGGATTTATGGTAGGAGGTAAGTCGCCGCTGTCGCTGTTCATCGGAGCATCTGCTGCAGGAATTCTTACCGCGTTACTTATAAGTTTTGTAGAGAGAAATTCAAAGATCAAGAGCGACACAGCGATCGGAATTATTTTTACCGGCGCATTTGCGCTGGGTATCCTTCTAGTGTCACAACTCAAGCAGGTTCATATAGATCTCTCTTCATATCTATTCGGAGATGTGCTGGGAGTTTCCGATTCAGATATTTTAATGTCATCTGTCATCACTTTGTTTATATTGGTTGTTGTGATACTTTTCTATAAGCAACTCCTTGTTACATCATTCGATCCGACAATGGCGCACATCATCGGTATTTCGGTTGGAGGATTTCACTATTTTCTGATGACAATGCTTTCAATGTCTATTGTTACGGGACTGCAATCTGTAGGTGTGATTCTGATCATTGCAATGCTCATCACTCCACCTGCAACGGCATACTTGCTGACTAACAAGCTCAAGCTGCTCCTTCTGATCTCTTGCATCTGCGGAATAATCTCATCCGTAGCAGGATTGTATCTTTCATACTATTTCAATTTCGCCTCAGGCGCATCGATTGTATTAGTGGCTGTGTTCTTCTTCATGCTTGCATTTCTTTTCTCACCAAGAGAAGGCATTGTGATCAAAGCGTTGAGACGCAGGAAAACTTCAAGACTCAATCTCTACGAAGACATTATCAAAATACTTTCCAAGGAAGAGATACCATCAGGCAGGGAGCATTCAACACAGATACTCTCATCAAAGCTCGGACTTTCCAAAGCAAAGATACACTCCGCGCTGAAGGAAGTTACGAAAATGGGATTGATAGAGAAAGACAACGGAAACTTTGTATTGACCAACAAGGGAAAGGCATTGGCAAAGAGACTTGTAAGGTCGCACAGATTATGGGAAACATATCTGACAGACAAGCAGGTAGTCGGAATGGAGAATATTCATCAGGATGCGGAGAAATACGAGCACATACTTTCTGATGAACTTCTGGCAGAGATCGATGAAGAGCTTGGGCATCCCGAAAAAGATCCGCACGGATCACCAATACCAAAAGATATTCCTTAGACCAATTACTCTTTCGACATTTGCATATACTTTGACGGATCCTGAATGCCGGTGAATCCGAATTTTCTGTACAGCCCGTGTGCATCTGAAGTAGCAAGCATCCAGCGTTTCACAAGCTTAAAATCTCCGTAATCGAAAACAACTTTCATGAACCACTTAGCCAGTCCGCGTCCGCGATACTCTTCCAAAATGAAGACATCAGCAAGATAAGCAAACGTAGCAAGATCACTTATAACTCTTGCAAACCCGATCTGTTTTGATTTGTGATAGAGTCCGAAGCAGACGGAATTTTTTATAGTTGCCTTAGTGATCTCGGGTTTTCTTCCTTTAGCCCAGTAAGAGTTTGAAAGAAAGTCATGGATGGTTTTGAAGTTCAGTTTTCTCTTATCGGCGCTTATGAGGTAGCTGCCTTTGGTGAAGTTCTTTTTTGTCATGCTTAATCATGCATTATGTTTGATACGACATCCATCACAGATGAATTCCTTGCCATGGTAATAGTAAATCAATATCGGAATCCTCTCATAGAAAAAATATAAGAATTGTAAGTACTCCAAAAATATTTTTTCGCTCGTACCGAAACTGGAGTTTGTAAACGAGCGCAAAAGTGATATGAAACGGAGTTTCATGTGCAAGTGCGTTCACAAACAGGAGTTTGTGAACGAGCGGGAGCGGGCAAGTATTTTCATGCTCATACTCAAACTCCTCAGACTGTCCGAAAACATTTATGCTCGTACCCAAACTATGCTCGTACCCAAACTCCTGTTTGGGTGCGCACTTGTATAAGAAGCTCTGCTTCGATTCATATATGCATTTAGTTCTATTCCAAATCTTCAATTTCCAGTTCTCCTTTTACACCAAGAGTATGTGAAGCGGCAGAACTGTATCTCCAATGTTCAGGCTCCCTGACAAGTCCTCTTTTTACAGGATTGAAATGGATATATTCAACTTTTTGTCTGAATACTTCCTCGCTATATATCATTTGCGGATGAAAACCTTCCTGCCAGAACTGATATTCACTATTGGATTTATGCTTCAATTTGTAATACTCAAGTTGATTAAGAAGCCAG
>CALEVL010000110.1 GCA_937924675.1 uncultured Ignavibacteria bacterium | reverse complement strand
AAGACTATCGCGCATTTGCAGCAAAGCTTGAGGTGAAAGACATTCACTTCTTGCCGATGAGCGCTCTTTTGGGTGACAACGTTGTTGACAGATCGAAGCACATGGATTGGTATGAAGGACCGACATTGCTTTATCTTTTGGAGAACATTCATATCGGAAGTGACAACAATCATATTGACTGCAGATTTCCGGTTCAGTATGTAATAAGGCCGCAATCCGATCAGCATCATGACTATCGCGGTTATGCGGGCCGCATAGCAAGCGGCATCTTTAAGCCGGGAGACGAAGTTGTAGTGTTGCCATCAGGACTTACATCCAGGATAAAATCAATTGTAACTTATGACGG
This sequence comes from uncultured Ignavibacteria bacterium, assembly GCA_937924675.1. Classification (GTDB taxonomy): domain Bacteria; phylum Bacteroidota; class Ignavibacteria; order Tepidaquicellales; family Tepidaquicellaceae; genus JADJAH01. Next base: position 31,668 of record CALEVL010000110.1, on the reverse strand, counting down.
TGAAATTCATGAGGCGTATGCTCCGATGTCAGTCACAATGAATCTCGAGGATGACATTGACATCAGCCGCGGTGATATGATTGTGAGAGTTCATAACCAGCCGAAGATTGGACAGGACATAGACATCATCATGTGCTGGCTAAACCGTGCACCAATGAATCCGAGGGCTAAGTATTTGCTCATGCACACTACAAAGGATGCCAGGGCGATAATAAAAGAAGTCACATACAAGATCGATATCAACACGCTTCACAGGATTGAAGATGATAAGGACATTAAGATGAATGATATTGCAAGGGTCTCACTTCGCGTTACCAATCCACTTTTTTACGACAGTTATTCACGCAACCGAAATACAGGAAGCCTAATCCTGATTGATGAAGGAACGAAGGAGACTGTGGCGGCGGGGATGATAATATAAGCAATTCCATGAACTCAAATTTGCTAATCAACGAAAACATATATTCATGAAGAACTACTCGCCTTATTTTGGAGACATAATTGTCAATGACAAGATCAACCCTATCATAGTATTTACAGTTGGCAAAGTTGCGTCAAAGACAGTTACTGAATCCATTTTTGCATTGGAGAACATTCCATATTCCATTTATCATGCCCATGTACTTTCGCCCAAAATTCTCAATTTTAATGATATTGATAGCCAAGAAAAGAATTTCACAGCTACAAATGATTACCTGGGTTTCAATTTGAAACTAAGCAAATTTGTCAATGAGAATCTTGATAATTATCAATGGAAAGTAATTACACTGGTAAGAGAACCCTTGAGCATAATTCTTTCCACATTCTTTGAATTCCTGGATATTGGCAGAACTTTGCAAGACATACACCCAGAAATTTTCAAGAATGGCAAAATGGATATTTCCTATGATGAGTTCTGTAAATTCTTTAATTTTAAGTTCGCATACATGACCGGTGATTATGTGATCGATTGGTTCAATCAAGAGATGAAGGAAGTTTTTAAGATTGATGTGTATGACTATGAATTTGATCATTCAAAAGGATATTCAATAATCAAGAACAAGAATGTTGAGTTATTAACTATCCGGCTGGAAGATCTTGACCGGGTCTTTGCAACTTCAGTTTCAGAATTTCTTGGAATTAAAGACATAAAAATGATCAAAGAAAATATTGCAGACACAAGACATTATGCAAAGTACTTAGACTTTCTAAAGAAGAAGCTAAATATTCAGGAATTTTTATCATCGCATTTCTATGAATCCCGATACGCTACTCATTTCTATTCGAAAAATGAGATCTTACAATTTAAAGAAAAATGGAAATCCGGGGATGAAATAACTGAATCAGAGTTTTTAGAATTTGGAATTAACAAAGAAAATATCTTTGAAGGCCTCGAACTTTGGGACAATGAAACCGGTCTAAAAACAATGACTTGATTGAATCTCAATCACTTGAATTTTCACCTTGAAACTTTTACAGAGTTCACAGAAATTTATAATATTGGCTATAGAATTTGTCAAGGACTCACTAGGGCTGATCTTGGACAGTCGGATCGTTCCAAGTTCAATCTTGTCTTAAGTCAGGTAACATGTAAATTATTAAAACGAACAAACATCAAAACACATAAAGAATAAAATGGCGAACTTTGGAGATCTTGGAACTGTACTAAGAGGAGCAAAGGAAAGAGGAATCAACTGCAAGAATATATTAGATGTCGGTGCTAATAAATCTGATTGGAGCATAATTGCAAAGAGTTTTTTTCCGGAGGCAAATTTATATATGATTGAACCTCTCTCGGAAATGGAACCCTATTTGAAAGAGTTTTGCGAGAAAAATCCCGGTTCAAAATATTTTCTGAATGGAGCAGGAAGCAAAATCGAAAAACACGTTTTAACAACATGGGGAGATGACCTGGCAGGAGCAAACTGCCTAGTAAAGGAAAACGCATCACTGAAATCGACAAACAAGCAGAGAGAGATATTGATTGTTACAATTGACTCACTGATAAATGAAGGAAAAGTGCCAGTGCCGGAATTAGTCAAGATTGATGTTCAGGGTTTTGAGATCGAAGTATTAAAAGGTGCGGAAAGACTATTGGGACAAACTGAATTGTTCATAATTGAAAGTTCACTCTTCAAGTTTTATGAACCTTTGCCAATTATTTCTGAGCTGATTTCCTACATGGTGTTGCGGAATTACGAGATATATGATTTTTCCGGTTATCTAAGAAGGCCTAGTGATGGAGCTCTGGGACAAGTTGACATTTGTTTTGCGAAAAGAGATGGCATTTTGAGAAGTTCAAACAAATGGGCAAAACCAACATCTTAGTGCTGGAAACATTTCAACTTGATATAAACGGATGACTTATTTCAATGCAATTGAAATACATTGAAAAGTCTCTCAATCAACCAGCCGTACTTCTTCCCATACGTCGGCTACTTTCAGCTGATTCATGCTTCTGATAAATTCATCTCGCTTGAAGATGTGAACTACATCACAGGAGGATGGATAAACAGGAACAGAATTCTCATCAACGGCGCGTCGGCTTATCTCTCTGTTCCATTGATAGATGCGAGCCAGAACAGGAAGATCAACGAAACAAGAGTGTTGAAAGAAGATGGCTGGAAGGAAAATATTCTGAAGAAACTACGGATGAGTTACTCTAGAGCTCCTTTCTACAGTGATTGTTTCAAACTTGTCAGCAACACACTCAACATTGCTTCCGATTTGATATCTGATATTGCGTTTCAAAGCATACTCGAAGTCTGTAATTATGCCGGACTCAGAAGAGAGTTTGGAAAGAGTTCAGCGCAGAACGATCTTAAGGGAGAAGAAAAAATTATCGGGATATGTCTCACCGAAAAAGCGGACACTTACATCAATCTTCCCGGCGGAGAGAATATTTATAACAAAGATTCGTTCAGCAAGCAAGGCATCAATCTGAAATTCATAGAGCCGGAGATAAGAGAATACAAGCAGTTCAAGGGAGCATTTGTTCCTGCACTGTCAATCATTGACGTGCTGATGTTCAACTCACCTGAAACCGTGTCTCAGATGATCTCAAGCTACAAGCTGAAATGAGCATGCACACTCTCATACCGCTTGAGGCAAAGGATGAATGGGATGATGCGCTGAAGAACATCCGACATTCATTTTCACACACGTGGAACAATTGCTATGCAATGCATCTCACAACAACTCACAGAACATTTCTTTACCTGTATGAGAATGGAAACACGAAGATCGTTTGTCCGATTGCCGAGAGAGAATTTGAAGGACACAAAGACATTGTTACACCTTACGGATTTTCCGGCTTTACAGGTAACAGTGACTGCCCGGACTTTCCGCATCAATGGAAGGAGTTTGCCAAAGAGTCAGGATATGTTTGCGGCTACATCAGCATTAATCCGGCATTTGAGAACAAGTCTTACTTTGAAGCAAAAGATGCTGTAAGCCGAACGAGCATTTACTATATTGATCTTGAGCGAAGTCTGACCGATATCTTTGAGTCACTTGACAACAACAGGCGGAGGCAGATCAAGGACTACAGAAGACACGAGTCTTCCTTCATTTATGACAAGAGTCGCCTGACCGAGTTCTTCAAAAGAGAGTATTACAATTTTCTTGACAAGTATAAAATGTCTTCGGCAAATTATTTCTCAATGGAAACACTTGATCGTATTTGCGCGCTTGACAATGTTCTGATGGTTGGCACTGCAAATAATGACGAGATCAATTCGGTATATATTTTTGCACATACTCTTTATGAAGGACTCTGTTTGTTCAATGTTGCAATGCCTGAAGCAAGAGAGAACACTCCCCTTCTTCTCTGGTGCGGGCTGAAATATTTTCGTTCCAAGAAAATTCCTGTTATGAATCTCGGCGGAGGCTCTAATGATGACGACAGTATTGCTCATTCAAAGAAACGTTACGGGGCTTATGGGCTGCCATTCAAGTCTTTGGCTCAGATTTATGATCGCTCTGCATACGATACTCTCTGCGCAAGAACTGGAGCAGATATGAATGACAAATATTTTCCGGCTTACAGAAACCCTAAAGCAATAAACAAACAAATCTGAATTGTTTACTAAATCAGCTAAGTTTTACGACGCGATCTATCACTTCAAAGACTACGCTCTTGCCGCCGGCAAGCTGGATGCATTCATAATGAAGTACTGCCCGGGCGCCCGCTCATTGCTTGACACGGCTTGCGGCACAGGCAAACACATAGAGCACTTGAGAAGCAAGTATGAATGTGAAGGTCTTGATCTGAATGCTGATCTTATTGCAATTGCTGAAGAAAGATGCCCCGGCATCAGGTTCATTAATGCAGACATGACAAACTTTGATGCCGGCAGAAAATATGATGTTGTAACATGCCTGTTCAGTTCGATAGCTTATGTGAAGACAAAAGAGAATCTACACAAGGCGGTCAGCGCAATGTCGAGTCATCTCAATCCCGATGGATTGCTGATCATAGAGCCGTGGTTCAGCAAAGAAAATTTCTGGACTGACCGGGTTACCGCAAATCATTACGACACTCCCGAACTTAAGATCACATGGATGTATGCGAGCAAAATCGAGAATGGTTTTTCAGTGCTTGACATTCATTACATTGCAGGAACTCCCGATGGCGTTGTTCATTTCACTGAGAAGCATGAACTTGGGCTGTTTGATGATGCCGAATACAGGCAGGCAATAGCTGATGCCGGGCTTGAAGTTCAATATGACAAAGAAGGGCTTTTTGGAAGAGGCATGTATATAGGAGTTAAAAGTTTGTGATAAGCAGATTATCTTTACGGAAATGAAAGTTACCGTATGGATGTCCGCGTACAATCACGAGAAGTATATCGCTCGCTGTCTCGACAGTGTTCTTGCGCAGAAAACGGATTTTGAGTTCGACATTGTTCTCGGTGAAGATTGTTCGAATGACAAGACCAGAGAGATAGTACTCGGATACAAAGAGAAATATCCGGAAAAATTTAAGCTCTTCCTTCCGGAGAAGAACATCGGCATGATGGAAATGGATGTTGCCACTAACCCGTTGTGTAATGGCGAGTATCTTGCTTTGTTGAACGGAGACGATTACTGGACTGACGAAAACAAGCTTCAGATACAGGCAGACTTTCTTGATTCAAAACCTGACACAGTAATGTGTTATCACAAGGCAACTGTGATAAACGAAGATACCGGTTATGAATTTGAAACTGTTTATCTTGAGAACAGTGATGTTCTTCCCGTTGAATCATTGCTGAAAGGATACAACCCTATAATGACGCCGACGGTAATGATGAGAAATATTCTTCCGCTCCCCGATTGGTACGATCAAATGCCTTACGGCGACATGTTAACATATCTCCTTCTTTCGCAAAAAGGCAAGATCAGATACATCGACAAGAACATGAGCATATATCGGGTTCACAGCAGAGGACAGTGGCAGGGAGATTCAATGGACAAGAACTTGCTTAAGGATCTGAAGTTTTACAAGACAATGTCGGGTGTACTTGACAAGAGATTCGCCAAGTTGATCAACATTATTTTTGCTCAAAGGTATTTTGATATCGTGCTTTCAAACATAAGGCAAAATAAGATTGAACAGGCGAAACGATACTACAAAAAATTAATCGCTTCAGAGCAATCATATTTGATGAAGAATATTAGAGATATTTTGAATATCCACAAGATATTGTATGAGAATGAAAGCAAAGACAATCACAGCGAACTGATTTCAAGGGAAATAAAATGGAAAATAAACTGAACAGCCGGATTTGTTAGGAGACTTTACAAACAATATTATTCTTCCCGTACCCAAAGGTGTTGAAAGACCTTTGTGGTCGGTCATGATGCCGACCTATAATCCCAAGGATTATATCTTTGAAGCTTTAGAGAGTGTGCTGAAGCAATACCCCGATGACGGATCAATGCAGCTCGAGATTATTGATGACTGCTCCACAAAAGTTGACATTCCGAAGATCATTGAAAAAATAGGAGACAAGAGGATAAGCTATTACAGGAATCCAAAGAATGTCGGACACTCATTCAATTTTACTGAAGCAGTCAGAAAATCGAGAGGACATCTTGTACATATACTTCACGATGATGATCTTGTAAAGCCGGGATTTTACGAAAACTTTGCCAGGATCTTTGAAGAGTATAAGGACATTGGGGCTGCTTACTGCAGGCAGGAGTATATTGATGATGACGGCAAGACTATGTTCTTCTCAGAACCGGATCTTGAGAAGACAGGCATTTTGGAGAATGCTCTGATCAAGCTTGCTGAGAAGCAAAGAGTTCAGTATTGCTCAATGGTTGTAAGAAGAAGTACTTATGAGAAAGTCGGCGGATATGTGAAGAAGAATATAGGCTGTGAGGACTGGGAGATGTGGGTAAGGATCGCGTCGCAATTCGATATTGGCTACGAGCCGGAAGCGCTGGCGAAATACAGGATTCATACGACATCCATGACGCTCAACGACATGAGGACAGGCCAGGACATGAGATTCCTGAGAGAAGCTGCAGATATCTTTACAAAATACCTCCCGGAAGAGAAGCAGGACGAAGTCACAAAGAAGCGCAACACACATTACGGCAATTACTCTTTTGAAAATGCAAAAAAACTTTTCAAACAGTATGATGATGAGCAGGGTGCAGCCGCACAGTTGACTGAGACGATCATTTTAGACAGCAACAAAGTTTTTTCCAATCTCGATCTCATCTCTGAATTCAAGACACCAATAGACGGGATGGGAGTCAGCGTAATCATTCCTGTCACAAAGTTTGATGAGAAGATACCTAATACTATCAGGCAACTTGCAAACCTCCGGAAGTTTGATTACATACCAAGCGAAATAATTCTTGTTGACGGCTCAGGAAGCAAATCAACAAGTGAAGCTGCTAATGAAGCAGTTGCAAGATACCGGCTGATGACTCCATTCAAAATATCGGTTTGTGAAACCAACTCTTATAGTGAAGTTATCAACAAGGGAGTCAACACAGCTAAGTATGACTTCATTATTATATGCAGTCCCGGCGTCTATCCTGATTTGAATTATGTCAAGATCGCTTCTGAGTCCATGCTAATGGCTAATGATCTTGGTGCAATTGGCGGCAGGGTTGAAGCTTTTTCGGAAATTGATATCCCGGAATGGACAATTGAAAACAAGGATGTATATGGAACAGGCGAAGTTATTGGTCTCAGCGGGTTATTAACTGACGAGAGAAAGTCACTTCTTGGGAGCGGCATCATCATTAGGAAGGAAGCGTGGCAGTCACTATTCAAGCGTAACTTCAGATTTAGTAACGAGGCGAATGAACAGAATACGGAGTGTTTGTTCAAGGAGCTTTGTGCCGGACTTCGGTTGAGCGGATGGAGGCTTTATGTAAATAATGACCTGAAGACAAAGAAGCTGTTCACTGAAAAGGAGCTTGGTTGGAAATACTTGCGAGAACTTTATCGCGGTGCAGGAAAGTCGTTACCTTCAAGTGACATTTACAAGAACATCCCTCATTCGTCTAAGAAGAAAAAGATAAATGATTTCAGCAGCCTTTACAAACGGCAGACTTCTGCAAGGAAACAGATAAGAAGCATATATCGCAAACTTCGAAATCAACCCAATTGGAATAGAGAATTCTTCACTAACACCGGTGAAGGGAATCAACATGTACTGGATTCGGAGAAGTACCTTGGAAGAATCGCAAAGCATTTGGCTGCTATACCAACTTATGCAAAGAAGTTAAGACTTATTAAGAAGATAGTTCTAAAGCAGGATCTAAGTCTTCTCAGGACTTGTTTTGGCGGAACACCATTTGACTATCCCAATTACCCCCGCAAGGAAAGCGTCAAAGGAATTTCTCTTATTCTGATTAACAAGTCCGGAAACAATCTCTCAATGTATGATTCAGTGAGAAAGGTTGCATACCAGAAGTTGCCAAAGGGCTTCAGATTGGAATTGCATGTTTACGGAAAAGAAATTGATGATGAGGCAGGAAATCATGTTAAGGAAATTCTCCGATTATCTGCAAACAAGATCGAAGCTACTTTTCATTCAGCGGACATAACTGAAGACAAGGCCGTTCTCGAGAGCATGTTGAACACTGCGAAGTTCAAGTTTTTAATATTGTTCGGAGAGAATGATCTGTTAGACGAGAACTATGTGAGAGTAGCATACTCGGTCATGTGCAAGCATCAGGACATTGCAGCCGTTGGAGGGAAGATTGAAATTGAGACAGATGTTATCACTCCAAAATGGTTCAATAAATTCAGACAATTCTATTTCACCGGAAATCCAAATATGGATTCAGGTGATATTACATCTACCGGCAATACGCTTGTCATGGAAGGACTTGTTTTGAGGAAGCAGGCACTTGCAGAAGCCGGAGAGCTATTGAGACAATCAGTACTTTCCGAAGATACATTTGCCAAATCACTAATCGACTCATTCCGGAGTAACGGATGGAAGATCGGTTATCAGAACAGACTCAAACTTCGGCACAGGATAACTGCCAAAGATCTCCGGTGGGAATCGATGAGGGAACAATTCAGAATAATTGGTGCAACTGATTTTACTAATGGCAATGGTAATGGGCACAACGGCTCAAATGGAAATTTAAAGATTGAATCCCGCTTTGGTGAGCTGTTAACTACTGCCGGAAAACTGAACCAGTATCCGCTCAAGAAAATATTTTCAGAGAAGAATGAGTTTAGAGGTGATTCTGACGTACTTGAAATAGAGAAACTGAAGGGCAAACTTGGAGTGTTGACTGGCTTAAAGAAAGTGCCTGATGCGAAAAGCCGCGTCATTAAGTTGGCTGATACAACAGGCATCATCCGCAAGGATCAGGCCGTACCCGGGGTTTCGATTGTTGTGTGCTGTTACAACAGCGAGAAAGTACTGCCTCTGACAATGGATTTTCTGTGCGGACAAAAAGTACCTGATAATATTCCATGGGAGATAATAATTGTTGACAATGCTTCAACGGACAAAACAGCTGAAGTTGCAGGGCAAGTATTTGATAGTTCAGATTGTCTAGCTGATTTCAAAACAGTTAAAGAGATAAATCCAGGCTTATCTGCCGCGCGGCTAAAGGGACTTGAAACCGCAAAGTATGATTATGTAATATATTGTGATGATGACAATCATCTTGATGAGAATTTTGTAAGACGCACATATGAGATAATGAAGAACAATGACAAGATTGGAATTCTTGGAGGTCAGAGCACAACTGAGTTTGATATTCTTCCTGCAAAGTGGTTCTATGACTGGAAGGATAGCTTTGCCATTGGAAAACAAGGAGATCAAAGCGGAGATATAACATGGACAAGAGGATATGTATGGGGAGCTTCAATGATAGTAAGAAGAAGCGCTTTCAGAAAGCTTATTAAGAACGGATTCAGATCAAGATTGACAGACAGGAAAGGCAATACGCTTTCTGCAGGTGGAGATACCGAAATATGTTACGCACTTCGGAATGATGGATGGAAGATTTGGTATGATTCAAGTTTGAAGTTTAAGCATCACATACCTCATGACAGGCTTGACTGGCAATATCTAAGAAAACTTTTCCGCGGATTCGGACAAGCTTCCGCAGTCCTGGACATTTATCTTAAGAGAGCTTCGAACAAGTACAAAGATCATTACAAAGGTAAGCGCCCCGGTTCAGTACCCGGTGAACTTAAGAAGACTTTCAGACAGCTAAGAAAGATCCGCTATGAGAAGCTGTTGTCATATAACAGAAAAAGAGTTGGTGATACTGACATTCCTATGATAGAGTATTGCCTCGGCAGGATTGAGGGAATAGTGAAGACAGCTGGGAGTTACAATCGAAGTTTGAGACTGCTTAAGAGAGTCATCCGTAAGAACGATCTAAAGTATCTTGCACTTCCTTTCAAAGACTTTGGGAATAATTTCCCGAGTTACGATAAGACAAAAAAACTCAACGGAGTTTCAGTAATTGTTTGTACATACAATGGTGCAGGCAGGCTTGCAGATACTATCAAGCATATTGCGCTTCAGAAGGTAGATCCACAGATCCTTTGGGAAGTGATACTTGTTGATAATGCATCTACCGACAATTCAAAAGAGGTTGTAATAAACGAATGGAAGAAGCATAAATGCAATGCAAAGCTTAAGGTAGTGGATCAACCTGTTCCGGGAAAGCAGCTCGCTCTGGAGAAAGGATATCAGGTTGCTGAATATGAATATTGGATAACGTGTGATGACGACAACTGGCTCGATGAGAACTTTGTGCAGCTGACTTACGAGATCATGAGCAGTAATGATCAGATCGGCGCGCTTGGTGGCCCGAATGAACCTTTGTGCGAAGTGAAGCCGCCGGATTGGTTTGCGTATTTCAAAAGAGATTATGCAGGAGGTCCTCAGCCGGACGTTCATACCGGAATTGTTTCCGAAGGCAACATTACCTGGAAGCGCGGATATGTTTGGGGCGCAGGAATGGTTGTGAGAAGAGCTGCATGGGAAAAACTTTTGGCTGACGGATTCAAGACTTCCATGACGTGCAGAAAGGGAACGGAACTTTCATCAGGCGGTGACTCTGAAGCATGCTATGCGCTCGTACTTGCCGGTTGGCAGATATGGTATGACTCAAGACTCAAGCTTGTACACTGCATGCCGGGCGGAAGACTTGATTGGGATTATTTAGTAAGATTATTCAGAGGATTCGGCAAAGCAACTGTAGGTCTGGAATTGTATGAAAAGGCAATTCTGCTTGCTCATGCAGATACCGTAGATGAAGAAGTATTAAAGAGAGATTGGAAATACGAAGTTCGAAATGCCATTAAAGAGTTAAGGAAACACGGCATTAAGAAGATTCTTTCTCTAAGACATCCGCAGAATGACAACACGGATGTATTGATGCTTGAGTTTTATATTGAGAAACTGAATGAGTTGTACAAATCAAAGAAAGATTACGATAAGAATTTTGAGACACTAAGAAATGCTCCATGGAAGAAGGACTTTAAGTATTTAAAAGCTCAACATAGAAAGTTTCTGGAAAGTGAAAACGATTTCAGATACGGTTGGCCATGGAGCGAGAATACATATAAGAATTTCAATGCGGGCAAGAACAAGACCGGGCTTCCAAAGATAAGTGTACTTTCTCCGTCATTTAACTCCGAAGGAACAATTGAGAAAGCGATCGTAAGTGTTTTAAATCAAGGCTATCCAAACTTCGAACATATAATCTGTGACGGCGGCTCGACAGACGGTACTGTACAAATAATGAAGAAGTATCCTCATCTCAGATGGATTTCCGAACGTGACAAGGGACAGTCAGATGCAATGAACAAGGCATTTGATATGTCAACGGGTGACATTATAGTTTACCTTAATGTAGATGATTATTTTCAGCGGGGTGCTTTCTTCAAAGTCGCAGAAGAGTTTGAGAAGAATCCTGAAGCGGAAATGCTCATCAGTAATTTGTTCTTTGAATATTCAGATCATACTTTCACAAGAAGACCTGAGATCGAGTACAAGAAAATTATGTTGCCGTTCAGATACATGTTCCCTATCAATCCGGTAAGTTATTTCTATAAGAGGCGTGTTCAGGAGAGAATCGGACCATTCCCGCTTGATAATCATTTCACTATGGATTACTGGTTCCTGTTAAAGGCATATCAGGAGTCTAAGATGATACAAACTGATTTTCATCTCGGGACATTCTGCATGAACGGTTACAACAAGACATCAAATGCGGACAACAGGAAAAATACTCACATAAGAGTTATGTATCATTGCTGGCATTATGACAAGAAGCTGCTTCCGTATTACATGTACAATTACTATAAGCATTTCTATTATGATATAAAACCTTGGAATCTAAGAGGACTTGCATACAAGTCAAAGAAGTTCTTTTCGAGATTGTATTCAGTTGTTACACTCAAGAAGAATAAATATTATTCGGAAAAGCTTTATGAGCGGGGGCGTTACAGATACTACGAGAAGAAAAGAATAAGGTCAGTTATGTGGACTCTTTCATCATTTGCCATTTATCCAAAATCAGTGAAGAGTGCTTCAAGGTGGAATATATTTCTTCCTGCATTGTTGGGTGAAACTCTTAGCGAAAAGTATAAGAATGCATACAGGTTCTTGGCATATCCGCCCGGTATGTCGCTTGCGCATAAACTGAGTTATTACGGAAATGAGTACAAAGGGGCGGACAAGAAGTTCAAAGGCAGCATGATTCTCTTCCTGAGTTTCTTTGCATCGCCAAGATACTATTTTAAAAAGAAGGGTGAAGGATTCTCAGAATCAGGGCAATTTCATTCTTCCGGAAAGCAGGGACTGCGTGCGAGTTCTCATAGATTGTTTGAAAAAGGTGGTTATTACTATCACAACAAGAAAAGAGCCAGGGCGCTGATGTGGGTTTTAATGTCGCTTGCGGTTTATCCGAAATCATCCGGCCAAAAGTCAAGGAGAACACTATTGCTGTATTCTGCGCTTGGAGATAGGACAATGAATGAGGCAAATGTGTTGAGGCATCTTTATACCGATGACAAGCAATACAAGTTGTCTCACAAGCTTAACTTTTACGGCAACAAGTTGAGGCAAGAAGGAAGCACTGTTTATGGCAATTCGCTCTTGCTGTTGACTTATCTGATGAGTCCAAAGTACATAAAGGAAAGAGAGAAAATACAGAAGTCGAACATCGTGTATTCAACTCAGGTTCAGGATATCAAAAAGAAACCTGTATCAAATCTGAAGGAGTTTGTTGGATCGAAGGCAGATTCATTCGCGGGATTCGGAAACAAAGCCAAAGAATTCTCTCAGAATAAGGATGAAATGCTGCGGGCGGCAAGATACAAGCTCCAGCTTGCGTATGATTACTTCAGGTACAGAAAATTTAAGGCTAAGTCAAAGCACTTGTATTCTGACGCTCAGGATTTTTACCATAGTGACAATAAGTCTAAAGTACCAGGGCTTATTATTTCATCGATGCTTCTTTACCCACCGTCCGTTCTCAGCAGGAACAAATGGAGTCTTCTTGCAAATTCGCTTTTCAGCGAGTCCACATTGAAGAGAATAAAGGGCAGTAAGAACAAGTGAATGAACATGCATGAATTCCCGGTTCATTCAATTCGGAAAGCTGCAATACCTGAATCATATTGAAAAAAGGCTTCAGCATAATAGTTTGCTGCTACAACAGCTCAGATGTTATAGAAGGAACACTCAGAAGTCTGTGTCATCTAAAGACTGATAACAGGTTCGGGTTAGAGCTTCTTATCGTGGACAATTGTTCACGTGACAAAACATCAGAAATTGCACAGAATTTTCTTACCAAAGCCAAATGCGAATTCCCTTTCAAAATAGTTTCCGAAAATAAACCGGGTCTTTCCAATGCAAGAAAGCGCGGCATTGATGAAGCAGACTGCGAGTATCTGATTTTCTGCGATGATGACAACAGACTTCATCCTGACTATGCACTGAAATCATTTGAATTAATGGAATCAAACGCTGACATTGGCGCCGCGAGTGGCTTTGGCTATGCCGTATCAGAAATTCCACTTCCTGACTGGTTCGCTTCATTCAGCAAGAGTTATTCGGTTGGCGCGCAGTCAGAAACAATAGGCGACATTACTAATAAGGAAGGATATGTATGGGGCGCAGGAATGATACTAAGGAAAGACGCAGTTGATGGTTTGTACAAGAGTGGTTTCAACTCACTGCTAAGCGACAGGAAAAAGGATACTCTCTCCTCAGGAGGAGACGTGGAATTGTGTTATGCTTTGAGGCTATGCGGCTATAAAATACATTACTCTCCTGAATTGAAATTCGATCACTTCCTGAAGAAGGAAAGATTATCGTGGAAGCATCTCCGCCGGTTATACAGGGGATTTGGAATGCAGAAGCCATTGCTTGAGCCATATACTGAAGCCTACAGAAATGATACTGTTTCAAAACATTCATGGAAAAAAGAAGCAACTGTTCTCACTAAGAGAATTAGGGGATACGGCTTTAGAAAGTTGCAGGATTTTGCAGGAAGATCAGAAGGTAATTATGAAGTTCTCAGAATAGAGAAAACTATAGGTAGGCTTCAGCAAATTGTTAAAATGAAAAAAGAGTATGAAAAGAATTTTGACCTGATAAGGAATGCAGAATGGAGAGGATCTTACAAAAATGAAATAAGGCACAGATGAAAACCAAACCTCTTGTTACAGTAATTACAACCGTCAGAAATTGTGAAAAGTATATTGCGGAATCTATTGAAAGCATTCTACAGCAAACTTATGAAGAAATTGAATACATAGTTGTTGACGACGGATCTACAGACCGGACTCAGAATATTGTTAATGAATTTCTTGGAGACACCAGGTTGAAGGTCATTTCTTTTGATACGAACATCGGCCGAATTGCTTCACTTAATACAGCACTTAATGAAGCAAGCGGAAAATATATAGCACTTCACGATGCAGATGACATTTCATTACCGGAAAGAATTCAGAAGCAGGTAGACTTTCTAGAAAAGAATCCTGATTATGTGCTTGTTGGTTCTAACATTGTGGAAATTGATCCGGCCGGAAGAGTTTGCGGTCATCCAAGAAAACCTGTTGAGAATGAAGATCTGCAATTCAGCATAATGTTCAAATGCACGCTTGCCAACCCTTCGACTATGTTCAGGAAAAAGACTTGTGACGATCACAAGATCAAATATGAAAACAGATTCATTCATGCTGAAGACTTTGGGTTCATAAGCCGTTTGATAAGATATGGGAAAGTTTATAACCTTGAAGAAGTCCTGCTGAAGTACAGGCGTCATCCAAATAATAACAGTAAAGTAAATTTCAGGGAACTTGATTCATCAAGTACGGAGATTGCGAGACTGAATCTTTGGCATTTAGGACTGCATCTCGAACCGACTCAGGTTAAGAGAATTAGGGATCTGATCTCTTCAAAAGGAATTTCTAAGACCTATGTATTGGAAGATGTCCGAATGATAGTCAGATCAATTGACTTATATATTGAGAAACATGGAAGAGCCAAGTATTCTGAAATTGAGTCACTGCTTTCAAGAATGCCAAACTGGCTTGGCAGAAAGAATATTCTTCTCAAGCCTTCTTACAAGTCAGTCCATGCAAGTATCAGGAAAATGAGGCTGAGATTGTCTGAAATCAGCTAATTCTTCACTTCCGCAACTGCAAAATAATCTTTATTGGTAATGATATTTTTGCTAACTTAAAGAGAACCAACAATCCCTAAAACATCACTTATCTGTTTGCAACAAGGCAATTTTACAACCTAAACAGATTTCATAAATGGAATTAAGGAAAGACAAACTCGTATCTGTAATAATTCCATTTTTTAACAGGCTGGACCTGTTGATGTCATCCATTGAATCTGTGATGGAACAGACATACAGGCCTATTGAGCTAATTCTGGTTGACGATAATTCTACAGATCAAGTCGATTTGAATGTGATCGATGGATTTCATTCAAAGGACCTTACAGTAAAGATTCTAAGAAACAAGAAGAATATAGGTCCGGGCTCTTCAAGAGAAGTGGGAAGACTCGTTGCCAAAGGCGATTATCTTACTTATCTTGATTCAGATGATTTCTGGCATAAGAATTTTCTTGAGAAGCTTGTAAGCAATCTGGAAGCAAATCCGGACTACGGGATGGCTTATAGCAAGACTTTGCTGATCAGATCAACAGGCAACTACTTGCGCAACAAGAATGATAAGGCATTTGAAAGTATCATTCCAATAATTTTTGATGTTCACGGCAGGCCATGGGCGACAAGTTCCTGTGTTTGGAGAAGAGAGACCGTTAATAAGATAGGACCCTGGTCCAATGCAAGAATTTGGGAAGATTATGAATACGATGTTAGAGCAGCAATCTGTAACAATAAGATCATTCATATTCCGGAAGTTCTTTTTTACATGAATATGGAATCGAAACAGAAGATTTCCATGGTAAAGAATACAAAGTCTATGATTGCCGAAAAGGCAAAGTCAATTTTGAGCATTGCCCGGCACTTGAGGAAATCGTCGTTTTTCAAAGATCAGGATATCAGAAAAAGAATTGTTTATTACTTGCTGACTTCATGTGCCGCATTGTCTGACTTCGGTGCAGACAAATCAATTATTAAGGATCTATTCAAAGAATACAACTTCTGGAAGGGTTCCCACATTCCGGTTGTAAGTATTATGGCATCAATTGCTCCTTCAAAAATAAATTCAAAGCTATTCAGAAAAATTCGACAATTTTCTTAATCTTTTTTTTTTAAAAGGTACTTTCAGTGACTTTTTTTGAGGTCATTTGTGTTGTTGATCGGGAGGAGAATTCCCGCTGTTATTACCTTATTAACTTATTGCCGAACTGAACAATATTATGAAGAGAGCAGCTTTTTTACTATTCCTGTCATTGGTTCCAACCTTTGCAATTGGCCAGAATTTCAACTGGATAACACCAAACAGAACTTATCTGAAGCTTTATATTGCTGATGATGGCATATACAGAATCAAGAAATCTGATTTTGTTGCTGCCGGTGTGCCCACTTCATTTGACCCTCGGACTGCAAGACTTTTTTACCTGGGAAATCAATTGCCAATTCACTTTCAGGGTGAACAGGACGGTGTTTTCAATGACAATGACTACATAGATTTTTTTGCAGTGAGAAATTATGGCGGACTGACTTACTCGAGAGAACAAAACAATTCTGTTGCCTACACAACAAACGAGTACTACAATCTGTATTCTGATACAAGCGTATATTGGATTGACTGGGGTGGTGCGAACGGACTAAGAATTCAAAACTACACACACACATCTACTATCCCCTATCCTCAGCAATTTGTAAAAGAGCTGTTGCATTTTGAAACGGATGCAATTTATTCCTTGGGTGAAAATCTGAACGGGGGTGACTACAGGTATCTGACAACTGAAAAACTGCGAGGTGAAGGATGGTACTGGACTCTGTTGAATTCAAACCAACTTGTAAACAGATCTTTTTCACTTCCCATGCTTTCACAAACAATTAGCGATGCAACTTTGAGAGTTTTTGCATATCCCAAAAACATTGACACGAATATTCCGAATGAACACTCTTTGCAGTTGATAGTAAATGGAATTGCTGTTGACACACTTTTCTCAAATGATTTTCAAAGGATTGATACAACTATCAGTTTCCCCTCATCCCTGCTTACATCTTCACAGAATACAATTGAAGTAAAATATTTAGCTGCATCAGGATTTGCAGGTGCAATGTACTTTGATCTCTTTGAACTAGGTTATCCAAGATCATTCAGGTTTTCGGAAAATTCATACAAGTCAATTCTCCCGCAGGGAGATACTTCTGCAAAATCATTTAGCGTTGCCGGTTTCAATTCCGGAAATGCCCTGTTTATTTATGATGCCGCTAATAATCTTAGAATTCAGCAATTCACTTCAAATGCGGATACTCTGAAATTTTCTGCAAAGGCAAACGCACGGTTAGAGATCTATAATGATACGATAAGAAAATCACCCGTAAGAATAAAATCAAGACAAGTGCCCGATCTTGTATCCTCATCAAACGGAGCTGACTATCTTCTAGTTTACAACAAACTGCTTGAAGCTCAGGCAGAACAACTCAGAGCTTACAGACAGACAGCAAATAACTACAGGTCATTCAAAGCGGAGATAGAAGACATCTATGATATATTTGGCTATGGAATTGAGAACCCGCTTGCAGTCAGATATTTTGTTAAACATGCAAATGATAATTGGCAATCTCCTAAGGTTAAATATGTAACTTTATTTGGAAGAGGCTCACTTGATCCTAAAAAAAACAAACCTACATCGGCATATTACCAAAACCTTGTGCCTGTTTACGGCAATCCGCCATCAGACGGTTACTTTGTTAACTTCAACATGGGAACATTCTTTTATTACAGTCAGGTTGCTGTCGGAAGAATCCCGGCCTACTATCCGTCTGAAGCACAGGTAATTGTTGACAAGATCATTGCGTATGAGAATGAGCCGCATGGTGACTGGAATAAGACTTACACATTCATTACCGGCGGAGGTACACCTTATGAGCAATACTATCATCAGCAGAAGTCAAACTTTGAAGCGTTTGTGTATGTTGAACCTCCGGTGTTGTCATCATATGCTGCAAAGGTTTACAGAACAGATACATCCGGAACTGTTACTTTCAATTATGCAGATTCAATAAAGAACACAATAAACCGTGGTACTGCATTTGTCAATTTCAGAGGACATGCAGGTAGTCATGATTGGGAAGTCGGTATGCAAGATCCTAATACTTTGTCTAACGGAAACAAGCTGCCTGTTGTTCTTAGCCTGACTTGTTTCACAGGAGAAAATTCTTTGGCAGATTTCAGAGGATTTGGTGAACAGTTCCTGTATCTGCAGGGCAAAGGTGCAATAGGATTCATAGGCACAACCGGTTGGAGTTTTGGTGATGTTGGCAATACTTTCGGAACATATATGCTGCAATCTATAAAGCGGGATTCGGTCAGAAGTATTGGTGACATGACCAAGTCTGCTGGAAAAGCTATGAGCGGGGACTCACTGAGCTTCTCGGTAATGCATACTGTAAATTGCTACAATCTGATAGGAGATGCAGCTGCAAGGTTGCGAATTCCGAGAACGCCTGAATTCGAAATTAAAAGCGAGGATTATAAACTTAAGAATGAATCTTTGCTTCCGGGTGAGAAACAAACTCTGACTATTTATCCCAAAAATTTCGGACTGTATGCCGACACATGTATTATCAGGTTTGAACTAAAATCCAACAATGTAGTAATATCTACAAAAGATACTGTTTACAAGGCATTCAAGTACCGCGATACAATTTCTTATTCGTTCACGGTTGACTCATCCGATATTTATCAGATGACAGTTACACTAGACAGAAATAACAGATATAGTGAAGAGAATGAAAGCAATAATTCAGCCACGATAACAATACCTGTTAAGAGTACCACATACCTTGCACTTGGACCGGTTGACAATTCAATAGTTTACGGAGATTCAGTTGAATTGTCAGGATTGAATCCGAATCTTGCTCCGGGAACAAATTACAGTGTGATGATTGAGCTTGATACAACTATGAGTTTCAACTCACCTGCCAAAAGATTGTTTGTGAATAACAGCCCTACCGGTTCAGTTACAAAGTTTAAGACAAACTATCTTCCGGGTTCTTCGGGCAAGCTGTATCACTGGAGGACTTATTCTATAGTAGGTGGTGATTCTTCGGGCTGGTCAACTCCTATGACATTTATTTACGGCGGAGAATTAAGAGCATTATCAGGAGATGATGACAGATACATTAATTCTCAGTTATTCTCGCAGATCGTGAAATCAAAGAAAGTACAGTTCCCACAGAATACATTGTTCAACACAGTAAGCAATGATGACGGAATCAAACTTTATGAGTATCCCGCAAACTTATATGTAAGATCTTACGGCAGCAATGGTGAAGAGGCATCATACTTCAGCGTTGGAGAGAAGAATGTTTACATTGATGGCGGAACAAACTCCGGTCTGAATATGATTAAGGTAAAACGACTTAACGGTGACATTCTTCAGTTTCTGAATCTTAAGATGACTTCTGCAACAGGTTCAAATGACTCGCTATTAAATTTTCTGAATACGTTTGACTCCACACATTTCTTAATGCTTTTGAATGCAGCTTATTTCCCAGGTGGCACAACCTTGTCAGCAAATTCAAAAGCAAAGTTGCGTCAGTTCGGAAGCACTAAGTGCGATTCGATCGGCTTGTTGTCATACTTTCATACCTGGAGTTTCATCGGATATCTTGGCGCCCCACAAAGTGGTGTTTCCGAAATGTTCGATCCGTGCTGCAGACCTGCGCCGAATTGTGTAAGCTGTAATCATTGGACTGAATCTGTCAGCTCAATGAATGTTATATTCAGAAGGCAATCGGGAACTGTCGAGAATATAGTCGGACCGGCAAACTCATGGACAGATTTCTCTTGGGATTATGTTCAATCTCCAAACAGCTCATTAACATTTGATGTTGTAGGTATTCGCGCTTCGGGTATTGACAGTTTGCTGATGACAAATGTTTCTTCAAATAAATTTACCGAGCTTATCTCGATCGACGCTTCAGTATTTCCCAGACTGAATCTGATAGCTAAGATGAGTATTGACTATGCAACCGGAGGTTTTTCTCCGATCTTAAGATCGCTTAATGTAAATTTCTCTCCTGCAGCTGAATTGATACTCCAGAAGAATTCATTAACAATCGGAAACAATGACAGAGGAACAGACCAGACCAATTTCAGCTTCACCTTCAGCAATGCAGGATATATCTATCTTAAAGAAACTGCAATTGATGTATTCAGAGATATTGTCTCCGATACAAGCAGAGTGTTTTCAGATACCGTAAAGCGAATTCTCAAGACAGACAGCGCGATTACCTATACGAATAGCTTTGCCGATGCCGGGAGACAGATTGCTACTAAATATATTTTCCGTGTTAAACCTGTTGAATCATTTGGCGAATTCTATTTGTTCAATAACACAGCGGAATATTTTACCGGAACAGCTGTTGAAATCCATTCGAACAAGTTGCCCTTTGCATTGACGCTCGACGGCAAAGAAATTTCCGGCGGGGAAATTGTAAGTTCAAAGCCTGAAGCTGCAATAATTTATAAAGGCGATTCATTTCCGGATCTGATGCGCGACACATCAAGGTTAGCAATCAGGATCAATGGAAGATATATACCATATTTTGTTCAGGGCTCGTTAAATCCTGTGCTCAATATCAGCATTGGCAAAGATCAATCCGGCAGCGGAGGTTCACTTGTTGCCTTCAGTCCGGAGCTTGAAAATGGCAAGAACACTTTTGCTCTCGTTACAAAAGATAATGATGGCAATATTGATTCGCTTGTATTTGAAGTAAGTGCAGGGGGTGACTTCACGGAATCCGAGCTTTACAACTACCCGAATCCGATGAGAGATAAGACTTCATTCATGTTTGGAGCTGACGAAAAGGATTCTCAAGGAAACTTTGCAATAAATATCTACACATCTTCGGGAAGGCTAATTAAGAAGTTGACAGGTATCTCACAGCCGGGAATGAATACAATAGAATGGGATGGAAGAGACGATGACGGCGACATTGTTGCGAACGGGACCTATCTTTACAAACTCGTGTTTACAGATAAGACCGCAAGCATAACCGAGACAAAGAAACTTGCAGTACTCAGATAAAAAATTGCAAAAATAAACATTCAAATAGTTATATGAGAAACATTGTTTTTTCATTCATGCTGATGCTTCTGTATAGCTCAGTATCTTTTTCACAGGATCAGAACTGGATCACTCCCAATAAGACATATCTCAAAATGTATGTTGCACAGGATGGAATGCACCGTGTTGATCGTAATGACTTTACAAATGCGGGCATAAATACTGCAACGATTGATCCGCGGACTGTAAAGCTTTACAACAACGGAGTTCAACTGCCTGTATATTTTAGCGGTGAACAGGACGGTACTTTTGATGCAAATGACTATCTCGATTTTTACGGCGTACTAAGCTACGGAGGTCCGACTAAAGTATATGATCATTTGAACAATCTTTCCTACACTCTGAACGAGTATTACAATCAATATTCTGATACAAACACATATTGGGTCGACTGGGGAGGTTCAGTGGGATTGAGATATACAAACGTATCTCACAATTCCGGTTTGACTTATGCTCCGTCATATTTCACAGATGTAGTTCATCTTGAACGTGATTATTTTTATTCACAGGGAGAGAATTTCAGTTCATCCGATCTGAGATTTCTTTCAACAGAAAAGTACAGAGCTGAAGGCTGGCTTTGGAGTTCTTTGGGCAATACGGCATCTCTTAGTGATACATTCAGTTTACCAATGCTGAGCAGCGTTGTTCAAAACGCAACATTCAAGATTCTCTGCTATCCTACAAACAGAAACACTTCTGTTGTAAATGAACACTCAATAGAACTAAGAGTAAACAACAATCTGGTAGCAACAATATCTACAAATGATGCAAACAGAATTGATTCAACAATAACATTCTCCAGCTCATTGCTATTGTCTTCTGTTAATACTGTATCAGTCAGATACACAAATACCGGTGGATTTAGCAGCAATATGAATGTCGATTTAATGGAGATTGGATATCCGAGGAAATTTGGTTTCAGAAATAATTTGTTTACATCTGCTCTTGGGGGTTCTGATACAACATCGAGGCTGTTTTCAATTTCAGGTGGAAACAATGCTTTGCCGATCAACATTTATGATGTTCAGAATTACAGGAGAATGACTTCTTCCAGTTATAGTACTGATACTCTCAAGTTCACTGCTATGAGCAATGCAAAACTTGTATTGATCAATAATAACATCACGTTAAAACCTTTCAGAATAAAGCAGAGAAGTGTTCCGGATCTTGCATCTGCTTCAAACGGTGCCGACTATCTCATAATCTACAATAAACTGCTTGAGTCACAGGCAGAACAATTAAGAGCTTACAGGCAGACCAGAGATAATTTTAGATCCGTTAAAGCAGAGGTAGAAGATATTTATGACATCTTCAACTTTGGAAACGAAAGCCCTGTTGCAGTTAGAAATTTTACCAGGCATGTTTATAACAACTGGCAGCTTCCAAAGCTTGGCTATATTTGCCTCTTTGGCAGAGGTTCACTCGATCCGAAGAAAAATCTTTCAACTTCCGCTTACTATCAGAACCTTGTTCCGGTTTACGGATATCCGCCTTCAGACGGATACTTTGCCAACTTCAACGT
Source organism: uncultured Ignavibacteria bacterium (assembly GCA_937924675.1). Lineage (GTDB taxonomy): Bacteria > Bacteroidota > Ignavibacteria > Tepidaquicellales > Tepidaquicellaceae > JADJAH01. Next base: position 8,931 of record CALEVL010000110.1, on the reverse strand, counting down.
TGGCACCTTCTGTTATTATAATCAGATACCTGTTGGAAGACTTCCAGCTTATTATCCTGTTGAAGCTCAGTCCATTGTAGATAAAATCATTAATTATGAAGCCCAGCAACCGGACTATTGGCTTAAGAATTTTATATATGTAACCGGAGGTGGAACGTATCCGGAACAAATTTCTCACCAGACTAAATCAAACATTGACATTCTTTCAATTGTAAACCCGCCGTCTCTCTCTTCGGGTGCTACAAAAGTTTACAGGACAGATTCTTCGGGATATGTTTCTTACAATGTAATGGACTCCTTGAGAAAGAGTATTGATCGCGGAGCGGCTTTTCTCAATTACAGAGGCCATGCCGGAAGCCATGACTGGGAAATCGCTATGGAAGATCCCAATACTCTTAACAATGGCTTAAGGCTTCCGTTCATATTGAGTCTCACTTGTTTCACGGGAGAAAATTCTCTCGCAAATTACAGGGGCTTCGGAGAAAGATTCATGTATCTTGCAAATAAGGGTTCCATTGGATTTGTGGGAACGACGGGCTGGAGCTATGCACAGAATGGAAATGACTACGGAACACACATCACAACTACGATAAAGAATGATACCAGCAGAAGACTGGGAAAGATAACGCAATATGCTCAGAGGATTATGAGCCGGGATTCATTGTCATTTGCAGTAAGGCATACTTTGAATTGCTATTCACTCCTTGGTGATCCAGCTTCAGAGATCAGGATACCAAAACATCCTGAGTTGTCAATTACAAACAATGACTATGACCTTACCAATCAATTCCCATCGGTTGGAGATAATGTTACAGTTACAATTCATCCGAAAAATTTCGGACTCTTTACCGATTCATCAAAAGTCAGATTCCTTGTTAAGAAAGATAACATCAACTATCGGACTTATGACTTTGTAGTTCCGCATTTTGGATATGAGGATACTGTGGATTATACATTCCCTATTGACTCGCTGGGAAACTATGACATAATTGTAACTCTTGATCAGGATAACTGGATACCTCAGGAAAATAAATCTAACAATTCAATTACAATCAGTTTGCCAGTTAAGGACAATTCTTATGTCCCGCTCAGACCTGTTGCAAATGCTCTCATTACCACTGACAGCGTTCTCTTTACGGGACTTAACCCGAGAGTCTCAAGTTCCGGAAACAGCATCAAAGTAATTCTTCAGGTGGATACAACCATTTCATTCAGTTCATCTGCTCTAAGGACATTTAATTCCAGTTCTGTCGCCGGTGTATCAACATCTTTTTCGTCCATAGTTCCTGTAAGAGTAAACAATACTATTCATTTCTGGAGAACAAATGCAGTGATAAACAACGACAGTACGGGTTGGTCTGAGGTGAATAAGTTTACTTATCAGACCGGAGCACTGACATCCGGAAGCAAGTCTGACAGGGATGCCTCTGTTTCCCAAACTGTCGATGTTTATAAATTCAGCAGCTCACAGTTTCCGCAAAGTGATCTTAACAATACTACATTCAGTTCTAACGGAATTCAACTTTCAGATTTCCCTGCCACAATGTTTGTCAGATCATACGGAAGCAATGCAGAAGAGGCATCATTCTTCAGCTTAGGCAACAAGAACATTTACATTGACGGCGGAAAAAATACAGGATTGAATGTTGTAAAAGCAAAGAAACTTACAGGCTCTGTTCTGGAATTCAAGAATCTAAAGATGAATACCGGCACTTCTTCCGATTCACTTGTCACTTTTCTGAACACGTTTGATTCTACACATTACCTGATGCTTCTTAATGCTGCTTACTTTCCGGGCGGACAATATTTAAGTGCAAATGCAAAGACTAAGCTTAGACAGTTTGGAAGTATTTACTGCGACTCGATCGGACTGCTGTCATATTTCCATACATGGAGTCTTATCGGTTGGCAAGGTGCAAGTCATGCACAAGTCTCTGAGATGTTTGATCCATGCTGCAGACCTGCACCCGGTTGTGTAAGCTGTGTGCAGTGGAATGAATCTGTAAGCAATCTAAATACCACATTCAGGAAGACTACAGGCACAGTCAGCAATTTTGTAGGTCCTGCAAAGCAATGGAACAATTTCTCATGGACACAAACCATACCTGCCAACAGCAGCATCAAGTTTGATGTATATGGTATAGATGCATCGGATAATCAACAGTACCTTCTATACTCTGATGTTACATCAAACAGTTTTGCCGATCTGAGTTTTGTGAATGCGATAAGATATCCGCGCCTTAATCTTGTTGCAAAGCTGGCTATAGATACTACAACAGGCAATCAGTCTCCGGTCCTCAATTCACTCAAAGTGAATTATGTACCAGCGGCTGAATTTGTATGGGATTTGAATACACTGAATATTCAATCGACATACAAAGTTGGTGATGAAATCAAATTCACTACTAACGTGCATAATACCGGATACACAGACATACCGGGATTGATCGTGAATGTGTTTAAGAAATCTGTAGCGGACAATAATCTCATCTATTCTGACACATCAATGAATGCTCTTCTTCCCGGAGCTTCTTCGATTCTTGCAAGAAAATTTATTGTCCCCTATTTCAGAGACAGTATGAATGCTGTTGTTCAGTTCAAACTGTATGACAAGAATAATGAGTTCTATACATTCAACAATGACCTTGTCATTCCAATGTACTCCACAAGGCTTTACAGACCTGTAAATTTCCAGGTTTACAGTGACGGTGCACCTCTTAACTCCGGTGACTTTGTAAGCAGGAAGCCGGAGATCAGAATTGAAACCGACCTGACGGAAGCCACGCTTTCGCCGATGCCGGATACCATGCGCATTTCACTTAAACTTAACGACAAGTACATTCCTTATTTCAATAATGGCATCAGCAACTCAGTAATGAGATCATCTCAAAAGGATAATGTTGCTCAGCAAAGTACAAGCAAATTTCTTTTCTATCCTGAACTTGAAAGAGGAGAACATGAACTTATGATAATATTAAGACAAGATGAATTTACCGCAGACACTGCATTCTTTGATGTGATTGTCTCTGATGACTTCAGCATCAAAGATCTGTACAACTATCCAAACCCGATGAAGGGTGAGACAAACTTTATGTTCACATTAACCGGCGCTGAACAGCCTGACAATGTTAAGATAAGGATATACACTGTCGGCGGAAGACTTATCAAAGAAATTCTCTCCCCTGCTTACATAGGGTCTAACTCAATTGCTTGGGATGGAAAAGACAACGATGGTGATTTCGTAGCAAACGGAACGTATATTTACAAGCTGATTACTTCGGATGGAATTGAATCTGAAGGTCGTGCAGAAAAATTGGTGATTTTAAGGTAGTGAAAATTTGATCTGATAAAAGCCAGGCGGAGCATGTTTGCTCCGCCCTTTTTTTTTACCTCTTCAGTTCTGTCTCAATTAGTGAAACAATTTCGTCGGAACCCGGATCTGTTTTGCTTTTGAATCTCCCTGCTATTTCGCCGTTCTTTGAAACGACAAATTTTTCAAAGTTCCATTCAATATCTCCCGTGGATTTTGAGTAGTTTGTCAAAGCTGCATAAAGAGGGCTTTTGTCATCGCCAAGAACTTTGATCTTGTCAAACAATGGGAATGTAACATCAAACTTGCTTTCGCAGAATGTTCTTATCTCATCGTTCGAACCCGGCTCTTGTCCGCCAAAGTCATTGCACGGAAACCCAAGCACAACAAGTCCATCTCCGGAATATTTTTTGTATAATTCTTCCAAGCCTGCGTATTGCTTAGTGTAACCGCATTTTGATGCAACATTGACTATCAATAGCACTTTCCCGGAATAATCAGAGAGTTTCTTTTCCTCTCCGTCCATTGTCATGACGGTGTAATCGTGAATGTTCTTTCCGGATGTTTTATCCATTGTTGATTTCACTTCTTCAATTTGATTTTGAACTGCGCCTGGCTTGTCATTTGAGCAACCCATGCTGAATGATGAAGTTGCAAGAACCAGTAAAAAGGATTTTTTTAGAATATTCATTTTATTTTTTGATTGACGGAATTCTTAACTTGGAATCAAGCATAAAAAATTCCCTAAGCTGCATTATCTTTAATTTCACCGAGTTCATTCTCGCTGTTGGCAATTACTACGCAGGCAAGTGAGTCGGCAATGACATTAGGCACTGTCCTGCACATGTCTAACAGCCTGTCAACGCCAATGATCAGTGCTATTCCTTCTTCTGGGATTCCTACGGATTTCAGAACAATTATCAGCATAATGAGTCCAACTCCGGGTACCGGTGCAGTGCCCACTGCGGCAAGAGCGGCAGTAAGAACAATTGTGAGCTGCTGTGTGATGTTGAGATCAAATCCATAAACCTGAGCAATGAACATAGCTGCAACTGCCTGATAAAGTGCCGTGCCGTCCATGTTCACAGTAGTTCCAAGCGGAAGTACAAAGCTGGCAATTTTGTTCGGAACACCAAGCTTCTTCTCACAAATATCCATTGTAACAGGAAGAGTAGCCGCTGAGGAACTTGTGGAGAAAGCCACTGCAATCACCGGCTTCTGTACTCTGAAGAACTTTACCACATTAACTTTGGTAAATGCTTTAAGCAATAAGGGATATTCGACAAAAGTCAGAATCGTTAGTCCTAAAATTACAGTAACTGAATACATGAAAAGTGTCTGCAATATTCCAAAACCAAATTCCGCAATTGTTGCCGCTATAAGTGTGAAAACTGCGTACGGAGCTATCAGCATTACCTTCTCCACAAGCAATATCATAGCCCCGCTGAGCCCGTCAAAAAATCCGATCACCGCCTTTGTTCTTTCTGAATGAATCTGCGAAAGGAAAACTCCTGTGAGAATTGCAAAGAAAACTATCTGCAGAAAATCCCCCTCAGCGATTGCCTTGAACGGATTCTTCGGAACTATGTTCACGAGAAAATCCACAATGTTCATTGATATATTCTGCTCGATCTTTGACGCTGCGTCATCCTGATATGTCTGCATAAGCCTCTCTTTGCTTTCCTCTGTCATGAATTTCCCGGGCTGAATGATATTGGCAAGTATGAGACCGATTGAAATAGCCATTACTGCCGTCAGTGCATAGAAGCCAAGTGTCTTGCCGCCTATCTTTGCAATATGCCTTATGTCTGACAATGATGCTGCACCAACTATCAGCGAGGCAAGAACAAGCGGGACCGCAATCATTGAAAGCAATCTTATGAAGATATCTCCGAGCGGTTTGAGCATAACACCTATGGTCTTTTCGCGCTTCACTTCCGTTATCTTCTGAAGAGTCTCTTTTCTGCCGTCAGGGTAAACTGCTTCAAGAGTCAACGCACTTTTGACTTTTGCATCCTTAATGCCTGCAAAATATTTCATCACTGCTATCTGCGACTTCGAATCGAATTCTTTGATCAGTGAATCCCCTTTCAGAACTTTCAGCGATGACCAGTCGCTCACCGCTTTCACTGTGCCTTCGGAATTTATGAGCAGCTTTATTGGACTTATATGAAAGATCGAACCGAATATCACACCAAGTACAAGTCCGATCACGATTTTGGTGTGCAACGCCAGCTTCATTTTTTTCATTTGTTCTCCTTATGTTCCATACATGATTCTTTTTCGAGCTTTCTGAGCGTAGAACAATACAAATGAACTTATCAAACTAATTATCATAACCATCGGCCACAGTGAAGGTCTCACAAAATCTATCTCGTAGAATGCCTTTGCCAAATGTATGAAACCTGTCTGAATATTTGTTGCCGCCAGAAAAATGTAAAGCATTAATATTATGAACCCATAAACCACATACAAAAGCTTGTTGCTTGTTTCTTCTTTTGTAAGTACAATAGAAAAATAGTTTGCAATATTCGTGATTATCATAATTGTAAGCATTATCATCTGAAGATCTTTCTCGCTGACCTGATAGAACTTGCCCGCAACATATATACCCAAGTATCCTGCTGCTACTATGATTGCGGCTGAAAGAAGCACAAATGAAAAAAGCTCTTTTGTAAAATCGCTTGTCTTTGAAACATTTGAATTCTTCAATGTTATCATGAATGCAGGAAGTCCAATTCCGAAAATATTGATCAGTGAAACTCTTCTCGGCGTCAGAGGAAATTCAAGTAAGAACAGAATCGAAAGAAGAGTAATGTAAATCACAAAGAAGTTCTTAGTGATGAACAGCTTGCCTACTGACATAACTGAATTTACGATCAGATTTCCTTCGTCAAAAATCTTTGGCAATAGAGAGAACTTATTCTGCAGCAACACTATATCAGCAACCTCCTTCGTTATGGCACTGCCCTCTTCCATAGCTATTCCCATATTAGCTTCTTTAATTGCAGGAAGATCATTTACTCCGTCACCTATCATTGCAGTATATATCTTCTCGGATTTGAATGCTTTGATAATTCGAAGCTTGTGTTCCGGTTTCAGACGCGCAAAGATAGTTTTGATCATTACAATTTCCTTCAGCTCTTTGTCATTTGCTTTTTCGATTGCATCGCCTGAAACAAGCTCTTCATCAGATATCTTCCAACCAATTTCCAAGGCAACCTCCTGCACTGCCTTAGCGGAATCTCCGGAAAGTATCTTTAACTTTATTCCGTTATCCGTAAAAAGTTTTATTGCATCAAACACATCATCTCTGATCTTGTCGGTAATTGAAATTATGCAAACCGGCTCTATCACCATACTGTCAATCCCGGTAACTGCTTCTTTCAGATTCTTGAAATTTGTTACTTTGCCAAGCAACAGGTTCCTGTAAAGCGAAAGATCTGCATTCCTGAATTTCTCCAACACCTCGCCTGACTGATTCTCAGAAACTCTTTCCAGAAGAATATCATATCCCCCAAGAATGAAGACAATGTTTTCCTTTCCGTCGCTTACCTCCAGCAAGCTCAGCTTTCTTTCGGAGCTGAAAGGAAATTCATCAACAACTTTAAATCCATCTTGAGGCTTGAGTTCGCTTATTGCAACTGCCGTTGCATTTTTATCACTTGTAAGATGAGCGTAAGTTCCTGCAATTGAGCGTGCGTCATCTTCAGTTAATGAACCAATTGGGATGACGCTTCTGATACTTAATTTATTTTGCGTTAGCGTTCCTGTCTTATCCATGCAAACCACCTGGACATTCGAGAATGACTCTATAGCATTAAGTCTCTGCACAATTGCTCCAAGCTTGCTGATCCTGTAAACACCTATGGCAAATGTTACAGTAGACATCAAAACCAATCCCTGCGGTACAAGAGACATCACAATGGTTGAGATCTTCCTCACAAAATCATTGGTGAATCCGTCTTTGTTAAGCAATATGGCAACAACAACAAGCACAAGTGCTACGCCGAAAAGCGCTTTGACAATGAAATTAATCTGCTTCTGCAATGGAGTAAGATCAAACTTATATTTCTTCGCCTGCATTGTAACCTGTGATGCATAGCTTTCCATTCCGATCTTATCAGCCCTGTAATAGCCGCTTCCGGAAAGACAAAAACTTCCGGAGAGAACAACCTGTCCCTCTTTTTTCAATATCGGATTTGATTCTCCCGTTAGCAGAGACTCATCTATTTCCATATGATTAGTAAACTCAACTATTCCGTCAACAACTACCTGATCGCCACGTCCAAGTTTAAGTGTGTCATCCTTCACTATTTCGTATGGATCTATTTCACTTTCCTTCCCATCTCTTACAACTTTTACTTTTCGCTTAAGCAACAGATTCACTTTATCAAGAGCACGCTTTGCCTTCAGCTCCTGAATGATTGCAAGCAAAGTGTTAATTACAGCGATCAGCATTACACCAATACTGTCAAGCCACAACCGGTCATCATGGGTTGTCAAATAGAAATAGAGAAGGAAGACTATGATAGCCAGGATAACCAAGTTAAAGACTGAGAACAGGTTCTCAATTATTATTTCACCTGCTGTCTTTGTCTTTGGCTTGGACAGTTTGTTTTGCTGACCATTTCTTATCCGCTCTTTTACTTCTTGCTCTGTGAGCCCTTTTGGGTACAACTAAGAATTGTTTTAATTTTGAGTTGCTGAAATTATCAATTTCAGTTGTTAAAGAGTATTGACTAATTGAAGACTGAAGACATAAATTAAGATGCACTTTCTATTCGATACCGAATAGACACTCTAACCGTTTTGCGTTAAGTTCTTAGTCATAAATATCGCAACCTCATTCAAATTTTCTTTACCGTCATAAAGCTTCAAATCTATCCCGGTTATCTCGAAACCATTCTTCTTATATAACTGAATTGCAGGATAATTCGTATTCTGTGTTTCAAGATAAATAATTCTGTAGTTCTGCATTCCGGCAAGCCGTACGAATTCCTTCATCATAAGCGAACCTACACCCCTGTGTTTAAACTCATCTGCAACGTGCAGCTTCTCTATCCAAACAGAGTTGTTCCATTCTCTCTTTTCAGCAATGAGGATTCCAGCCGGTTGATTGTCAATCATTGCTGATAATGACATCCCATCGCAAATCATATTTCTGTAGATGTTGAGTGTTGATTCATCCTCCTTCCAGATCTTTCTGTATGGCTCACTTCTCTTTGTAAGATTAAGTTCGAATTTAAGTCCCGATTCTGATTCAGACCGCTTGATCTCATAATGATACTCTGAACAATATCCGTAGTTCCCGGGCAGAATGATTCTCCGAATGTCAAACTCTGTTAACTTAACGATCTCCATTTGGAAAGTGGTTTTTTTTTGAAGAATATGTGAGTTAATATCTCCATACAGGTAATAATTTTCTATGAAGTAATAATGTCTGGTAATATATGACTCCTCACCGGATTTACTTGGACTAAGTTTTACACAGAGTTACTCAGAGAAACACAGAGATTCACAGAGTTGTAATTGGTTATACTTGATCTTGAAATGGCTTTACCCACAGTGCTGTCCAAAATGTTTCTCCACAACGAAAATTGTATCGAAAACAAGCTGGA
>CALEVL010000109.1 GCA_937924675.1 uncultured Ignavibacteria bacterium | reverse complement strand
CGTGTTCGTCAAACAGGAAATTCACGCTTACGCCAAAGCTCACAATTTTTTAACGGCAATTAGGATGAGGCGGGTTGTTTTTCCGAACCGAATTTTTTCTAACTTTCCAGCTTGTTTTCGAATGAGTTTTCGAAATACCTAAACGTTTTGGACAGCAGTGAGCTCAATTGTGAAACTCTAACATATTCTTCAGTAAAAAGTATTTGAACTTCAGATGTATTTGACTATTTTGACGCACGAAACTTTAAAAGTGTTGCCATAATGTCTTCAAACTCTGTACTGTGAGATAATTTGGCAGTATTCAAATTGTGAAACTCTTATGAATTTACAACTAAGAATATCTTCAAGAATAATGATAACTATTGTCGACTAAGTGAAGTGCCTCATACTCATATTATCAGCTTACTTCATGTCTCTTTCATTTCTCACTTGCAGTGATGACATTGAATGCAATGTAGTTTCTGAGAAAAGTATTCAGGCAATTCATGATCATACACATCATGAACATGAGGCAGAACATTGCACTCCGATTTGTGTCTGCGCTTGTTGCGGCATTTCTGTTATTCACTTGAATGAAGAAGAAACTTCCCACAAGTGTATCCCCTCAGAAGATTTGAGTTTTCAACGTTCACAATCACCATATTTAAAAGAGTTATCACACACCATCTGGCACCCGCCTAAGATCAGTTAATCAAAACCCGTTTTCCAAAGTAACAGGTAATTAAGAAAATTCTTGCCGTGTAAATCATGGCATGGGTGTATTCAATTCATTAACTGATCAAAGATGCTAGACAAAATCATTGCTTTCAGCATAAAGAACAAGTTCATCATTGGTATGATGACCGTTGGACTCATTGTATGGGGCTCAATCAGTGCGACAAAGATTCCGATTGATGCAGTGCCCGACATCACAAATAATCAGGTTCAGATAATCACTTTATGCCCGACACTCGCTTCGCAGGAAGTTGAGCAGCTTGTTACTTATCCCATTGAACAAAGTCTGGCAAATCTTCCCGACCTTGAAGAGCTTAGAAGCATTTCCAGATTCGGACTGTCAGTCATAACAATTGTATTTGAAGAGAGTGTTGACATATACTTTGCAAGACAGATAGTCAATGAGAAACTGATGGAAGCAGAGTCTTCCATTCCGGCAGGTATAGGCAAACCCGAACTTGCTCCTGTCAGCTCCGGATTGGGTGAAATTTATCAATACATAATTCATCCAAAGAAAGGCAGTGAAAGCAAGTACTCAACAATGGACCTCAGAACATTGCAGGATTGGGTAGTTGCACGTCAACTTTACGGCACGCCGGGTATTGCAGAAGTGAATAGTTTCGGAGGAGAATTAATGCAGTATGAAGTTTCCGTAAATCCGGACAGGCTCCTTGCTATGGATGTTACAATTACAGATATATTCACTGCTTTGGAAAATAATAACGAGAATACCGGCGGAGCATACATTGACAAGAAACCCAATGCTTATTTTATCAGAGGCATTGGACTGATTTCTTCATTCGAAGATATTAATCAAATTCTTGTCAGGTCAAATCCTAACGGTATTCCGGTACTAATTAGGGATGTTGCGGAAGTAAGGCCCGGACATGCAATTCGTTACGGTGCAATGACATATAACGGAAGTGTTGATGCTGTTGGTGGTGTAGTGATGATGTTGAAAGGTGCTAACAGTTCCGAAGTTGTGGACAGGGTAAAGGACAGAATGACAAAGATTCAGGAGTCACTTCCTGATGATATTGTGATAGAACCATATCTAGACAGGACAGATCTCGTAAATCGAGCGATCAAAACGGTTGAAACAAATCTTGTGGAAGGTGCATTGATCGTGATCTTTGTGCTTGTATTATTCCTTGGAAATATGCGGGCAGGAATTATTGTGGCATCGGCTATACCGCTGTCACTATTGTTTGCACTTGGGATGATGAATTTGTTTGGAGTAAGTGCAAATCTAATGAGCCTTGGAGCAATTGACTTTGGGTTGATAGTTGACGGCTCTGTAATCATTGTTGAAGCTACACTCCATCAGTTAGGATTGAGAAAATACAACGGCAAACTTACGCAAGATGAAATGGACAGTGAAGTCATGTCTTCAGCATCCCGCATCAGAAAAAGTGCAGCGTTTGGTGAGATAATTATTCTGATAGTATATATACCTATTCTGACACTCATCGGCATCGAAGGAAAGATGTTCAGACCAATGGCGCAGACTGTAATCTTTGCAATTCTTGGTGCACTAATACTTTCACTGACTTACATACCTATGATGTGTGCTCTGTTCCTTCCCAAAGAATACATAAGCAGCAAGTCCTTCTCGACAAAAATGATGAATTACTTTCAGAGCATATACGAACCTGCATTGGAGAAGGCTATAAAATTCAGAAAGGCATTCATTTTCTCAACTATCCTCATCTTTGCAATTTCATTAGTTGCATTCATAAGAATGGGAGGGGAGTTTATGCCAACACTTGCAGAAGGTGACTATGCATTCCATTGCATTCTGCCGCAAGGAACTTCTTTGTCGCAAAGTGTTGAAACTTCAATGCAAGCATCGCGAATTGCATTGGAGTTTCCGGAAGTCAAGATGGTTGTTGGTAAAACCGGTAGTGCGGAAGTGCCAACTGACCCAATGCCTCCGGAAGCAACTGATATGATGATAATTCTTAAGCCTCAGGACGAGTGGGAAAGCGAAAAAGGCTATGATGAACTTGCAGATGACATTTATATTAAGATGCAGACTATACCCGGTGTGTTCTTCGAAAAAAGCCAGCCGATACAAATGAGATTCAATGAACTGATGACCGGAGTCAGGCAGGATGTAGCTATCAAAATATTTGGGGAGAATCTTGATACATTGCTTACTTATGGCAACCAAGTCGCAGAGCTTGTTGAAAATGTAAATGGAACTACAAATCCTGTCGTGGAACGCGTTGAGGGTTTGCCACAAATCAATATAAAGTATGATCGTGCACGAATGGCAAATTATGGTATCAGTATAAATCAGGTGAATGATATTGTGAGCGCAGCATTTGCAGGTGGCAAAGCAGGCACAGTGACGGAAAATGAGAGGAAGTTTGACTTGGTTGTGAGGCTTGATTCAACATACAGAACCGGCATCGATGATGTAAGCAACTTATACATTCCTGCCTCAAACAGAATGCAGATTCCATTGTCGCAAGTTGCAGATATAAAAATGGAATTAGGTCCGGCTCAAATTAGCCGTGAAGAAGGAAAGCGCAGGATAGTAATTGGTTTCAACGTCAAAGATCGTGACGTCGCCAGCGTTGTAAAAGACATTCAAAATCAAATCAATACCAAAATGAAACTCCCTGAAGGATATTTCCTTACTTACGGAGGAACTTTTGAGAATCTGGTTGAAGGAAATAAAAGGCTAATGATAGCAGTTCCTGTCGCACTTGCAATGATTTTTGTACTGCTGTTCATGACATTTGGTTCAACTAAGCAAGCTATTCTCATATTTGCCGCAATACCGATGTCGGCCATTGGCGGCGTGTTTGCACTAATATTAAGGGGAATGCCGTTCAGCATTTCTGCCGGAATAGGCTTCATAGCGTTGTTTGGAGTTGCCGTATTGAACGGAATTGTTCTTATCGGAACATTCAATCAACTCGGGAAAGACGGTATGAGCGACATACTGGAGCGTGTACGTGTGGGGACGAAGATAAGACTCAGACCTGTTTTGATGACTGCAGCTGTAGCTTCACTTGGATTTCTTCCAATGGCCTTATCAGTTGGTGCAGGAGCTGAAGTACAGAAACCCTTGGCTACTGTTGTAATAGGCGGACTCATAACTGCTACTTTGCTTACATTGTTCGTACTCCCACTTTTGTATCTTATGACGGCAGGTCAAAGAAAAGTTAAACCGCTGGCAATGATTCCAATTCTGTTTATACTGTTGGTTCCATTTGCCGGTGCACAATCACAAATCATTCCAGAACGCCTTACACTTGACGATGCGATATCACTGGCATTTAAGAATAATCCGGATGTTCTTTCCCGGGAGTTAGATGTGCAATCAAAAAATTCATTATCAAGATCTTCATTCGATCTACCCAAGACTGAATTTAACTTTCAATATGGACAATTCAACAGCGCACAAAACGACAATGCATTTGAGGTGTCGCAGGATATACCATTCCCAACTTACTTCACTGCCAGGTCAAACTTTTTTGAAGAGGAACACAAAGGAAGCGAGATCCGGTTGCAGTCCGGAAAGAATGAAGTTAGGCTGCAGGTAAGATCAGTTTACTATCAGCTGCAGTATCTCATAGAGCGCAAACGTGAACTGCAGATTCTTGATTCAATATTTCTGGAACTTGTGAATGCTTCTACACTCCGTTACAATGCAGGTGAAACAAATCTTCTCGGAAAGACAACAGCAGAAACAAGAAGAGGAGAGATTGTGCTAAAACTATTAACGAATGAATCAGAAATAGCGGGTGGTTACACTTCTCTCAGGGCTCTTGTAAATACAGGTAAAGATTTCACAATAGTTGAATCTGAAAGGTATGAACCCGTCTTATTTAATGTGAAAACTGACACGGCGAACATTACAAATAATCCAACATTAAAGCAGCTTTATCAAGATGCAGAAATTATTGGACAGCTAAGAGAACTCGAAGCAGCTCAATTTCTTCCTGAACTTTCGATCGGTTATTCAAATCAATCCATCATTGGATTACAGAATCTGAATGCGGAAGAAGTATATTATGACGGTGGGAAGAGATTCTCAAGTTTTAATGTGGGCATAAAGATTCCGACAACTTTTTTCAGCAACAATGCAAAGCTGGAAGCGCTTGATATCAAGAAGAAATCTATAGTGAGAGAGGCAGAGAATGAGAAACTGATGCTAAGGTCAGGACTGGAGAAAGCAAATCAACAGTATGTTCAAAACTTGGCAAATCTGGAATATCTGAAAGATCAGGCATTGCCAAATGCTGATCTGATACTTTCAAGCGCAAGTTTAAGTTATTCTTCCGGAGAGATCGGTTACATTGAGTATCTTAATGCACTTCAAACTGTAACAGATGTCAGACTTGATTATCTTGACTCAATAAACAGGATCAACCAGTCAGTTGCGGTCATACTTTCTTTGATAAATAAATAAAACTTTTTGAAATGATAATAATAATGAGAACAATATTGATTGTCTTTGCAGTATTAATCTTGCATTCATGCAAAGAAGAGACCGGAAGCCACTCTGATGAACATTCAGCTGACAGTATTCCCGGTACTGTTCATTCAGATGAAGAATCTCAAACAAGCGTATTTCTTACTGATGAACAGCTTCGTACAATTAATGTGCAATATGGAAGCATAGAAAAAAAGCAATTGACGGCAACAATGAAAGCGAACGGCTTTCTGAAGGTGCCCAATCAAAATAAAGCGAATGCAACAGCATTGATGGGAGGAGTAGTTAAGTCCATTCTCGTACAGCCGGGAAGCTTCATTAAGAAAGGGCAAACAGTAGCTTTGATTGTGAATACGGGATTCATAAAAATGCAGGAAGAACTCCTCAGTATTTCTTACAAAGCGGATTACGCTGAACTTGAATATGCGCGTCAGTTGGAGATGAATTCAGGCAATGCAAGTTCTCAGAAACTTCTGCAGCAAAGCAAGACTGAGCTTGAAACATTGTTAGCACAAGAGTCCAGCCTTATCAAACAGCTGGAGCTTGTTGGCATAAACACAGATGCTCTATCAAGCGACAATATTGAATCGGTCGTTCACGTTAGAAGTCCCATAAGCGGATCTATCAGTAATGTGCTTGTGAAGATCGGAAGCTACGTCGATCCGTCAAATGCTATAGCTGAAATAGTAGATAACAGCAGACTGCATCTCGATTTGTTTGTATATGAAAAAGATCTATATAAACTTGCAGTAGGACAGACGGTGCATTTCACTATAACCAATAATCCGGGAAAGGAATATGATGCCGATATATTTGGTATTGGTAATACGTTTGAAGACAATACAAAGGCTGTTGCCGTTCATGCTGCAGTTAAAGGCAACAAGTCTGGGCTCATAGACGGAATGAGCATCACAGCGCTTGTAAGTTTAGAAAATGCAACAGTAAACGCGGTTCCAACTGCTGCAATTGTAAACTACAAAGGACAGGATTACATTTTCGTGGTAACAGAAGAAAACACATTTGATGAAGCAGGTGAGCATGATGAGCATGCGCATAAAGAAAGTGAGAATAAATCTGGAAGCATGGGAACTGCCAATAATGAACCTGTTGGAAAAAAGTTTGAGAGAATTCCGGTTGCAAAGGGCACTACAGACATAGGCTATAGTGAGATAACATTGCTAAAGGACATTCCTGCAGACAGTAAGATTGTGGTCAATGGTTCATTCTTTCTGCTTGGCAAGATGACTAATGCAGGAGAAGTCCATGCGCATTGAGTGACATTCATTAATTCAAGCAATCATTTAATTTCGATTCGTTGGCTGTAATTTTAATTGTTGCGTCAGGACTTTCCTGCCTGCTGCAGGCAGGCCTGCCTGGCGTCAGACAGGCGTCCTGACGCAAATAGTTAACAAGTGTCGGGACGGAAGTCCCGACACCACAAACAAAGATATAGTTTGGTTACAGTAAATTTTATTGAGGAGCGAGAAGTCTTCTCAAGAATGTTGTACCACTTGTTTTCCAAATTCAAATTAGCTCCAAATTTGAGTAATTCAACTGTGAACTATTTGAACTGTTAATGAATTATAGCATTTCTGTAAGGATACCAGAATTATCTGCAGGCAATCATGCAATCAGAAGGTGTCAACATAATCATTCAATATTCTTGTTCATTTAACTCATTTGTCTTCAGGTCTCAAAATTCTGTTTGTAAAGCAAATGACGGGGCTTATTAATAAATCTTAATGCAGGAAATTCTAACATGGAAAAAAAAAGGTTCACACGAAGAAGCGAATTTTATGACAAGGCACTGTCACTTGGCTTTTATGGAAATGAGGAAAGCGGTCTTACCGGAAAAAAGATAATGTCAGAAAATTCTGGGAAGAGATCAGCATAAAAGTTTACTGCAGATCTCTGATTGAGAAACATGTTGTTGCAGGCAAGAAGTTTTCAGTACTTGACCTGGGATCAGGAACCGGTGAAGGCTATAGATTACTTACACATATTCCTCCTACCAATCCAAAGGAAGCAGTTGACAAGGAATTCTTGATTTCTCCGAAAGATATAAAAAAATATGTTGGAATGGAATCTGACCGCACTTTGTTTGATCAGGCAAAGCTCAGATACAGAGATAGAGTCAGTCACAGATTTGTTCATGCTGATCCTGCAAATGAACTTCCAAATTCAGTATTGGAGAATGATCCTTTTGATATATATTTCTCTGCCTTTTCTTCACTGTCACATCTTGCTCCGGAACAAATGGAGGATTTATTGACACAGATTCTATCACACTCAAAGACAGGCTCTGTTATCTTCTTCGAAGTGTTTGGAAAATATTCTCCTGAATGGCCCAAGTATTGGAGCAAAGATGAATCCATGCTGCCATACACAATGGGATATCTGATACCAGCGGAGGAAAGGAAGAGGGAAGATCTGGAAAGGTTTTTGGCAAGCTTCTGGAGCCCTGAAGCATTGAAGTCATCAATCAAAAATGCAGAACAAAGATCCGGAAGGAAAGTTAAGTTGACCTTTATGACAGACAGAAGCGTGTTTGTAGGGAGACATATGGAAACCGGCTTGCTAAGTTCCAAGCGAGTGCCGATTCGATTTCAGGTAAATCGTCTGTTTGATCACGGATACCGGGGTGAGACAAAGCACCTTGAGATCAACATGGGTCACCTGAAACATCTTAAACTTTCTCATCCGGAAGTGTGGAGCAGACTCTTTCAATTTCAAATAAACTGGAACCGGGTGATCTATATATTGGGTGCACTCATGAATCATAAAGATACTAAGATAAAGAAGTTCATTGAAGATGCAGATAAGGTTGAAATGTCTGATGATCTAAAATTTCTTGTGTGGCTCTTCAGAAATGCCGATAGATTCCCTGTAGCGGATTTCTGGTCCAGTGTATTGGGTCCACAAGTAGCCGTTGCACTTAGAAATATAGAGATGTCATATACAGAGGGTCTTGGATGCGGTCACGGGCTGATGTGCGGTTTGGAAGTGGTCAAGTAAATTTCATGCTGATTCAATTGAACCAATTGATTCGCAATAAAGATTACGAGAAGTGTTATGATTCAGCAAGGTACCTAAAAAAATTTTAACAGCTGAATTCTAATTGACCAATGTGTCAACTTAAATTCTAACTAAATAATTGGATTCTTTTAGAGTATGAATTTAGTGAGTTCGTAAATTATGTCACCTCTTTTAATTTTACCTTTACTTTGCAGCTCTTGAAGTTATATTCGAAAATATATATGTTGTACTTACATCTAATCAGTAGAATCCAAAATACTCCTTAGATAGATTCAAATTATTTTATAAACGATTTATTAAATTGAAGGAGATCAAAATGAAAAGAGCAATACTTCTCTTCATTCTCAGCTTTGCCGGTTTTGCCACGGCACAATGGACGGAACAAGTTTCCGGTGTTAATACAACTCTTTGGTCAGTTTCTGCAGTTGATGACAATGTTGTCTGGGCTTGCGGCTCAGGCGGCAAGGTCTTGCTCACTGTTAACTCCGGCCTCACATGGACCACAGTAACATCTCCAAATTCGTCAATTGACCTTTATACCATTCAGGGAATTAGCACCTCAATGGCATTGGTTGGCGGTGCGGATGGATCGTTCACATATGCGTATAAAACTATTGACGGCGGCGCAACCTGGACACAGACCTTTAGTCAGGCCGGCGGTTTCATTGACGCAATTAAGATGTTTAATGGATTTCCGGGCATCTATGGTTTGCTTGGCGATCCTGTAGGCGGAAGGTGGACGCAATTTGTTAGCTTAGATTACGGTTCAACGTGGGACTCAACAGGTTTCTACAAACCAGCAACAAACACTGAAGCGGGATGGAATAATTCATTCTTCGCTGCTACTCCAAGTTTTTACTCCTGGTATGGTACAAACAATACTAAAGTTGTTCAAGCTTTTGCAAACGGAACCAGCCTTGATCTGCCAACTCCAGGTCTTCCGGCTTCATACGCTATTTGGGGAAATGACAATAGTCGTTTGATGACCGGCGGAAACATTATGCTTTATTCAGTTGATGCAGGTGCAACATGGACAAATGTAAATGCCATCGGCTCAGGTGACATCGCCGGAATTGTCGGCGGCGCATCAACATGGTTTTATGTAAGAGGAAGCTCTGTTTATAAATCCATAAACGACGGAGCAACCTGGGGA
>CALEVL010000108.1 GCA_937924675.1 uncultured Ignavibacteria bacterium | reverse complement strand
TTGGCTCAGCAAGATTCACGGATGATCCCAATAGATCCGGCAATCAGGATAATCCGCTTGCAGTCATAAGCAGTAAGCAGATGGATGCGAACAACATTAGCACATGGTACAGTAATAACGGCAGTTTCAACCGCGATCCGGCGACCGGGAATTCCGGATTTGAGTGGCCAAAGGGAGAAAGAAAATTTGCGCGTTATGCTTCAGGCCTTTGGATGGGTGCGGTAGTGAATAATGACACTCTTATTGCAATTGCAGAATATGATTACGAATACCTTCCGGGATACGTTGACGGTAATGGAACACCGCAAGGCAAAGACAATCCTGATTATAGGCTTTACATTATTGAAAGAAATGACACACAGTCTGCGGATTACCTAAGTTGGCCCTTTGGTCAGGGCGCTTACAAGGATTCCCGGGGAATGCCGTTCATAATGGGTGATCAGACAATGTTCTTCTCATATACAGATGCATATCCAGAATCCCACGGCAACAATGCGGGAAGCACAAATCCCTTAAAGGCTCAGGTACTTCAGACTAACTGGTGTTACAAAGGCACACATACATACAGCTTTCTTTCCAATACGGTGTTTACCGAGTACAGAGTAATTAACAGATCAAATCAAGTGTGGAGAAATTTCTGCATGACAATTTGGTCGGATGATGACCTCGGCGATGCAAATGACGATGCTGTTGGGTGCGACTCATTGCTCGATATGGCATACATGTATAACTTTGACAATAATGATCCCAACTATGGAACCGCACCACCTGCAGTAGCATTTCAAATACTGCGTGGACCTTTGGTGCCGAGTTCCGGTGATACTGCAACTATTATAGATCCGCCGACATCAGGCATGAAAAGAAATTTCCCCGGGAAAAAAGTCACAACTTCTTCAGCCGCCTTGTGTTTACTGAAGGGAGGATCATACCTGAAGTACGGTGAGCCAGTTAACTACAGGGAAACCTACAGAGTGCTTCAGGGAATTGGAAGGTCCGATACATTCTGGGTCAATCCGCTTACAGGTAACATAACCAGATATTCTTACACTGGTGACCCGGAAAGCAACACGGGTTGGAACGAAATGAATACCGGTGACAGAAGACTGATCGTCTGCATGGGACCTGTTGATGTTCCTCCAAATGATACCGTGAAGATCGTCTATGCACAATTCATTGCAAGAGGTTCGAACAATCGCAACAGTGTATCTGTCTTAAAGAACCATGCAAGAGGACTTCAACGATTTTATAAATCAGACTTTGAACAGATCCAGAAGCTGCCCCCTCCTCCGGTTACAAACGGCAAGTCTCCCGGAGATGGAAAAGCCTATCTGACATTGTATGACAGCACTGAAGATCTTACGTTTGAAAATAAAATGGGAGGAGGAACTTATAAATTTCAGGGATACAACATTTATCAGATAAGGAACTATTCTCCGTTTCCTTCAGCGGCAGATACTATGCTTATCAAGCGTTTTGATATTGTAGATGAGATTACGGACATATACGACAGCGTCTATATCCCCGAATACGGATCAGTCACTTATGGTCTTGTTCAGAAAGGATTTAACCATGGAATTGAAAGAACAGTCACAATCGAAAGAGATACATTTACCAGCTCCTCATTCAAGCAGGGCTATGAGTATAAGTTTGCAGTCTCCGCATATTATTACGATCCGCAGGGAGGACTCCAAACATACCCGAAAGTTCTGCGCTCTGAAAATTCAATAATTACATTTGTTGCACAACCTCCAGCTTCGGGTACAATAACTCATTATCAGCAAAGCAGTTATATCCCTACAAGCCAAAGGGATCTCGGAGTTTATCCTTTGGTAACAGATCCTCTAAAACTCCTGACGGCAAGCTATACTCTTCTATATCATGGCAATGGCGCCATTTCAGATTCACTAAGGTGGAGCTTCATAAGATCGAACTCCGGTAAAACAGATACGCTTTACGAGAACATGAAACTCTCCAATGATCCTGATCAATACGGTGAATTACTTGACGGTTTTGAACTGAATCTCACATATCAACGTGATTCAGGAGTCGCAAAGGACAAGCAGATCTCATATATGAGGGAATATGTAACAAGGGAATTCAGGGCATGGGATTATTCACCGGAAGGCGGAGAATGGTTTACTGCTCCGGATACAATTGCCATCAGAACAGCAAAGGTTATCACAAACAGGCAATTCGAATGCAGAAGCCTTGGTATTAGTTTTCCTACTATCGCCACATTCAAGAACAACAGGTCAAAGATCATTGCCAATGGTAAGTTTCTTACTCCCGTCTTGCCCGGAGGGAGGATACTCACCGGAGGTCCGCTCAGAAAAATTAAGATAGTGTTTGGTGAAAGTCACAGGTCGATGTCATACAGGTTTGTGCCTGCGGATTCAAACTACACAAATACGCCATGCGCAGGAATGGCGGAAGTTCCGTTCAGTGTGTTCATAGTTGATGAACTGGATTCCACAGGAGGAATGCCCAGGCAGGTCAATACGGGATTTCTTGACGCAGACTCCAGCGGAACCTGGAATCCGAAAGGCGGTGAGTCAAATGATTTCGAAAAGCTCGGCGGTTATGAATTCACATATATATTTGCATCCGTGTATGACAACTTACCGCTGACCGATTACACTTCAAAGAATCCGGGCGGCGCATCTCAGGTTTCGGGATTTCCATCCCTTGACATAATGTATGCATGGCTGCCAAGAAGTAAGTTTGAAAACGGTGAATTAAGAAAATGGAAGGACGGTGATGAGCTGACAGTATGGCCGATGCGGCTCACAAGAGAAAGTTTTGTTCCGGGATTTCCTGTGAAGTATGAATTCGATGTGAAAGGGACGGAGTTGAATGTGAGAGAGGTAGTGTCTTCGCAACTAAATAACATCAACGTCTTTCCGAATCCTTACTACGGCACATCAGAGTTGGAGTATGATTCCGGCGGAGAGAAGTTCATCTACTTTTCCAATCTCCCGCTTCAAA
>CALEVL010000107.1 GCA_937924675.1 uncultured Ignavibacteria bacterium | reverse complement strand
CCTGCTGATTACGAATCAGCTGCTCTACCAGCTGAGCTACGCCAGCAAATTTGTTTCCTGCAAAAATAACTCCATTTGCCGAGGATTGCAATTGGCTTTGTTCAGACCTTTCATCTGTCAATTCAAAGTTTACAGATTCCGCTGATAATGAATCAGGAGAAATAAATTAATTCGTGTTCTTAGTTTGAGATTAACTCATGAATTTACTCGTATCAACAAACACACGCATTACTACATTCTTTCTCTGCAAGACCTGAATTAGTTCTTAACAGGTCGGAGATGCTTTATTTTTTCCCACTCAGTTTCAAGTTCAAATCCTTTGAAGGTCGGACTCTCAGAATTGTGGCAAGTTGTGCAAAATTCCTGTTTATCATCCTTATGAACAATCAATCCTTTTTGTTTTGCCAATTCCTTGTCTTTCATTACAGGAATCGGTTTGTACTCTGAACCCGGTCCGTGGCATGTTTCACACTGAACTCCCTGTGTTTTGTCAAAGGTCTCTGTGAATTCCGATTCGTTCAATGCTTTACCTAGTACATGACACTTTATACATTCAGGTGTTTCGGCAGCTGCCGTTGAGAACCCTTTGTCCTTTGCTATCTTATCGGCTTCAGGTGTAAGAAGTGTCTGATATGCCTTGGAATGCTTTGATCCCTGCCAAATATCATACTGACTTCCATTTGATTCTCCCTTGTGGCATACACTGCCACATTTGGTTGCACCAATATATTTGAATTCGGAGTCGCTGCTCTCTGCAGGTGAAATTAGCAGACTTAAACCATAGTACAAAAGAAGCAGAATTACAGATAGATTTAAATTAGTCATGGCTGACGTAGTTTGTTAGTTTGAAAATTATTTTTTGGTTTATCTTGGTTCTTTACTTTCTTGAATCGTACAGCATAGGCAATTAAAAAAATGAATATGAAAACTGCTGAAATTCCCGGAATCAATCTTCTGGAGTAATAACTCTTCAGTGCTGCATCAGATGCCAGATTTGTTTTCTCTATCATCTCAAAACCCTTTGATATATTGGACTTGAATACTTCAGGATTTGCACTGTGAACCGAAGTCTTGCTCATTACAATTATCCTGTTCAGTTCGACTCTGTCAATCCGGCCATCTATTACATTCATGCCTTTGATGTCCGCCTCCGCTATCCGCACGCCTGCTGCTTCCGCCGAATAATTTAAACTGTCCAGCATCTGCTTCATGTATTTTGCAAACTCATAGCCCTTATCATTATCATGGCACTTTATGCATACTGATTTTTCTCCGACTCCAAGCATCTCATCAGAAGGATGTGAAATATCATGAGATCCGTGGCACTGCGAACAAAAGTTCTTACCCTTTTCTTCAAATGCTTTTTGGTGCGGGCTATTTTCAAACATCTTCATATTAGATTCATGACACCTTCCGCATGTTACCTTGAATGATGCTACACCTTTTGGCGCTTCGCCATGCCATCCATGGCAATCAGTGCACAACGGTGCCAATGGGTTCTTTGCTTCAAATACTGCAACTCCGTGAACTGATTTTTTATACTTTTCAAACTGATCGGTTGGTAATCCGCTCCTGCTCATGTATGCTTCATCACTGTGGCATTTACCGCATGTCTCCATTATGTTTTCCCTGTTCACCGGTGATGTCTCCGATTTTACACTTGCAACATCATGATTACTGTGACATGATACACAAGTAGGCACGCTTGTATTGCCGGTCAAGAGCCGTTTCCCGTGGGGTGAATTTCGATAATTGCCGAACTGATCATTTGGCAACTCAGCGTTAAATCTTTTTGTAAGAGACGGATTGCTGTGGCAGGAAGCACACTTTTTGACAATTGAAAGCCCAAGCATCCTTGAACCTTTGCTTCTTGCCTTGGTAATATCATGAATTCCGTGGCAATCAACGCAACTGTTTATGGCTGATACTCCCCTCGCATTTCGTATTCCGTGAATACTCTTGCTGAATTTACCGAACTGATCTTTATGACAGGAAGAACATATCCTTGCAATCTTAGCTCCTTTCGGAACTCCGACAAACCCCTTTGCCGTATCCATGGACAACTCAATTTCATCTGTTGTATGGTCTCCTCCATGACATGACGCACATGAGACTCCCCTCGTGAAGTGAATATCCTTTTTGAATAATACCGCAGGTGATTTCAATCTTTCATCATCCAGAATGCCGTGGCAATTATAGCACATATCTTCCTTCTCAATGTTAACGCCTTGTGACATGATGGAACTGCATTTTAACATCATCAGAAGTATGAGTGAAATAATCAATCCGTATGAAGAAGTAAGTCCTTTCATTTTACTGAATTACTCCAATGAGTGAAAAAATTAATATTGCAAGAAAGATAGCTAATCCGGCTGCAATGAACATTCTCGTTATTCCGGGATTCTTAGACCTTGATGATATAAATGGTGCTGCAATCATAGATGCAATAGCTGTTGCAAAAATCAGTTTTGATACGAACGGCGAAAAGATCTTCAGTGCACCTGCGGCAAAGTAGAGAAACCAACCGGGTGCTGAGATTTGAGGTTGCGAAAGCATTTCATCCATCCTTATACCCGGGCTCCATGGTATTGATGTCGAGAGTATTGTAATAGCTGAAATCGAAATTCCTGCCAGCAAAATAAATTTGCGTGTGAAATTTGAATCCTTAAAAAATCTATAATCTACTGCAACTTTGTGGTCTTCAGCTTCGGATTTATTTTCCCGGCTTAGTCTTAGACAAACCAATATAATCACCAGCAGGCAGGTAACCGGAAGCAATGACACATGAATTGCGTGGAACCTTGCCAGCGATACACCCGAAAGTTTTTCTCCACCCATCAGGAAAAAAGAAATCTCTTTGCCAAAAGGAATTCCGAGAGAAACTAACTCAAGAGATCTGACAGTCGAATAAAATGATAACTCATCCCAGGCAAGCAATTGCGCAGTAATTAAGAATCCCAAAGTTGCAATCAGGAATATCCAACCCGAATACCAAAGGATTTTTCTTTCACCTCTGAAAGCTCCTGAGAACAAAAACGATATCAAGAAAATAACTATGCTTGCAGCAACAAAATATGATGTGTAGAAATGAAAAGATTTCACAAACCAACCCATTGCAACCTGTCCGTTAATATGCAGAACGCTTTCAAATGCAAGCTGCGGATAGCTCTTATAATACAAACCAAGCAATATTCCCGTGACCGCCTGTATGATAAAAAGGAATGCAAACAATGATCCAAAATACTGTGATACTATTTCCAGTCTGCATGAAATTCCGTATTTAATCTTCTTCGTATTAACACCCGCTGCTTCATTTTCTACCATAGATTCTTTCATGCGTCTTTAATCCTCTCCGTAATTTGAGACACCACTATCTGATTCCTGACAACTTCAGTCTTAAGCTCCGATAATGGCTTTGGCGGAGGGCCGCTCAGCACTTTGCCGGTCAGATCATATCTTCCCTTGTGACATGGGCACAGAAACAACTTTTCTTCCTCCTTATACTCAACAACACATTTCATGTGTGAGCAAACAGCACTGAAAGCCTTCAAACTTCCATCACTCATTCGCACTAATATTCCGGGAGTGTTTCCAAGTTTGAATGGTTTCCCTGTTCCGGGTTGCATTGCATCTAATTCACCCAGACCAATCCTTTCTGAATCAGTGTACAAAATATCAGGAGATCTCAGAAATGAAAAAATAGAGTAAAAAGAAGTTGCAAGCCACCCGAACAAACCGATGTTTGCAGTAATACTAAGAAAATCTCGTCTTGATTTATTTGGCGGGATATTATTGTTGGCTTCAGCGACTTTCTCAGGACCGGTCATAACAGATTCAATGTTGTTATGTTTTCTGTAAAATCAATTTGAGAATTTATTTTCTTACATTCAATTTACTTTTAATTCGTTGAAGAATGACCGGCTAATCTCTTATCAAGGTCATACAATTTTTCATTGCTGTTGCTTACTCAGACATCATCTTTCACATGGATTGGCAAAGTTTATTTACTTAAATTTACACTAAATTATATTTGTTCAGAAGACCTGATTTCAACTGAAAATTTTCTGAATAATTGCTCCCCTAAAACCAAAGTCGGATCTTATGAAAACTGCAATTACGCTACTTTTCATATTTATCGCATTCGTTTCAAACAGCCTTTCACAAAGTCTTAATCTTCGGTTTAACCATTTCTTTTATTCCTGGGAACGTGCAGACAGTATCAACGGAGATATGAAATCACATCTCAGGGGATATCAAAATTTATCCGCAGACATTAATAAAAACAACTGGGGATTCAGCACGTGGATGCAGACCGGCGAAGACTTCACAAACAGAGTCGGAAGAGGATTTGACTTCAGCCTGTATAATGCTTATATCAAAGGCACAAATTTATTCGGTGCACTTGATTTGAAATTCGGAAGACAGTTGGTTTTTGCCGGTGTCGGCCGTGGCTCGCTTGACGGAATATTGATGAAACTGAAAACGGGAAAGTTCAGCGAATATCAATTCACAGTGTACGGCGGCTTTAACACTCCAGGTAATTATAGCTTCACGAATTATGGATCGTTGAACAATGATTTTCTTGCCGGGGCAAGACTCGGCTATTACGGTCCCCAGGGAATTGTTGCAGGATTAAGCTTCATGGAGAAGCGGAGGTATCAATCAGGTTATTCCGCGACAAGACTTGATTCTGCTTTCAACACTGCTGAGTATAGATTTGAGACAGATTCCAAACAGCTTACACTTGCAGGTTTTGATTTTAGCTACAACTACCTGAATAAACTTGAAACATTCGGGAAACTCTATTATGATTTCAACCGAGAACTGATATATAAAGGTGAGCTAAATGCTGCATATTCTTTTGGCTCAGCCAGGATATCTGCTTCATATCTTTACAGAGAACCGCTGATAAATTACAACTCGATCTTCTGGACCTTTGATCACAACAGTTACCGGGAATTTGAAGGTGCTTTCAGTTATACTTTAAATAACGGATACATGCTGTTTGCCAAAGCGGCAAATGTCAGTTATGAAGAAGACAATTCCCTGCGTTATCAAATTGGTTTTTCAGCTGCAAACTTTGGACTTAGTTGCATCGGATATTCCGGTTTCGCAGGAAATTCATTAGGGTTCAATGCAAACGGATCAATGCAACTTATCAAAGAAGAACTTTCAGCCAGCGCATCTGTGAATTATTCAAATTACAGAATCGGAAATATTGAACAGGAGAATTCAAATGCTCTTGGCATTCTTGCCGGACTTGACTATACGCCTGACAGGAAATTTACAGTAAGTTTGCAGGGGCAGCTTGCTACAAACAAGAATTACCAATACGACAGCAGAGTATTGCTTGGCTTCAATTACTGGCTGTTCTCAAAACTGAACTAATAATTTTATTGACATGAAAGCAGCAAAAGGATACTTGAAATTCCTGGCATTGATTTTTGGAATTCTCTTTTATGCGGCCTATACTCAGGGGATTTCAACTTCTGAGTCCTATGGCAGAAGAATATTTGCAGAAGAAGAAAAAAGTGCCGACAACAGCAAAGTTATAAAATTCAATCACGGGCTTCATGTAAATGAAGTGGGTGTAAAGTGTGAGGATTGCCATTCAAAAGTTGTTGGGTCAACTTCTTCAAAGCAGAATCTGAACCCTGTAAAAAAAGACTGTGCAGTTTGTCATGACATGAATGAGCAGAAAGAATGCGGACTTTGTCACTATGATAACAAATATGTTAAGTTAACTGCAACTGTCAGGGAGCTGAACTTCTCTCATAAGCTTCACATTTCAAAGAAGAAATGTACTGAATGTCATGTTGGTCTTGACAAAGTGAAGTTCTCAAAGGAAGCTGAATCGGTTATTCCTCCTATGGAGAACTGTTACACATGCCATAACAACAGTACTGCAATGAGTGAATGCTCTGCTTGTCATACAAATCTCACAAATCTGATTCCGGTAAATCACAGATCTCCGAATTTCTTGAATAATCATACTTCAGTTGCAGGTGTTTCTTCAACAGATAAGAACTGTATGATGTGTCATACAGACAACTTCTGCCAGGTATGTCACAGTTCAAAAACATATACCGGAAAGAACAGTCCAGATGATTTCTTTGCTCCTTATTACACAAAAGATGGTGCAAGAAGAATTGATAGGGAGAATCTGCAGAAGCTGACTACTTCGCACAATATAAATTACAGATATACGCACGGTATTGATGCCGGGCAAAAGACTTTTGAATGCAAAACCTGCCATTCTCCAGATGAGTTTTGCGCACCTTGCCATCAGAACGGCGGAGAAATTCCAACCGGCGTTTTACCTTTATCACATACTCAAGTGAACTTCGTAACACTTGGTGTTAATTCAGGAGGCGGTCTTCATGCAAACCTGGCAAAAAAGGATATTGAAAGCTGTCAAAGTTGTCATGATGTTCAGGGAGCTGACCCTGCATGCATAAAATGTCATGTTGATAATGACGGTGTAAAGGGAACAAATCCGAGAACTCACGAGAGAGGATTTCTTTCAGGCGAAAACGGAGACTGGCATTCAAACCCGGGTTCAGTTTGTTATCTCTGCCATACTGACCCGAATGCTGCGCCATCAGGTTCAGCCGGAAGAGGATTCTGCGGATACTGTCACGGAGGAGGAAACTAAAAATATGGTAATGGATAAAATTATTGTTCGGTCAATTGGATTACTTTTTGCTTTCATAGCAATTGTGACAGCAACTGTTTATTCGGGTTGCGGAGAGCTGGATAACAACCTGTCAAATGTACCCGATATTGCAGGACCGCATCCCGAAGGATGGGCTAATTTGAATTCAGATGAATTTCATGGCAAATACATTCTTGCAAACAATGAATGGAATCTGAAATTGTGTACCGAATGCCATGGTGCAGATTACAAAGGCGGAGGAACCGGATTGAGTTGTTACAAATGCCATTCAAGCCCACAGGGTCCGGAAGAATGTACACTGTGTCATGGAGGTAACGGAAAACCTAATCCGCCAAGATCACTTAACGGACAATCAAGCTCGAGCTATATAGGCGTAGGTGCACATTCCAGACATCTTGATTCAACAAAGTGGAGCGCAAAATTGGAATGTATGGATTGTCATCTCCCTGTAAATTCCTTCGATGACAGTAATCACATCGGCGCAACTCCTAATGGAATTGCAGACATAAATTTTGGTGCTCTTTCAAGAATATCTTTGGGTGGCGGGATTGTACCCGATCCCAACTGGAACAGGAATGAAACCAAGTGCTCAAACATTTATTGCCATGGCACTTTCAAGAACGGAAATGTAAACTCTTCAGCAAATTGGGTTGTGTCTTCATCAGTTTATTGCGGAACCTGCCATGGAGATCCGGCAACCGGAAATCCTAACCCAAAACCAAACGGAATCTATGTTGCACCCCACAGTGCTTCATTCACTGTAAATCAGTGTTATCTTTGCCACAGTGCAGTAATTAATAATTCCGGTTCGATTATCAACAAGGACAAGCATGTTAACGGTGTGGTAAACTTCGCACAGTAACAGGTGTTTTCTATAATGTCTCATGTGATGAAGGACATTTATGTCACGAACTTTTGACTTATGCACAATACTTGTAGCATTCACTTATCTCATCAGATATTGAATGCTCTGATTACATACATCAACATGTAAACAAATGAATTTTCTAAGCAACAGTTAAGGGGAAGTGATTCATCCGAACTAAGCTGAGAGCAAAATCAAAACTTAAAAAGATTTAACCTGAAATGCATAATAATGAAGTAAAAATTCCGGGCACACAATTTACATTATCAGCAATCATTGTATTGCTGTTGTTTACATTTTTTTCTGCCGGATGCATGGACAGCCACCTAATGTCTTATGACATTGGAGTTCCTCTTCCTAATGATATTCAGGAAGTTTTTATGGACCCAAATCCTGTCACGGATAATTCGTGTACATCCGTTGGCTGTCACGGATCAACTTCAGGACACACTCAGCAGGGAGGTACAGGACTGGATTTCAGGAATTGGGAATCCATTATGAATTCTGGTGCAGTAATTCCATACAACTCATTCTGGTCGCACTTGATTTCCGTAGTCAATTCAGACACAAACCTTGCACCTGTGACTAACATTGACAACTTCATGTCAGATCATAAATTGGACTCTGCAAAAGTGAAAATGCTGATGGATTGGATTGATGGCGGGGCAAAGAGCAGACATGGTGATGTTGCGTTTACTTCAGTACCCAATAACAAAAAGGGGCTTATCACATGCCAGTCGTCAGATCATGTTGCTGTCATCAATACAGAAAGTAAAATAGTTACCCGGCTTGTCTCAGTTGGTGGAAGAAACCAGGTTGATGCACCTCACTACGTAACTGTGGATAACTCCAGACAGTTTTTTTATGTGACATTGATACAGGAAGGATTTGTTGAGAAGTATGATGTCAACACTTATCAGCAAGCCGGCAGAACTCAGGCAGGAAACAGCCCGGGACATATTGTGGTTGAAAAGAACAGAGATATAGGATATATAAGCAACTTCGGAACTTCCAGTTCGAACAGCGGCTTGAAGAAACTCAATACAGCAAGCATGTCAATAATGGAATCGTATTCTGATTCCAGGGTTGCAGGCACGCATCCTCTTGCTTTATCTGCAGATGACAGATATCTTTTTGCTGCTTCGCTTATAGGTGAGTTCATTTACAGATTTGATACAAGGGATTTCATGAATTCTGACAGCATAATTTATGCTCCCGTGGATGCTTCTGTTCCCCCAAGCGGAAACGGAACAGGAAACTTCAATCCGATACACATTACAATGTCACCGGGAGACAGTTTGATACTCGTCTCATGTTCAAAGTCAAACGAGATCAGGGTTTACAGGTCTGAAGATCTTTCACAAGCGGTTCCGCCCATACAGGTAGGACTAAATCCAATATTCGGGGAGTTTACTCCTGACGGTCGTTCTTTCTTTGTCTGCAACAGGAATGACAGCTCTGTTACTGTCATTAGGTATCCCGAATTAATTGTCGGGGCAACGATTGAAGGTGCTGGTGTTCAGCCGCACGGAGTGGACTTCACGCAGGACGGACAGTACGCTGTAGTTACAATGGAAACACAAAGCAATTACGGGGGGCATCATCCACAGGTAGGAAATAAGCTAACGGGCATTACGAAGTATATCAGTCTGAGCGATCTTTCAGTGCTGCCGGTTGACTTGACAATGGGATCCTTTCCCGCGGGTATTTACATTCTCAGGTAAGATTGTGGTCTGTTATGCATTAATTTAAGGATCGACTCTTTATTGGCAACATAGAGAGGTGATTTCCAAACTGCAGTTTTCAATTGCGCAAAATTTTCCTTTGCAACTGTCTGCAACAAATATTCTCACGGCTTAAAGCGATTTTCATGTTCGGATATGATCTGACTAGAATTTGCTCAAGGCACTCGGGTTTTCATTAAGCATTTAATGTGATTTCAAGTTCAACAAGAGAAACTACGGCTCATTTCAAAGTCCCGCCTTTCTAAAAAAATTCCCGCCGAATTGGGAAACTTCGGCAGGAATAATTCATACGACATCCCGTTCAGATTTACTGCTGATTAGGCGGTCTGAGCTTCAAGCTTAAGTGCTTTCGGAAAGAGAATATTATTTTCAAGGTGTATGTGTAAATGAAGATCATTCCTGAATTCTTCAAGCATTGAGAATGCAACTCTATAAGTTGTACATCCATCATCAGGGGCTACGAAATTGTTTGTCAGTTCCGCAATTCTCTCAAACCTGTCTCCTTCAATCTCATGCTCCATCATCATCATGCTGACAGGACCTGCAACATTACCTGCATAATTTGGCTCAGCTTCAGATTTCTCCGGCTGCTTTGCAAGTTTTTTTATGTAAGGGAACAGTACAAGTTCTTCCTTTTTCATGTGTGATGAAAGGCCTTCAGCGGATGCGTAAAATTCATCTCTGATTTCAAACAACTCCGGATGATTGCTTCCATGAACTTTGCAAAGCTTATCGAGGAATTGAGTCAAAGGAGGTATCGAATTTGCCACATACGAATGATGCTTTTCAACTATGTGATCGGCAAGTGTGCCCGGGTCCCAAGAATCAAAATCTTCCGTGCTGTTTCCTTCTTCATTGACTGCTTCCTGCAATTCCATGAAAAGCTTTTCCGGCTCAATTGATTTGTTGCCGCATACTTCTTCAATGGTTTTGCCGCCCCTGCAGCAGAAATCAATACCGTACTTCTGAAACACTTTTGCCGCCCTAAAATCATTTGCAACGAATGAGCCTACCGTTGCGCTAAGGTTCTTTTCCATTTTATGTGTTTTTATTTTTAAATTACTTTCTTCAATCTGTAACCTGTGTGTTGCTGTGCAAGTTGCAACACAAAACATTTCGTTTTAATTACAACCGGATGTATAAACCCTATTGTATTCTTTCATGTACTCTTCCTTATCATCTTCTTCGAGGTATCTTTCAAAATCCGCCAGCTTATTGCATATATCTTCATACCTGGCAATGAGAGGTGCGTCCGGCTTCTTGGTAAGGAGCAGATCAAATGCCACACTCCTGAATCCATAGATGTTTTTCTCATTGACTGTATACTGTACATTGTGCTTGTTGAGCTGAGCACATTCGATGCTATGAAGTTCGATTATCAGAGGCAGATAATCGTTCTTCATGCTTTCGCTTTCGCATGAAATAAATAATGCAACTGTAATGCTGAAGCGGATTATGGATAGGAGATGTTTCCTTATCCTGAAATTCCGGTTCATAGGCTATTCTTTGAATTAACGGATTCGTTCCGATACAAGAATGCTCAAGCAGATGCTTTTCAGTAATGAGCATACAGTGAAAATTGCGGTTGAAGTTCATCAAGCTCAGACTTTGTCAAATATTTATGAGCCATCGGAAACACAACATTTTCTTCTCTGAAAATATGCAGTCTCAGAAGTTCTATCAGTGCCTTTCCTTGTTCTACCGCCGCATCCAGAGTAATTGCTCTTGACTTAGGATCCGGGAGTCTTGATGCAAGCGCAAAAAAATTAAAAACGACTGATGCAGTCTGCATAATTTTCACATGGTCGTTTTCAAGCATATCAATTGCAGTCCTTGGAAAGAGTCCGGTGCTATGATCACCGTTTTGCAGCAACCTCTTCTGTAGCATTGGAAACAAGACCTTTTCTTCTTTCAGATTATGGATGGCAATTTTGTTATCAAGAAATTCAAAGAACTTTTTCAGCCCTTCCGAATTTTCTTTGGTAGCGCTAAAGCCATTGCTCTGAAATTCAACCAGTACTTTTTCAAATTGTTCAAGCTCATTGAGTGCAGCTTTGTGTTCATCAACGAATTTTCTGATTAGTTCGTGATAATCTTCATAGGCAACAATATCTCTTGCAGGAGGAGAAAAGGCATCAGGAGGATCCATCGGTGAATATTCTGTTTCCCCCGATTCTTTCTCTACAAGCCGTTTCAAAAAATCATTTTCATTTAACTTTCTTAGATCATCCATTTGCATAGTTTATTTTTTTATTAATTTTGTTCCTGCTTCATCGGCTGATCCCATGTATGCAATGCTTTATCCCACCATGTTCCCCACTTTGTTCCCCAGTCAAATCTTTCCGACCCCGGCTTTGTGTAAAAGTGCCAGTTAATATATGTAGCGACACCATAAAATAACAATGCACCCCAGAAGAATGGTTTTGCGCTTCCGTAGGCCGTGATTGAAGTTCCTATAAGCATGGAGAAAATAAAGGGTCCGTAAGCAGCCCATGCTCCTGTCCATCCAAGTATCTGCGCTCCTTGCAGCGGTGAGAAGGCAAAGATTATCGGATATTGCCTGAAAGTTGCCGCGTTTCCAATTCCCGACATAAGAAATATCCATAACATTGTAAAAACGAATATTGGAAATTTCTCAATCGAATCAGGTGTAAGCAAACCACCGAAAATCAGAACCAGACATCCAATTATCAAACCCAATCCGGATATCATTAGCCAGATACTTCCGCCAAATTTGTCGGAGAGCGTACCCATAAGCGCCCTGATCAGTGAACCAATCAGCGGTCCGAGGAAAGCATACATTAGCGGATCAGGCGCACCTTCAAACCCACCGTAAATGGTTTTGATCATAATTGGAAATGCAGCTGCCAGACCTGAGAAGCTTCCGAAAGTCATTATGTATGTTATCACGCAAAACCAGGCATGCTTAGTGTTGGTCATATTGGCTACCATGTTTCTAAGCGATGGCTTTTGAATTCTTATGCTCCTGAGATAGTACCAACTCATAAATCCGGCAAATATCAGAAGCGGAATGTACCACAGTGATGCGTTCTGAAGCCATAAACTCCCGGTTGACTTTTTTTGAATCTTTACATCTGTAAGACTTCCATTTGTATTCTTCGTAATGTCAACAGAGTACTCTGCGGAAATCGAACTCACACTCTTGATTTCAGAACCGGCTTTAATTATGCTTATGTCCTGTTTCAGTTTTTCATCCTTGAATACAATATCTCTGACAATACCTGATTCTTTTATGATCTGAACTCCGCTTACAGCCTCAAGTTTTGATTGAGTCTGAGGCAGACCTCCCAATGCACCAAAAAGAGAAAAGCTGATTATCCAGGGTGTTATAAACTGAGTAAGAGATACTCCGAAATTTCCGATGCCTGCTTGCAATCCCATTGCAAACCCCTGAAGACGCTTAGGAAAGTGAAGACTGGTAGACGGCATGAAAGAAGAAAAATCTCCGCCGCCAAGCCCGCACAAAAAAGAGATCAGCAGAAACTGTATGTAAGGTGTATCAGGATTTTGAACTGCAATTGCCAGCCAAATCATCGGCACTAATTTCAAAAAAGCAGAGAGTGTAATTACAACTCTTGTTCCATATAGTGGAATTAAAAAAGTATGTATGAAACGGAATGTTCCGCCCGCAAGTCCGGGCATTGCTGCAAGCCAAAACAACTGCATAGTATCAAACTTGAATCCGAGTCCCGGCAACTTTACAATAACGGCACTCATTACAAACCAAGTTGCAAAAGACAGTATTAGTCCAAATGTAGTTACCCATAATGTTTTGTTAGCATGTTTTTTCCCCTGAGTCTTCCAGAATTCCTGATTCTCGGGTTCCCATCGTTCAAGCCAGGTTGACATTTCTCTATTAAAATGCTTTTATTTTATTAACCAATGTGTTTATGATTCTGTCTTTGATATTCATCAGTTCAATCTGCAAATTCAATCTTTTGAACCAATTCAGGAGATCTGTTATTCATCATTTTCGAAACGGTTCTCGTAAGCAGGTAGAAACAGGTCACGGAAAGGAAGCATATAAACATCCAGCTTGAAGTCCACAGACCGGTTGCCTGAAGCAGGTATCCAAAAATGATAGGACACAGAAAGCCTCCCAATCCCCCTATCACTCCTACCATACCTCCAACAACACCAACCTGATTTGGGAAATATTCCGGAATGAATTTATAAACAGCTGCTTTACCAATTCCCCAGGCAATTCCAATCATCATAACTATCACGGTAAAGATCCAAACGTTTGCCTGAAAAAAGATGCGGGTTTGACCCTGAGCAAGAAGTTGCTTGCGCTTCACTTCTTCTCCAGTCTTGACTACAGCATCTTGCCATGAATCAATGGTTGGAAGCACAAGGACTCTACCGTCTTTCATTGCTGTAGTTTCTTCGGGTTTCTTTGTGTATTCATATTTTTCATTTCCAACTGTAATCTCATTTTCACTTATCGATGTAACGACTCCTTTTGAATTTGAGATTACACCAAACCCGGGAGAGTATATTTCCATCTTAGGAAAAATCAACAGTGCTGACAAAGCAATAGAAAGCCCCAAGACCCAGTACATAACTTTCCTTGCTCCCCATTTATCAGACATCCAGCCACCCAAGGCTCTGATAACTCCCGAAGGAAGGCTGAATACTGAAGCAAGAAGACCTGCCGTCACCAAAGGCATCGCGTAAACACTCACGTAATAAGGAACAAGCCATTGGGCAAATGCAACAAAACAACCGAAGACCAGTAGATAGTAAAGACCAAATCTCCATACCCGTGCACTCTTCAGCGGTGCCATTTCTTCTCTAAGATTCTTAACGGGACCTTTTTCCGGTTTTTTATTCTTTGTAAATAGAATAAACAACAGGCCCATTGTGAACAATGCGGCCGCGTAAATTACAGGGAGCCATTTCCATCCGTCAGGATAGGTTCCGTCATCAGTAAAATGTTTTAGCAATGTGGGTGCTACTAATGTTGTTATTGCTGAACCGGCATTTCCTGCTCCAAATATACCCAGGGCTGTACCCTGCTTGCTTTTGGGAAACCATACAGAAGTAAAAGCAATACCAACTGCAAATCCTGTTCCTACTAATCCCCAAAGGAAACTAAGAACGGCAAACATCCAGAATGAATCGGCAAATGAAACAAAGAACATCGGTAATGAACACAACAAAAGTAAAATTGAGAATACCCATTTGCCACCGAATTTGTCGGTGAGCATTCCGACAGGAAGTCTGAACACAGAACCTGATAAAATTGGAATCCCAAACAGCCAACCGATTTGAACACTGCTCCAGTGAAATATGCCTGTATCGGTCAAGTATGTTACGAGTACGCCGTTAAGCGTCCAGCACATAAAACATATTGTGAAAGCAAGGGTGTTAAGAACCAGTGTTTTGTATGATTCAGCTCTTGCAGTCACTTCTCAATTGTTGAAAGGCCTTGTTACTGTCCAAATCTCATCCTTGCTCTTTGCCTTTTTCCTGCCCCAGTTCCAGATGACCTGCTGATACGGCCTCCATATGTAATGAATTGGCGGAACAAGAAAATGAACCAACCGTGAGAATGGTACAATCAATACTATCAGATATGCGCCGATAATGTGAAACTGAATAACCCAGGGCATTTGAGAAACTGCCTGAATATCAGGTCTGAAAGTAAACAGAGAAATAATATACGGACTGAGAACAGATGCAAACCATGAAGAACCCCATCTATAGCCATAAGCAATATAGATTCCAAGAATAATCTGAGCAAATATCAGAAACTCAACTATATAATCCATGGGAGAAGTTACTGCCCTGAGTCGGGCATTGGTCAGTCTTCTTATAAGCAGTACTGTCAAACCAAACAGACTGGATAATCCCAAAATGAGAGCTCCTATTTCAAGCGTTAGAAGCCGTATCAGGTTGCTGTTCCAGGCAAGGACTTCTTTTGGAAACAAGACTATGAAAAGATGTCCAAGGAAAATCAAAACAATTCCAACATGAAATGGTACTGATCCCCAGAATAATGATTTCTGCTCGAGAAACTGCGAGGAGAGGGATGAATATTCGTATTTGTATTTTCTGTACCTGTAGATGGAGCCGAAGAAGAATACAAGCAAAGAAAGGTATGGAAGTACTATGAAGAGCAGAATGTTGATTTTTTCCATTTTGTTTGTACGGATTTATTTTGAATGTTCTACTTCGAATTCGTTAGTTATGGAATCTATAAAGCCGGATGCCTTAGCCATGCCGTCGCTGCCTTCAAATTCAAAGTCCTCAGAGATTATCATGAGAATGCATTTGAGCGCATGACTGTAGCAGGTAGCATACTTATCTGACATTTCAATGAGGGTCTTATGATGCTTGTCATAAACCTCATTTTTCTTTTTCATTTTTTCAGGAGAGAACTCTTCAACAATCTTGCTTAGAGCAGGGCAAATGATTGTTCCGGCAAGTTCGCTTGCAAGTTCCTTGTCATCAAGTCTTATGATAAGCTTGAGCAGATTTGGCAAATGATCTGCAAGCTGATTGTTCAGTACAATTCCCGCGTCTGAATGTTCTCTGCACAGATTTGACAAGAGTTCACCTCTTTTGTAATCATCTCCAAACAGAACATATCCCAGATCCAGCGTGGTAATTGCCTGGACATCAAAAGTCCTTGTATATATTTCCTGTTGAGTTTCAAGCTCAGTTTGCTCTGCAAATTCAGTAAACTCAAATAACTCCTTTGCCGCCCTTGGATAGAGCAAGTTCATTACTTGCAGTGCCTCTTTAACATTTTCTGAAAATCCTTTTTCCGGATACTCGAAAATCTTTGCAATGACCTCATAATGTCCCAGATTTTTTTTCATCAAAGTCCCCTCTCCGGTTTTTCCATAAAGCCAAAACCGGTCGAACCCTTGACATCGCCGGTAAACTCAAGCATTTCTATTGCCTGTTCCCTGTGGGATGCAGGAATTACGAATCTGTCATCGAACTTTGCAAGTGAAGTCAGGTAGTAAATTTCATCCGCGGTCAGGCTGTCGAGGCCTGCTTCTTTTAGCATTATATCGGCTTTCTGCGCATCAACATCTCCGACAGTTACACGTCTTCTGTGCATTCTAATAGCAAGAAGCTTTTTCATCACGTTTACAATTTTCCCTTCATCGCCGGCAGAAAAGAGGTTTGCCATATATTTAAGCGGCATTCTCGACTGCTCAATGGTACCCCATAATTCTTCCGTGCTGGTATCATAGAGCCAGTTATCAGGCCAGTGTTTTGCCCTTTCATCCATCTTCTTGGCCTGTTCATCGTTATTTACAGTTGAAAGTTTTGCCATGACCGGCAGAAGCGGCGGTACATAAAAAAGCATAGGAAGAGTTCTAAACTCCGGATGCAGCGGCAGTGCCATTCCCCATTCTTTAACAAACTTGTAAACAGGTGAATTCTGTGCAGCCTTCAAAGTTGAGTTTGCAATTCCGTTAGCTGCGGCCGCTCTCTGAACTTCTTCATCATAAGGATTTAGAATCACATCAAGTTGGGAATCTACAAGGTCCTTCTCATCAGAGCAAGCAGTATCATGGATCCTGTCTGCATCATACAGCATAACTCCAAGGTATCTGATACGGCCAACACAGGAATGCATACATGCAGGAGCATATCCGGATTCAAGCCTTGGATAACACAGGATGCATTTTTCAGATTTTCCCGTGCCCCAATTGTAATAAGATTTCTTATAAGGACAAGCCGTAACGCACATTCTCCATGCACGGCAGACTTTCTGATTGATCAGTACAATGCCATCTTCTCCCCTCTTGTAAATTGCGCCTGAAGGACAGGAAGCAACACATGCCGGATTTAGACAGTGATTGCAAATCCTTGGCAGATAGAAGAATGCAAGCTTTTCCAATTGGAACATGGCTTCTCTTTCAGCTTCGGAAAGAACTTCCAGATTGGGATCTTTTCTTGCATAATCAGGAGTGCCGCTCAGATCATCATCCCAGTTTGGACCCATCTTTATATTTATTGGTTTACCAGTTATGAGTGAAACCGGTCTTGCTGTCGGCTGATCATCCATAGCCGGCGATTCTATAAGGTCAAGATATTTGTATGTGAATGGCTCGTAGTAGTCGTCAATTACGGGCAGATGCGGGTTATGAAAAATATTTACAAGTCCTCTCAGCTTGCCCGCCCCTCTTAGTTCAATGTCGTCTCCGTCCTTTCTCCAGCCCCCGTTGTAAACATTCTGATCTTCCCACTTTGTGGGATAACCTGTCCCCGGTTTCGTTTCAACATTATTCCACCACATATACTCAGCTCCTTTCCTGTCGGTCCATATGTTTTTGCAGGCAATTGAGCAAGTATGACAACCAATGCATTTGTCAAGGTGAAAGACCATTGAAATCTGTGCTCTAACA
Source organism: uncultured Ignavibacteria bacterium (assembly GCA_937924675.1). Classification (GTDB taxonomy): domain Bacteria; phylum Bacteroidota; class Ignavibacteria; order Tepidaquicellales; family Tepidaquicellaceae; genus JADJAH01. The sequence continues at coordinate 11,758 of CALEVL010000107.1, read as the reverse complement.
TTCATGATTTTCTGATTGATGATTAAGAATTTAGTTTACCAAACCAGTTTTTCCATCTTCTTCACAACAACGTGTGTATCTCTGTTGACCGCTGTCGGACCCCAGTAATTGAAATGGAATGAAAACTGACCGTATCCTCCGGCAAGAAGATTTGGTTTCAGGTGTATCCTTGTAAAGCTGTTGTGTCCGCCGGCTCTCTTGTTTCCTCTTACCTGTGACTTCGGAATGCCGACAGTTCTTTCAGGCACGTGATATACAATACAAACTCCCCTTGGTATTCTTGCACTTACTACAGCCCTGGTGCAATAGACGCCGTGGTCATTGAACACTTCAACCCAATCATTATCCTGAATTCCGAGTTCAGCCGCGTCAGCTTCACTTAACCAGCATGGCTCACATCCTCTAGACAGAGTCAGCATTCTTAATGTTTCCATGTAGGTAGAGTGTATATGCCATTTGCCGTGAGGAGTCAGAACGTTAAGCACTTTTGCCTTTCCTTCTTTCAAAGTCTCACGCAAATCGCCGTATACTTCCGGCTTTGGTGAAGGTTTATATGTTGGAAGGTGCTCGCCAAAAGCAAGATACATTTCGTGATCGAGATAAAAATGCTGTCGGCCCGTCAGAGTTCTCCATGGAACAAGCCTTTCCACATTATACGTAAAAGCCGAATAAGCGCGGCCATTATTCATAAGTCCTGACCAAATAGGAGATGTGTTGTAACGCCTCGGCTGCGCCTGAAGATCCGCATAAGTCATTCTTACATCTTTGCTTCCTTCTCCAAGATCAGAGAGAACAAGTCCTGTCTTCTTTTCCATATTTTTATACGCCCTGACATTGAGCTCTCCGTTTGTGAGAGATGAAAGGTGCAGAACTGCATTTACGGCATAAACATCTTCCTTAAGCGATGGCAAAACATGGCCGTTGTTTCTTTCTACCGGAAAATGAGAAGAATTTACCATGTCGTCAAATGCATCTTCACAAGTAAAACTATTACCATGAGCACTCATGCCTTTGTTCCTTGCCTGAATTCCGAGAGTGATATACATGTCGTACAACTTCGTGTAATCTCTTTCAACAACGGAGAGTTTATGCATAGTCTTGCCGGGTATTGCCTCGCATTCGCCTTTGTACCAGTCCTTAATGTCTTTTTGCGTGATTTCATCAGCAGAGTCATGGGAGAGAGGCGATGATACAATATCTTTCACAGGTTCGGAAAAATACTTCACGGCAAATTCGCTAGTCTTTTTTGCTATGTTCTTAAATATTTCCCAGTCTGTCTTTGACTCCCAAACCGGTTCAATTGCTTTTGAAAGAGGATGGATAAACGAGTGCATATCAGTGCTGTTCAGGTCGGCCTTCTCATACCATGAAGCAGCCGGGAGCACTATGTCAGAGTAAAGTGCAGATGAATCCATTCTGAAATTCAGATCAACAACGAGATCCATTTTTCCGACGGGTGCAATTTCATGCCATTTGACTTCGTCTGTCTTTTCTTCTTCTAAATCTTTAGCTATTAGGTTTGAATGTGTGCCAAGATAATGTTTGAAAGCATATTCATGACCTTTCATGCTTCCGGTGATTGCATTCCCTCTCCAAATGTACCAGAGTCTTGGGAAGTTAAAATCATCATCAGGATCTCCGGCAGCATAGTTTAGCTTTCCAGATTTCAATTTCTCTAAGACATATTCGATTATCTGTTTGTCATCGGTTGCACCATTTTTGACAGCTTCCTTGCACAATTCAAATGTGTTTTGATCAAACTGCGGATAGAAGGGCATCCAACCCATTCTGACTGATTTAAAAATGAGATCCGCAAGATGACCTTTCGTCAGTTCATTTTCGGGAACCGTGTTGTATTTGGCAAAGTGGCCGTCATAACGGTATTGACAAGTGTTGATATAATGCCAGATAGGAGCCTGCTGAAGCCTTGGTACCATGCCCCAATCCTTTGCAAAAGCAATATTTCCCCAAGAATCAACAGGTGCAAGTTTCTCCTGTCCGACGTAGTGATTCAATCCTCCACCGTTTTTGCCAATGCAACCGCAGAACATCAGAGCCATTATGCCTGCTCTGTAAATCAAATTGTTATGATACCAATGGTTAATGCCTGCACCAATAATTATCATGCACTTTCCTTCTGTAACTTCTGCTGTGTTTGCCCATTCGCGTGCAAACTGCAATACTGTCTTGGAATCAACACCTGTGAATATTTCCTGCCATGCCGGTGTATATGCCTGATCCTTATCTGTATAATCAGCCGGGAAATCGCCTTCAAGTCCTCTGCTGACACCATACTGTCCCATCGTCAAATCATACACAGTTGTAACCAATATCTTTTCACCGTCACTTGTCTGAATCTCTTTTACCGGCACACCTCTTAATCTTTTTTCGTCCAGTCCCCACTCTGTAAATTCAACTTGTACCGTCTTGTCACTTTTATCTAACAATGTAAGAAGCGGAGAATAAGGCAAATCCGATTCACCGTCTTCGTATTTCATATTCCATTTGCCTCCCTTACTGTCCCATCTGTGCCCCATCGAACCTTTAGGCATTATTAGCTCACCTGTATTTTCATCAATGTTCAGAAACTTCCAGTCACCGTTTTCAGCATTCTTGTATTTCTCAATTCTGTTTGCCCTTACAAGCCTTCCCGCCGTATAGTGGTCACCGTCTTTGTTAAGTTCAACAAGGTAAGGACTGTCAGTATATTTTTTGCAATAGTCTATGAAGTAATTTGTTTTTTTCTCATGATGAAATTCCTTAAGGATTACATGTCCCACAGACATCCAAAAAGCTCCATCGCTGCCGGCATGAAGCGGAACCCATTGATCAGCATATTTGCACACCTGGCTGAAATCCGGAGAGAACACCACTGCCTTTGTTCCGTTATGTCTTGATTCTGCAAAGAAGTGACAATCGGGAGTTCTTGTCATGTTAAGGCAAGCACCCATGTCTGCAATCATCTTTGAATTATACCAGTCTGCACTTTCGCATACATCTGTCTGCTCACCCCAAATCTCAGGGGAAGCATTCGGAAGATCACAGTACCAATCATAAAAACTCAGATTTACGCCTCCGAACAGTTGAAGGAACCTTGCTCCTGATGCATAGCTTAGCATTGACATAGCCGGTATCGGTGAAAAACCAATAACCCTGTCAGGACCATATTTTTTTGCCGTGTAAATGTTTGCGGCCGCAATCAGCTCCAGCACTTCATCCCAGGAGATTCGTCTGAATCCTCCCTTGCCTCTTGACTGTTGATACTTTCTCCTTTTTTCAGGGTCCTTCTGAATATTCTCCCATGCCTTCAGAGCATCTCCGGTCTTCTTTTTTTCTGATCTGAAAAGATCTATCAGTGAACTTCTGATCAGTGGATATTTTATTCTTATCGGACTGTACAGATACCATGAAAATGAAATTCCTCTCTGACAACCCCTTGGTTCATAAGGAGGCAGAGAGTCTTCTAACAATGGATAGTCAAGTTGCTGAGTCTCCCAAACAACTATACCGTCTTTCACATGTACTTGCCATGAACAACCGCCTGTGCAGTTCACACCATGTGTACTTCTTACAATTTTGTCATGCTGAAACCTGTTTCTGTAAAACTCTTCCCAGTTTCTGGTCTCCGGTGAAATAATATCCTTTATCCAGCTCATTGTTGTTGGTTAGTTTTTGAAAATATTGTTGCTGAGATAATCTTCCTGTCGTTTGTAGATGCTGTGATTGACACTTCGCTTTCTTCTGTAATGCCATATTCCTGCAAATGCACCCAGTAAAAGTACCAATCCTCCGAGTCCGGAATAAATGAATTTCTCCGGCTTGTTTGAATTCTCCAAATGCTTCTGGTTTTCATCAACACTCTTGAGGTATGCCGCAAGATCAAAAACTTCTTCACCGGTAAGAGTATGGTTTACAAATGCCTGCTTCATTACAGGGAAAGGTTGTGTTTGAATAATGTTCACCATTCCTGCCTCACTCAATCTTGAGTAAGCTGTTGTCAGGTCTTTTGATAGGGTACCGCCCCCAAGATCTGAAAGATTGGGAACTGTATGGCAAGATACACAAGCTCCGCCGCCGTTAGCAAATGCAACTTCTCCTGAAAAGAGTGACTCTCCCCTGCTGACATTCTGTGGAGTAGCTTCTGATAGCGGTCTCATTGTTACCTGAGTTGATGCAGTTGAACTTCCTCCCTGAGAATCTATAAAGGCAAGTAATGATTTGATTTCCGCATCACTTAATCCCGGATCAGGCATAACAATTTTATTGAACTCTTCGAAGATCTTCTTTGCTTCTGAATCTCCACTGTTAACAAAATTTTGGCTTGAAGAAATGAACTTAAGCAACCAATCTTCTGACCTCTTCTTTGTTACACCCGACAGGTCGGGACCCACTAGCTTTCCTTTTCCTATTGTATGGCAGGCTGAACATTTCTGTGTGAACAGCTCCTGACCGGTTTGCGCTTGCACTCCTGAGCAAGTTATGATAATTACTATCACTGTCAGGATCTTCAAATGTATTTTCATTTATTCAGAAGTTTGAGTTTACTTGCAGGATACAACAGGTGTGTCAATTTGCTTCCCTCTCTCATTTTCTTGTCGCCAAATTCATTTTATGTATTAAAATGTCTCACGCAAATTACAATTACTTGTTCATTCGCGCTTTGACTTAAGTCAAAAAGAACAGCTAAATGCAAAATTATTGGCAACAAAAATTTGGTGATTCTTACTTTTTGCTATGTAGGAAATTCACTCCTGAATTTCAGCTAGTTTCCGGCTAACCAGACAGTGGACTGATACGGAAGCGAAGCCTGACCTATATTGTTTTACTCACATGTGCAGTTGTTTGATTATGAGTCAACGAATCATTTTTTATCCAATCAAATTGGTTACTTTTAATATGAGTCAATGCATCGTTTTGGTCGGCTTTGCTTAGAGGCTATTCTACGGTTACTTTAATTATGAGTCAACGAATCATTTTTGACTCACATCATGGTTACATATAATATGAGTGAATGCGCATTATTGCCGATTTAAAAAAAATGCATCATAATTAATTCTAATGATGCTTAAATTGAGAACCAAAATTTAAATTACCCCGCACTTGATGCGGGTTATCAATTTCATTTTCCTGCAATGCTTACTGACAGCTTCGGAAGAATACATAACTACCTTCGCATTTCTCTTACAGACGTATGCAATTTTAATTGTTCATACTGCATGCCAGAATGCTCTGAGAAATGGATGCCTGCGGAACATCTTATGCAGCTTGAAGAAATCGCCGCCATTGCCACTGAGTTTGTAAATCAGGGTGTTTGCAAGATACGACTAACCGGTGGAGAGCCGTTGCTCAGAGATGATGCAGCTGATATCATACTCATGCTCTCGAAACTGCCGGCTAAACTGACGATAACTACTAACGGCTCACTTGTTCACAGATTTACAGATGTCTTCGAAAATGCAGGAATAAATTCCCTGAACTTCAGTCTTGATTCACTCAAGGCAGACCGGTTCAGAGAGATAACAAAAAGGAATTACTTCGAGAGAGTTTGGGAAAACATTCACATGTTTATAGATAAGGGATTTCACGTGAAGGTCAATGCTGTGATAATGCGGGGAGTCAACGAAACTGAGATCATTAATTTTATTGAGTGGACACGCAATGTTCCTGTGCATATACGCTTTATTGAATTTATGCCCTTTTCGGGTAATAAGTGGGATGTCGAAAAAGTATTCAGGTATGAAGAAATGCTTGAGCTTGCTGAGAAGTCTTTCAGATTCGACAGACTTGAAGACGAAAAACATGAGACGGCTAAGAAGTTCAGAGTGGAAGGATTCAAAGGAACTTTTGCGGTGATAAGCACTATGAGCTCGCCATTTTGCAGCAGCTGCAACAGGATGAGACTAACGGCTGACGGAAAAATGAAAAACTGTCTTTTCTCTAAGAATGAAGTTGACTTGCTTGGCGCTCTTAGATCAGGCAAAGACATTTCCGGACTCATAAAGTCTTGCGTCTTTTCAAAGGAAGAAGCTTTGGGCGGGCAACTTTCAACTGAATACAAAGAAATAGATGCCGCAACAATTTCCAACAGAAGCATGTTCAGCATTGGCGGTTGACTTGATGACAATATTTTTACCGGACTTATATTATGATTGAAGTTAAAGATGCCAGAAAGCTAATATCCGATAATTGTCCGCAGCAAGTAACCGAAATTATCCCTTTGCAAAAAGCATTCGGATATGTTTTGGCTGTTCAACCTGTTTCACTTATAGACACGCCTCCCTTTGACCAGTCAGCTATGGACGGTTACTGTTTTTCATTTGACAGCATTTTATCGCAACCACTCAAGGTTGCAGGTGAAATTCAGGCAGGAGCATTTTATAACTCCTCCCTGGAGACAGGAACCTGCTTGAGAATTTTTACCGGAGGTTGTGTTCCTCCCGGTGCTGATACAGTTGTGATGCAAGAGAAGGTTGAGCGGCATGAAGATGAAGTTGTAATTCGCGATGACAAGCTAGACAGAGGCAGCAATGTCAGAAAAAAAGGATCCCAAACACACAGTGGTCAGCTCTTGCTTAAAAGAGGCAGTCTGCTTACACCGGCCGCTGTTTCATTTCTTGCAGGCACGGGAATTACTGAAGTTACGGTCTTTTCAAAGCCGGACGTTAGTTTGATTATAACAGGAAAAGAACTTGTAAAGCCGGGTGAAAAACTTACGGAAGGAAAAATTTTCGAATCGAATTCTTTCGGTTTAATTGCCGCACTCAATCAAGTAGACATAGAGCCGGCTTATGTTGGTTTTGCAGATGATACGTTGTCTGCAATTGAAAGTACCTTCTTGAATGCAAAAGAAAGCAACATCATAATTATTACGGGAGGTATATCAGTCGGTGATTATGATCTCGTAAAAGAAGTTTTGGAATCAAACGGCGTGAGAACCATATTTCACAAAGTGAAGCAAAAACCCGGAAAGCCATTCTATTTTGGCAAGCTTGATGACAAGTTAATCTTCGCGCTGCCGGGAAATCCTGCCGCTGTATTGTCTTGCTTCTACAATTATGTTGTTCCTGCCATTGGCATAATAACCGGGAGGGAATACTTTAAGACTTTCACTTTAAAACTTAGCTCCGATTATTACCGGAAAAATGACCTGACTCTTTTTCTGAAAGGCCGGACAGCCGGCGAAGAAGTAGAGATTCTCTCTCACCAGGAAAGTTATATGCTTAATTCTTTTTCAGATGCAGACTGTATGATTGAACTTTCAGGAGATAAAAATCTTATTCAAAAAGGCGAGCCCGTCACAGTGAGGATGATTGTATGAGTAAGAGTTTCCGCTTCAGATTTGCGTTAGTAATTCCGCAGTGTAGAATTGGCATCAATTATTCGAGTTGTGATGTACGCTGAAGATACACTGTTTTATGCTCTTATCTTGACTGTATCGTTTTTATATGCATCAGTTGGGCATGGCGGTGCAAGCGGTTACCTTGCAATCATGGCACTCTTTTCTTACGGAACTTCTGAAATGAGACAGACAGCACTCATTCTTAACATTCTTGTATCGCTTACTGCATTTATTCAATTTTATGCCGCAGGTCATTTTGATTTCCGGCTCTTTCTCCCGCTTGCGGCAGCATCTGTTCCGGCAGCTTTTGCCGGAGGCCTCATCACGGTTGACACGGGAGTTTACAATAAGATACTTGGAGTGTTACTGCTCATTTCCGTATTCAGATTTTCATTTGCAAGAACACAAAGCCCAACACCTGAATCTGAGAGCAGCATTTTTTTCTCTTTGTTAATAGGTCTGGGCATCGGATTTATTTCCGGATTAATTGGAATAGGAGGCGGAGTCATTCTGAGCCCTATACTACTGTTGCTAAATTGGACAGATATGAAGCAAACTGCCGCGGTCTCTTCTCTTTTCATTCTTGTAAATTCCATCGCCGGGCTTGCAGGTACTCTTGCCGGCGGAGGTACAATTGAAACAAACTTGATCTGGCCCGTGACTTTTGCAATTGCCGGAGGCATCTTAGGATCATATCTTGGTTCAAGAAAATTCAACAGCGGATTTCTGAAAAAAATACTTGCACTGGTTCTTCTGATAGCATCAATTAAACTGTTGAGCATTTGATAACTCAATGAATATGATAAACGCAGGAGCATATTTACTTGCCGGAGGCAAGAGTTCAAGGATGGGAGAAGACAAAGGATTGATGCAATTCAAAGGAAAGCAACTGGCTGAATATGCAATAAGAGTTCTTAGTTCTGTGTTTCCGAAGATTGTAATTGTAACAGGCAACATTTGTTATGAAGGTCTCGGTGTTGAAATCATAAATGACAGGATAAGCAATAAAGGACCGGCGGGGGGAATTCATTCCGCATTGTTTCACAGCGCGTATGAAAAAAATTTTATAACTGCCTGCGATATGCCGTTCATCACATCATCAGCCGTTCGTTATATAATCGAACGCTCTGCTGAAGCGGAAATTACCGTTCCTGTATTCGATGGCAGGATGCAGCCTTTGTTTGGAGTTTATGATACTTCCTGCTTAGCCAAATGGGAAGAACTCGTTGCCGGAGGAATTAATAAGATTGAAACGCTCGTAACATTCTTTGACTGTAAACTTGTTGATGTTGACTCTTGTGAATTTTTTAATGAAAAGATATTTGCTAATATGAACTCACCAACAGACATTAAGAAAGTAAATCGGGAAATCTAATTTGAAAATTAATATTCTTGCATTCGGGCAGATTGCAGAAATTGCAGGAAGTACTGAATGGGAATCACAGGATATAGAGAATGCGGACAATCTCAGGATTTATCTTGAAGGCAATTATCCACAGCTCAAATCTGTCAAGTATTCGATAGCAGTGAACCGCAGACTGATACACGGGAACGAAAAGTTTAATGACAATGATACTGTTGCTTTGTTGCCACCGTTTTCAGGCGGATAAAAAGCAGAACCGCAAATGAATTCCGGCAGATACAACAGACAGATTATTTTGAGAAACTTCGGTGAGGAAGCACAAACGCGTTTGCTAAATTCAAAGATCCTTGTCGCCGGAGCAGGAGGACTTGGTTGCCCGGCTTTGATGTATCTGGCTGCAGCGGGTGCAGGAACAATATGCATTGCGGATTTTGACAAAGTTGATTTAACCAACATTCAAAGACAAGTTCTGTACAAAGAATCCGACTGCGGACAGCCCAAGGCAGAGACTGCCGCAAGAAATCTTAAGCTCATAAATTCTGAAATAGATATTGAAGTCTTCAGCGGAAAAATATCAAATGATAATGCCATAGAGCTTTTCAGCAGATTTGATGTTGTCATTGATTGCACCGACAATTTTGCATCGCGATATTTAATTAATGATGCATGCTGCATAGTAGATAAGCCGCTGATTTATGGTGCTGTGCTTGGCTTTGAAGGTCAGGCAGGAGTTTTCAACTTGGATGATTGCAACGAAGGTATTAAGACCAACTATCGTGACTTGTTTCCTTTACCGCCGGAGCCCGGCTCTGTTTTCTCATGCAATGACACGGGAGTTCTTGGAGTGGTGCCGGGAGTCATAGGTACCATGCAGGCCGCTGAAGCAATAAAGATTGTAACCAAATCAGGCAAGCCCCTTGCAAACAAGATTGTTTCTTACAATGCATTCTATGGAAGCTTTTACGAATTCAGAGTTACTCCTTTCCCTGATAAAGCAGGGATGCCGGCCAACAAAGACGAATTCATGAGTTTCGATTATTCAGGATTTTGTGCTTTGCCGGATTCAGATGTAAAAGAAATAGGAGTCGAGGAGTTTGTAGCGGCTGCAAAATCAGGAGATTGTGAATTCATAGATGTCAGAGAAGAGCATGAACCGGCAGACATGGCAGAATTCGGCACAGTCAGAATTCCTATGAGCAGTTTTATTGAAAGAGCCGCGTCTGTTATTTCCGGTAAGAAGATAGTTATTTTTTGTGAAGCAGGAGAAAGAAGCAAAACGGCTGTCAATATTCTTCAATCAAATAACGATGGGATTGAAGCATACAGCCTAAAGGGAGGAGCCAAGGCATTGAGAAAATATCTTCAAACTCAAAAGTAAAAATGAAAAGCAATAAAAAGGCAGGAGTCTTTGTAGACGGGGCAATAACTCCGGATTTCATAAGCCGTTCAATAGAGAAGCACAGTCATAAGAAGAACATCGGGGCGCATAGCATCTTTCTTGGTCAGGTACGAAATGATTCCATTGGAAGCAATGAAGTTTCAGCAATTGAGTATTCAGCATATTATGAAATGGCTGAAGAAAAATTCAGTGAAATAAGAGAAGATGCTTTCTCCAGATTTTCACTGACCTGCATGCATATCTACCACAGTACCGGTCTTGTAAATGCAGGCGAAATCAGCCTGTTCGTTTTCACATCATCTGTTCACAGAAAAGATTCTACCGAAGCCTGTTCGTATATTGTTGAAAGAATAAAAGCAGAAGTACCCGTTTGGGGCAAAGAGATGTTTGTTGAAGGATCATTTTCATGGAAGAAGCAGAATTGAATTTAAATGAACTATACTTGAATGAATGACATAACCCGCAAGGTAAGAACTCACAGGAGAGCAACTGCACAAGCAATTGTAAACGTCAGCAGGAAAGAAACAATAGATGCTGTTGTCAACGGAACAGTGCCAAAAGGCAATGTTCTTGAATCAAGCAGAGTTGCAGGGCTCTTTGCAATAAAAAGGACTAGCGACATGATACCTGACTGCCACCCGTTGCCAGTTGAGCATGCTGTTGTCAGGCATAGAATCGAAGGACTCAGCTTAATTATTGAAACCGAAGTTCACTCAATATACAGAACCGGAGTGGAAGTTGAGGCAATGCACGGCGCAAGCATTGCCGCTCTGACTATCTATGACATGCTTAAACCCATTGACAAGGAAATTGAAATCACCGGTATAAAACTGATTGAAAAAAAAGGAGGCCGTTCACAATACAATGAAAAACAAGAACGGGCTCTTTCTTCGGCAGTAATTGTATGTTCCGACAGCATATCCAAGGGTGAGAAACAAGATACTGCCGGAAAAGCTGTTATTAAAAAACTGGAAGACAGCGAAGTAGAAGTGAAGGATTATATAATCATACCCGATGAAACGGATATAATCAGAGAAAGAATTAGAAGCTTTGTTCAGGAAAATATTGACATAATTGTTATCACGGGTGGTACCGGACTTTCGCCGCGGGATGTAACGCATGAAGCAGTGAAGCCACTGCTGGAGCGGGAAATACCCGGAATATCTGAAGCAATGCGAAGTTATGGTCAGGAATTAACTCCTTATGCCATGCTTTCAAGAAGCATAGCCGGATTAATAGGAAAATCGCTTGTGATTGCTTTACCCGGTTCAACAAAAGGAGCACGCGAAAGCATGGATGCTTTGTTTCCTTATATATTGCATATTTTCAGAATAATGGATTCACTGCCTCATTTGCAATAGCCAACACAGGAACTTAGTTTTCTGAAAGTTGCGACTCTCTTAAATAGCAAGAACAGGATCGAACTCATTGAGCGTGACCAACAACTAAAGCATCTTTGTTGGTAATATCGTTATGCTCTGAACATCAGCAAGAGCGTTAGTTATATTTTAAGTAACATGAAACGGAGTTTCATTTACAAGTGCGTTCACAAACCGGAGTTTGTGAAAGAGCTATTATTCTTTGAGTAACATGAAACGGAGTTTCATTTTGCAAGTGCGTTCACAAACCGGAGTTTGTGAACGAGCAATTATTCTTT
>CALEVL010000106.1 GCA_937924675.1 uncultured Ignavibacteria bacterium | reverse complement strand
GCAGGCGGGAAGAATCCATAAAGCATATGAAGTGGTAATCTGGAAACTCGGCATTTTTGTCCTCGCTGAGTCTCCCGCATAAAGCCCTTTTTCAACTTGCACTGCTTCTGATGCGGGGACTCAGCGAAGACGGGACTACAGGCATGATGAGTCACCAACAGGCAAAACACATCTTTCTAATCTTTTAGGTTCGAGTACAATGAAGTTACTTTTCTTAATCTCACTTTCCTTCAATTATGAGTCTCTTGCTTCGTTCATCAAATTCACTTAAGTTCTTGCCTGTAAATACCGAAACAGTCATTTCACGTAATGAAGCATTATTCGTATCCAATTCAGTAAAGTGAATATGATGAATATTTGGATTCTGCAATAGAACTTTTAGCTTACCTATTAAATCTTCAATTTCTTCAGGTGTGAGATAAACAAAGATCTCGTCAAATGAAGTGTCTTGATCATAGCTGTAAATTCTCATTTTTACTCCAAGATTCGAATTTTATTCAAATTTTCAAAAATTTGCTCCCAAACTTTTCCAACCCTATGTTCAACATCTATATGTAGCCTGTCATTTAACTTAAATGACTTCAAGTGGAATCGAATCGTTCTGAGCTTATCTTTCCGCCCCTGTTAGTGTTCTCCAAGTGAAACGCCCGCCTGCCTGCCATGATGAGTTACGCACTTCAATGGCCAGTGGGCAGGCAGGCCTGCAGAGAGTTTACCGGACTTGCTTAGTGCGGGCAGGTGTAGTCACCAACAGGCAAAACCCCTCTTTCTAAACTTTGTTCTCTTTCTGTCCCCGCTGAGTCTCAGCTTCACCGGACTCAGCGGGAAGACTATACCAGTATCAAGGCTCTGAGTCCCCGCAGAATAGGCAGATAAGATTAACTTTGTTCAATGCGGGAGACTCAGAGCGGACAATGAGATTTTTCTGTCCACGCCGAGTCTCAGCTTCACCGGACTCAGCGGGAAGACTAAAGCGGGAACAGAAGAAGGGGAGTCCACAGACGTCGCAAAAAGGACATGAAACGGAGTTTCATGTGCAAGTGTGTTCCCAAACAGGAGTTTGGGAACGAGCGGAAAAAGACTTTCTGTCCACGCTGAGTCTCAGATTCACCGGACTCAGCGGGAAGACTATACCAGTATCAAGGCTCTGAGTCCCCGCAGAATAGGCAGATAAGATTAACTTTGTTCAATGCGGGAGGACTCAGAGCGGACAATGAACTTGTTTGCCTGAGGCGCGGACAATCCAAATTCTTCTTTCGCTGCTTCAGCTGTATTCTGTAAAAATTGCAACGATTGTCCTGTTAATTTTGCCGCTGCATCAAGCTGCATTTGTGATGAAAGGAGTTGTTGGTGTGCATTGGCAGCTCCTTGGATTGCAGTAGATACTCCTCTGATCGTACTGCCCAAAATTTGTAATGCCTCACGTAATGCGGAAAGCACGAACCCAGCTTTGCCTGCAAATGTTTCAAGGTCTTGGTTTAAAGACTTGACGACATTTGTAGCATCCTTAACTGAAGCGGTGATTTGTCTGACGCCGCCTTTGTCAACAGACTTGACGAGTATGTTAAGTTCTAAGTCTCCTATTGTCTGAGCCATATTATTTCCATTTTTAATTGTTCGCCTTGTCATTATGTTTTGGAAAACAATGAGATGAAAATAGTATCATACTTAACCGGTTTTGTCTTGGCACTTTTGCTTTTTGGCGGATTTGGGATTGTTATTTCAATCGTCATGAGCGCTGCTTCTTTCATATTTTTTAGCATAGTGTATTTCATCATAATCGTATTCAATACACCCACCGTCACTTACAGGACTAAACCTTTGCCATTTAAGATGCTGGAAGGCAATACCCTCTGGCCGTTTTAATTATTCTCATAAAGTTTCCTGTGCTTCCAAATCCTAAAAGCCTCCTTTTCCCTGTACACGACTATCATCGCTGCCTGAGATACTTTTAATTTTTTCACATTCTCAAATAGCGCGAAAGAATAGTTGCCTTCGCAAAGTGAAATTACAATATCTTCCCGTGTCGGTTTCGGCAATCCTTCAACTTCTTTTTCCATGTCTTCTATGAATTCGAGGTATCTGAAGGAGTCTTCCCGGAAGTCAGACCGCTCCCGATAGTCCTGAACCAGTCGCGAGCTTAGAGTTTTTGGGAATGTTCTATCAAACATTGAAGGATCCTTTGTTTATTACACTAGATAAGATGCAAGGGAAGACAAAGTTCATAGGTTCTTATATTGGGGAAAAGAATGTAAGACATTTCATTGCAATCTTAATTGAAAAACATGAGCTGAAGATAATTATTAGTGGGCATTTAGAAAAGCGGAACCAGATACTAAATATACTGAAGAATGGAGAATTGTTGTACTTTAGGACCACGGCACTGGATCCAGCCCCTCCTGAATCGCCGAAACAATTCTCCTTCGATAGGGGACGTCTTGTTGTGACAGACATAAAACGTTTGAGGGCTATTGACAAGTTCAAAACCAATGCATTAAATGTTCTTAAACTGCCAAACGAAATCTGGGGAGAGACTTACAATCACAACGGAGTCACAAATTCCGAGTTGCATTACATCCGTTACAGGGTAGAAGGATTCGAGTTAGTAAAAGTCAACAACAGTACACCTTATGATTATAGCTTCGTTGATTATTCAAAGATAGACGAATACCGGAAGGGTGTACTGATTCAGGAGGCTCTGCAATTAAACTCAGGATTATCCGAAGCATGAGCTCGGCCAATGAATTGGAAAATAATCTCCGCAGAGTAATTCAGGAAGTGAAGTCCACAGCTTTGAAAGTTATAGAGATTAAAGCTTTGCGCTCAATCCAGAAGAACTTCGAATCCAGCGGCAGACAAAAGTGGATAGCTTTAAAGATTAAGGGTAAGGTCAAGGGCACCAAGACACTTGTTGTAACCGGAGCGCTCAGGGAGGTATCAGCCGTGAAGGATGAAGCTGCATCGTCTGTGACGCTGATCACCAGCCCGGACTCAAGAGCTTATGCAAGAATCCAGCAAGGAAGGCGGCACTATCATTATGAAGCCAAGGACCATGGCAAGAGGAACTAAGAACGACGGCAGATCAGTATTCGCTTCGAAGAATCGTGATAGAGGCAAGAGGAAGAAGGTTGAATTGAGTTTTGGCAGAGCTTACACAATAAAAATTCCGGAGAGACCTTATTTAGTAATACCGCCGGAAGATTATCCTGTTATACTTGCGAGGATTAAGGAATCTGTAAGGATTTAGATTAAGATTCGGATAAAATCCTTTCAAGTTCTTCAATCGGTATCTCCTCTATTGTTCCCCTGAACATTTCTTCCGGCTCATCTTCAAACTTGTAAAGCATTCGGGACCCTACAATTTTTATTCCAATTTCTCTGCCTTTGGCATTAAGAAATATGTTGGCAGCTCCATGAAGTCCGTAATGCATAGCAAATGCCTGAGTCGTTTCGGCTCCATACTTTTCATCCCAAAGTGGTTCGAGCTTATTGCTTAGCTGAATCAGAAGTTTGGTTTCCTTTGTCATTGTTTATTTGTCTTATTAGGTTGTTCCGCCCCTGTTGGTGTTCTCCGAGAGAACCGAGGAGTCATTAACAGGCAAAACACCTCTTTCTAAACTTTGCTCTCTTCGGGTAAAATTTCTATTCATCATGGTAATCCTTTTTCTTACTCTCATGGTAACTTACTTATCATCACTCAGCTTTGCAATTTCATTTTATGATGTGCGTTGTCATTTGAATTCATGATTCTGGAAATGGATAAGGTAATGTAAACTTCACGAAGTGGTAGGTAGCATGGGGAAAAGATCTAACAGAGGGTATAGTTAGTGTAGATAAGTGCAGTAGTTAAGGGTAAGCTGTTGCCTGCCCGCAGTCGGCAATTCAAGTACATTCTCTGCAGGCGGGCCTGCCCGCAGTCGGC
>CALEVL010000105.1 GCA_937924675.1 uncultured Ignavibacteria bacterium | reverse complement strand
AACCCTTCGGCAGGCTCAGGGCAGCGAGTCGCCCGCCCGCCTGCGTAAAGTGTTGAAGTTCAGTATTCTTCGGGCAGGTTTACCCGGCAAGGACGGGCCCGCCTGCGTAAAGTGTTGTATTTCAGTATTCTTCGGGCAGGTTTACCCGGCAAGGACGGGCCCGCCTGCGTAAAGTGTTGAAGTTCAGTATTCTTCGGGCAGGTTTACCCGGCAAGGACGGGCCCGCCTGCGTAAAGTGTTGTATTTCAGTATTCTTCGGGCAGGTTTACCCGGCAAGGACGGGCCCGCCTGCGAAAAGTGTTGAAGTTCAGCATTCTTCGGGCAGGTTTACCCGGCAAGGACGGGCCCGCCTGCGAAAAGTGTTGAAGTTCAGCATTCTTCGGGCAGGTTTACGCCAAAGCTCACAATTTCTTAACGGCATGTAGGATGATGCCTGTCCGCTGTCATTCGCTTCACAGTGAGTAGTAATCCGACAGGCGGGCGGATTGTTTCTCCGATATTCGAAGAGGATTTTATTATAGAACTTTTTTCGCAATAATTTCGTCACTTCGAAAATGTTTTGGACAGCAGTATAAAAATTTAAGGTTTAAAGTTGAAAACTTCACCGAAGCATTCGGCCCGCATCCGAAAGCTTATCAGCCATATTGCATACCTCAGTTTACTAAAATCAATATTACCGGCTATCAAATAAGGTATTAAGTTTCTTTTTTGGAATGATGAGATTACATTTGCAAAACAATATATACTATGAACTCCTCCATCCATGATAACTATGCGGCAATGAAAAAGAAATTCGCAAGCCTTGGACATATGATTGGAAACACTCCTTTATTGGAGATTGAGCTCAAATACAAAGGAAAGCTTAGAAAACTCTATGTAAAATACGAAAGTCTTAATATGACCGGTAGTATAAAGGACAGAATGGCCTATCATATTCTCAAAGAGTCATACAAAAATGGTTCTTTGAAAGAAGGAGATACAATTGCCGAGGCAACAAGCGGTAATACCGGAATTTCATTCGCTGCAATAGGCAAGGCACTCGGACATCCTGTAATGATCTTCATGCCTGATTGGATGAGCCGTGAAAGGGTTGATCTGATCAATAGCTTTGGCGCTAATATTACACCCGTTACAAGGGATCAGGGAGGTTTTCTGGGAAGTATTGAGTTGGCAGACAAACTTGCAGACGAAAACGAAAACATCTTCCTTCCACATCAATTTTCAAATTCAGCCAACGTAAAAGCACATTATGAAACTACAGGTCCTGAAATTTGGTGGCAGTTGAGCTTCAAAGGAATGAGACCGGATGGCTTTGTTGCAGGTGTTGGAACAGGAGGTACAGTGATGGGAACAGGACAGTTTCTGAAGAAAATGAATCCTGATGTAAAGATTCATCCTATGGAGCCGGCTGAGTCTCCAACTCTTTCAACCGGTCACAAGGTTGGAAAGCATAGAATACAAGGCGTATCAGATGAGTTCATTCCCAAAATTGTCGACCTTAGTTGTCTTGACCATGTTGTCCCGGTAAATGACGGCGATGCTATAATCATGGCACAGAAGCTTGCAAAGATCGGACTTGCAGTCGGAATTTCTTCGGGTGCCAATTTTATTGCCGCATTGAAAGTTCAGAATGAACTGGGAGATGAATCCATTGTTGCAACCGTTCTGCCGGATTCCAACAAGAAGTATCTAAGTACAGATCTTTTGCAAAATGAGACACAAAAGTCAGGGTATCTGTCGGGTGATGTCGAATTGATTGCGTTCAACGCAATGAAAAGAGTCTGTCACACCTGTTGCGACATGTATGAATGCGATCAGAAATTTACTGACTTAACGCAGGTAACAATTCCATGATGAAAAGCGAATACACAATTTCACCGGAAGCCCGCATTGGCCATGTTCATCTCAAGGTTTCTGATCTTGACAGATCTCTGAAATTTTATTGTGGATTGTTAGGATTTGAAATATCACAAATGTATGGCGACAATGCTGCTTTCATTTCGGCAGGCGGATATCATCATCATATCGGTCTCAATACATGGTTCAGCAAAGAACAACCTGCGTCAAGTGTTCGCTCACCGGGATTGTTTCATACTGCCATACTATACCCGACAAGAAAAGATCTGGCAACAATTTACGCTCGATTGCTTGAAGCCGGATATCCGCTTACCGGAGCATCAGATCATGGAGTTTCAGAAGCATTGTATCTGGATGATCCTGACAGGAACGGTGTTGAATTGTATTGGGATAAGCCGCTGGCTGAATGGCCTAAGAAACCGGATGGAACACTGGACATGTTCACCCATGAATTGGATCTTGATAACTTGCTTAAGGAGTTAATGTGATTCTTTCCTTTTAATATTTCTTGTTTCATTCTATCAACATGATTGCATATCGTATTACCTCTTTTATCAATCAAATGGCTTTCAATAATAATTATGAAAATTCTTTCATCAGCAAATGTGCTTAGTGTTAAGGATGTTCAATCGTCACTGAACTTCTATAAGAATGTCCTTGGAGCAAAAGATTATTTCAGTTTCGGAGACTATGCAGGAGTATTGCTTGGTTTAGTTGAGATTCATCTTGCAGGACCGTCTGTGGATTTGAGACGAAACGAAGG
Source organism: uncultured Ignavibacteria bacterium (assembly GCA_937924675.1). Taxonomy (GTDB): domain Bacteria; phylum Bacteroidota; class Ignavibacteria; order Tepidaquicellales; family Tepidaquicellaceae; genus JADJAH01. Next base: position 15,960 of record CALEVL010000105.1, on the reverse strand, counting down.
ACAAGGGAGCATTTATTTTTTCTGCGAGAATGTTGATGAATATTATGTCGATTTCTCTTCCAAAGGAGCAAAAATAATAGTCGCTTTGGAAAATCAACCTTACTCAATGAGAGACTTTGTGATTGAAGATCCTGATGGAAATCTATTGACATTTGGCCAGGAGATTGACAAAGAAGGAAAATTGATATTTAGAAGTGTATGATTTTAATCTTTTGCAGGTAATCGCTTAACATCACTTCGTTGTGTTAGGGAAGATTCATTTTGAGAATTAACGAAGAACATCCATTCTCCCGCTACCCTTTTTCCTTAACATATTGAGACATTGAAAAGTGATTTCCCCACAAAAAATATGTTTGCTTTGTTTGTTTAGAATTGGGAAGTTATACCAATTACAATTCAGCAAAAGCATAATCATCATGTTCTTGAAGGATAGGCTTCAAATTCACAATCATTCATAATATTCATTAATGGAAGGAACAATGTCATGAAAAGTATTTTCTTAATAATCCTTTTTGCATCTTATTCTTTTGCTCAAGCACCTTTTGTTGGAAAGCAGAATATTTATACAAGTGTCAGCAATGAATTCCAGACTAGAGTGATATTAACTCCACTGCATAATGATAACCCCGAAAAGAATCGGGAGCAGACATTTGAGAAATACAACTCACCTGAGAACACCATGCTAAACAGCAATATCCGATGGTCATATACTGAACCGGCTGCTGTGGGCGACAGATGTGCAGTCAGCGGCAATGGCAAATACAGCGTTGTTGGTTGGATGCTTAATAATCATCGAATCATATTGCATGACAATCTTAGCTCCGCGCCGATATGGGAATACATTACTGGCCAGGGAAACTATATCAACTATGTTGCCATTTCTGATACAGGCGGAGTAATTGCATTGGGCTCAAATCTGAATGTACTTCTGTTCACAAATTCAAGCAACATTCCATTCTTTAATTTCGACCTGACACAACTATCGGATACGGGTTTGGCAACAAGTCTGGATATTACGCGAAACGGACAATTTCTTGTGGCAAGCGTTTCACGAAATGATTCAAGCACCATTTACGGATTCAATTCCAACTCTACTACACCGGTTTGGAAGAAGAGACTTCAGCCGACTGTAACTGTCGGCGGCGGATCAATTCAGGGATTGAAAATGTCAGGAAATGATTCACTGCTTATTGTAAACACTTATGGTGAGTTCTATGTGATGAATACTTTTACCGGCCAGATAATTTTCAGCGGATTGATCAACCCTTCGAGTCCAAGCAGCGGTACACAATCTGTTCAGGGAATAAACGGTGACGGAAGTGTAATAGCAACGATCAATTATTCAGGTATAGTCAGAGTGTATCAGCGTTCCGGCTCAGCTTACAACTTTCTGTGGCAGAATCAGGAACCGCCGGGACAATTCTACAACTGGTATACAGCGGTTGATATCAACTATAACGGTGAGTATATAGCTGCAGGAACTTTGAACTTTGTTACATCAAGTTCTTATGACGGAAAAGTGAAAGTATTCAAGAAATCAGGCAGCGGCACACCATTGTGGACATTCGCAGGTTGCGGAGATGAAGTCAACTCATTATCATTTTCTTCCAGCGGAAATATTCTTACAGCTGCTTCATGGGGAGAATTCGGAGGAACAACTCAGGACCTCTACATTTTCAAGACATTCCTTGGAAGCACGCCAATATTCAAAGTTGATACACCGGGTTCATTTTTTTCATGCGGTACTTCTAATGACGGAAGAACTGTGGTCGCAAGCGGCAAGGCAGTTCATGCAAGACAGTTCGGAAGCGGCGGTCTAATGTATAATATTGAAGTTGATACCAGTGAAACACCAACATACATTGCCGGTTCAAATTCATCCGTAATAGAAGGCTTTAATCTGAGACAGAATTATCCAAATCCTTTCAATCCTATTACAACTATTGCTTACGAAATTCCGTCAAACGCATACTTCGGTTCCGAAATAAGTCTGGCAATCTTTGATTCCAGGGGAAACAAGATTACTGAACTATTAAACACTAATGCTGTGGCAAATATGACCCCCGGAATTCATGAAATAGTTTTTGACGCTTCTGATTATCCTAGTGGAGCTTACTTCTATCGGCTAAGTATAGGGCAGATAAGTCAAACCCGGAAACTAATCCTTTTGAAATGAATTTAAGCGACACTTTTTGCTAAAGCTCATTTCTACACTGCGAATGATAACAAAAAAGAGAAATTGGTCATCACACATAATGAACAATTTCTCTCAACTGTTTGATCTCAGATTTTTTTTCTGACAGCATCAAGATTCTAATAGATGAATTCTCAAAGCCGGAATTGTAAAGCAAGAATCTGTTCGTGATTCTTTATTATGGTCTAATCAACGTAACAAAGTTCGCAGCATTATTATCTGCTATTGCAAAATCACTGCCATCAACAAAGTAGTCGCCGGTCAAGTCAGACAGAACATAGCCTCCTAAGAAACCTGTTGCATCATTGTCAATGATGCTAATATCAGATGCCTCAATAACTCCGTCCTGATTCACATCACCACTGTAAAGTCCTCTCCATGATTGAGTAGTAATGAGTTGTATCATGTTATCTCCATAAGATTCCCCGGGCTGTATAAAATCCTTTTCAAAGCTTGTTCCTCTTGAGTAAGAGATTGCTGTATTGCTCCATGTTTCAAGACTGTTCCTGTGTTTAACAACCAAATAGTAATCTCCCGAAAAAGCATTAGGAAAAAGAACATCTTCCATATACGGATCTCCGGAGATAACTGACTTTGCAGAGTCTACTATTGCAAATGGTGAGGTAGCACGTCGAAGCAAAAATCTGACTGTATCCTGAAGTGTCCAGTAAGGTGAACTGTTTTTAAACATACCCTGGCTCAATAAACCGACTGTGTTTGCAACAGGTATTACATAAAGGCTAACTTCATAAACTCCCCTGCCGTGAGTTCCAACCCTTAGTTTATTTGTTGCTGCATGATAATCAAGATGAATTGCAACAGTGTTTGGCAAGCCGTCTGCCAACTCCGTCCAGTTTTGTCCGTAATCATCTGATGCAAATACACCTACATCTGTTGCAACAAAGTAAGTTGAGGTTGAAATACCCGGATAATAGATCAAGCCGTCATTTACCGGTGAATCAGGAAGATTGCCGCTGATAGAGAACCATGTTGAACCGGTGTTTGTAGTCTTATAAATTTTTCCGGCTCCGAATCCGGAGAACGTTACAATTGCCACCTGTGATGAATCAGGATGAACGGAAATGCCGGTAATTGTCCTGGCCGGAGTTCCTGAAGTAACGGTGTCATAAGTATAGCCTCTATTGGTAGATCTGAAAATCGTGCTGCCTGAAGTTGCATACATGATATTGGGAGATGATTTACTTATTCCCATTTCTCTGATGGTACCACCGGTTCCGGATGATATGGAAGTCCAGCTTGAGCCCCAATTTATTGATTTGAAAACACTCTGTCTGGCTGTGTAAAATATTCCGGCTGAGTCAGGGTGTGATATTATTGGAGCAACCCAAGCGGCAGTTCCACTTAGACCTGAAGTAGCTGAGGAAAAGCTCTCTCCGCCGTTTGTCGATCTTCTCATGCCGTTATTCTGTGTTTCGCCAAGTATGTATGAATTATTAACAACATGAAAACATACTTCACCTCCGTCTCCTCCAAACGCAGCAGCCCAGTTAATCGTACCTGTTGTTCTTTGAGTTCCGTTATCCTGTGTGCCTCCAAGAATGTGTGACGCGTTTGAGGGATCTGAAGCTATTCTGTAAAACTGTGTCAGCGTTTGATTGGTGTTTTGGTTTGTCCAGGTGCTTCCCCTGTCGGTTGATTTCCATATGCCTCCGTCATTTACACAAACCATCTGCTGCGGGTCGCTTGGATGGAAATCTACATTATGCTGATCAACATGCACGTTGCCGCCACTGTAACCGTTAGTAATGTTAGTGAAATTTGTAGAGCCGCCGTTCGTAGTTCTCCATATATCAACTGAGCCAACATATGCATAATTCGGATCAAGCGGATTAACGTGCATGTAAAAGTCATACCACGCCTGGCTGCCGCTGAAGTTTTGTCCCACAACAATCTGAGTGAAACTTGAACCGGCATTTGTTGATTTAAACACACTGATTGTCGAACCGGAATACACAGCACAATACATTATGTTTGGAAAAGACTTGCACAACGCAATATGATTTCTTGTCCCCATTGTAAGAGCTGAACTTGAAACAAATGTAGCTCCGCCATCGATGGAAATCCTGTAACCTGTTCCGCTTCCTACCGCATATGCTGTATCACCAGTTGGTGAAAATATCGCGTCGTCACATCTTCCTCCTGTTATCAATGTCCATGTTACTCCTGAGTTTGTGCTCCTGTAAAGTCCGCTGGTTCCCATAGCCGCAAGCAGCTGAGTACTGTTTCCCGGTCTAACGGTAATCCTTGAACAATAGGATAGACTTGGCAGATCGGATGAATAATTCTGCCAAGATACACCGCCGTTTGTTGATTTCAGCAAACCTCTTCCGTAGTATGAAGCTCCGCTGTATGTTGCTTCGCCTGTTCCATAGTAGATGATGTTAGTATTTGAAGGATCAATTGCAATGGATCCTGTTGAGAGCGATACCTCGTAATCTGACATAGGAGTCCAGTTCATACCTCCATCCTGTGATTTCCAAATACCTCCGAACGCTGCACCGGCATAAATGATGTTTGGATTCACGGGATCGTATTTTACAGATGTCATTCTTGAAGTAATGTTAGAGTATGAAAAATAGAAACCTGTCCTTGGTCCCAGACTTGTCCATGAATCAAACACACCTTTCATTGCAAATCCTTTTTGAATTTTCAACTCTTCCTTCTGCTCCAAAGCTTTTTCATAAGCATCCGGTTTGATGTAATTGAAAGGATACATTCTTTGCTCATAAAACCACTTTTCTCTCTGAAATGCCTTTCGGCTTTTCGTAAGTTCATCTGCTTTGTCATATGGATTGTCTGCAATCTGCAACTCCTGTGAGTATGATATTGTCGATAGGAGAAATATTAAAACTGTTAAGAAATTAGTCATGATTTTCATTGTTGTTTGGAAGTTTTAATTCGGAATGAGATTGGGCTTAATTCCTTTGTCAAAGATGTAAATCTTTGGCTTCAAAAGAAATGAATGAATTACATGGATGAGAGAACATAACAGTATGATGAAGTCTGAATTACCATCACCATAAATCAGCATTGAGTAAGCAGATTGAACTGCAATCGAATTTTGAAATGGTTACAACTTCATTTGCTGTTGAACTATGGAACAAGAAAATATGCCAGCGTGACTCTTCCCACTATATCCGGCTTTCTTTCGATGGCACCCGTAGTTCGTTTGTCAGTATAAGTATTGATCCAGATATTTGGCATCACGTGGACTTGCTTGATCGGCATGAAATCAATGCCCGCGGAAATGAAGTTCTCTTTGTAGTAATTCTGAATTCCATAAGTCCTGCCCTGCTCAAAGTCAGTATCATTGTCAAAGAAGTCAAATCTTGCAAATGCATTAAGCTTGTTTTTCATCAGCACTGCGGAAGCAAATACTGATAAACCGAATGGTGAAATGTCTGCCGAATCAGCGTAGTAATTTATCTGCTGCTGCTTGACAACTTCAACGCCGGCTGCAAATGCTTCATCTTTGTATCCAAAAAATCCTTTCAGAGTGATCTTTGACTTATCAACCGGTTCAAAGAAATAGTCCGAATAGATTTCAGCAATCAGTTTCTTGTCTGCAAATCGGCCAATAATGCTTCCATAAAATTTCTTACCTTTATTGTTTGCAATCTTGGTTCCCCTGCCGTTACCAACCATCAGAGAATAACCGACAGATTCATCTTTTACAAAATTACCTGTAAGGATTACTCCAATATCTGTGGATGCGCCAAGCCCGCGCATGTCAGTGATAGTTTTTTCTATCGACCTGTAACCCCAAACAGGCTCTGAGGCAAGAGAATATGTTGGCGTTGCCGACAGACCTGCCAGAAGTCTTGAATATTTAAATACCTCTTTGAACTCAAGGTAAGCAAATTTCACAAAAAAAGTTCTGTCCCCTGTGCCGCCTGTTACTCCGTCGTTGCCTTCAATTCCTGTGCTGGCAGAAATAATTCTTGTGAGATTGTATTGCGCTCCGAAGATAACTCTTCGGAATGAGAACGCCTGAAAATCCTTAGGTGTTTTTGCATAGTCTGCAGTACCTGAATAAATTGTGTCTCCGTTTATTTTGTAAAAGTAGTCGGCGAACACAGTTCCTCCGAAGTCCCAATACGGCTTGAATTCATCTTTGCCCTGAGAAATAGCCGTCCCATGAAAAAGCAAAAACTGCAGAATCATAACCGGTGCGATAACAAACGAAGCATACAAACTGCGCTTCTTGGATATCTTAAATTCTTTTCCCATTTGTCTTCTTTAGTTTTAATTGCAAATCAGCCCTTGTAATACTTATTGCAAGGGCTGAGTTTTTATTCTTAGGCTAAATCATGTAAACATTAAAGAACATGTATGTTCTTTGCAGCACATATTTCTCTCAGTTTCTTTGGCCAAACAGTGACACTTACTTCACCAAGATGAGCTTTTCGCAGAAGAAGCATGAGAGTTCTTGATTGTCCGATACCGCCCCCTATACTGAGTGGAAGAACGTTGTTGATTATTCCGCTGTGATAAGGGGTGCTAAGAAGTTCAAGCTGATTGGATAGTTCAAGTTGGACTTTCAAAGTCTCAGCATTAACTCTTATTCCCATTGAAGAGAGTTCGTGTCTTCTCTTGGTCACATGGTTCCATACAAGTATGTCACCGTTAATTCCGTGACCTGTCCTGCCGTCAGGCATTTTTGTTTCTGTTACCCAGTCATCATAATCAGCGGCACGGTTTTCATGCGGATATCCGTCGGCCAGAGGCCAGCCAATTCCTATAATGAAAATTGCAGGATATCTCTGAAGGATGGCCGTTTCCCTTTGTTTCCTTGGAAGATCAGGAAACATATCCAGAATTTCTTCAGCATGAAGGAATACGAGCTCTTCGGGAAGATTCGGGAATCTTGGATCCTTTAAAGCCGGAAATCTTTCCTGTACAAAAAGTTCTGCTTCTCTGAGGACTTTCCAGATCTTTCTTACAGTCATCTTAAGGTAATTGAGATTTCTGTCTTCTTCTGTAATTACTTTTTCCCAATCCCATTGATCTACATATGAACTGTGATCATGATCCAGGAAATAGTCCTTTCTTACTGCTCTCATGTCAGTATTAATGCCTTCGCCCGGCTGAAGTTCAAATTGTTTGAGTGCTACTCTTTTCCACTTTGTAGCTGCTTGTACCACTTGAGCATCAACAGGATTCAATCCCCTGTCATTGCTGATGTGGAATGCAACAGGAGTCCTTGATCCGTCGCGATCAAGCATATCATTCACGCCGCTTTCGTTGTCAACTATCAGCGGTACTTCAACCATCATCAGGTTTAGTTCTTTGCAGAGATTTCTCTCAATGAATTGTTTCACTTCATAGGTAGCAATCTGAGTGTCTTTCTTGTTGAGAATCGAGTTGTAGTTTGCAGGCAGTATCCTTTCAATCTCTTCATAAGATCCGATTCCGGGTCCTGCCAGATCAGCTTTTTTGTCTAACATTGCAATGCTCCTTATAATTTTAAATTCTTTACATTGTAAAATTAGACAAAATGTTTTTAGAATATTATGACATATGTCATACTTTTCTGGACTTTTTTTGAGGCATGGATTTACTCAATTTACAAACAAATTGTTGGGCAACTCATCACAAAGCCGGACTTTTTTCCTTACCCGTTTCATTACCATTTCTGGCTCCCAGCACTTCATCTTTGATCTGATACAGATATTGCTTTGCCTCTTCATATTCATTAGAAATAATTCCGTCCAAAATAGCTTCTTCAATTCTCTTCTTCAGGATTCCAACGGTTCTGCCGGGAGTGAGTCCGCAAATTTCCATGATCTCTTCTCCTCTTACAGGTGAATGGAAATTCCTGAGTTTGTCTTTTTCAGAAACTTCCAGAATTTTCTTCTCAACTTTTTCGAAATTTTGCATATACTTCGAAACCTTCTCAGGATTCTTCGAAGTAATGTCAGCCCTGCAAAGCATCAGCAGGTCCTCTATGTCTTCCCCGGCATCCGCCGCCAAGCGTCTTATAGCCGAATCTGTTACCTCTTCTTTTGAAAGCGGTATGGGCCTTAAATGCATGCGCACAAGTTTTTCTACATAAGGAAGCTGATTCAACGGCAACTTCAGTTTCCGGAATAGGGGCTTCATCATTCTTGCTCCTTTCTCCTCGTGACCGTGAAATGTCCAGCCCTCTCCTTCCACAAATCTCTTTGTCATCGGCTTTGCGATGTCATGCACCAATGCTGCAAATCTGAGCCATACATTTTCGGTGTTTCTTGAAATGTTGTCTACAACTGTGAGCGTATGCCTGAATACATCTTTGTGATGATACTCATTTCTCTGGTCCACACCCTCCAGATTTGATATCTCCGGAAATACATGATCCATTACTCCGGTAAGATACATTAAACTTAATCCTACCGAGGGCTTTGGAGATGAAAGTATCATCATAAACTCATTTGTAATTCTTTCCTGTGAAACCACATCTTCGCTGAGTCTGTGAGCCATTTTGTTCATTGCTTCAAGAGCAAGAGGATCAATAGTAAATTCCAGTCTTGATGCGAATCTAAGAGCTCTCATTATTCTCAGCGGATCATCTTCAAATGTCTTATATGGATCAAGCGGTGTCCGTAGTATCTTCTTCGAAATGTCTTCAACACCATTGAATAAGTCCGTGATCAAACCGAATGAATCAGAATTGAGACTGACTGCTATTGAGTTTATGGTGAAATCTCTTCTTGAAAGGTCCTCTTCGAGATTTGCCGGTACAACTTCCGGTTTGCGTGATGCTTTGATATAACTTTCCTTGCGGGCCGAGGCGAATTCTAACTTCATACCATCAGCAATAACCAGTGCAGTACCGAATTTCTTGTACATGGCATCCGGCTTCTTGTCAAACTCACCGGCAACGATGGTTGCAAATTTCAAAGCATCTCCAATTACCATGATGTCAGCATCTTCGGAATTTTTGCCCATCAACAGATCCCTGACAAATCCGCCTACTGCAAAGATCTCAAAGCCTTCCCTGTCTGCAATCTGCCCGATCTTAAGAAGCTGACTATTTGTGATCTTTAATTTCTTCTGCAAAGTTCATATTTGGATTGTCTCAATGCCTATCTGCTTCGAATCATCCCCATTGCCCGGTATTGAAATGATATTGTACTTTCTAAGTCTGTCATCTGTAAGCGGAATAGAACATGCTGAACTGTTGACAAATGTTATACCCTTTTTAACATAGACTCCCGTGTAATGTGTATGCCCGTGAAGAACAAGATTCACTCCCCTCTTTTTCAGGAGTTTCAGGATCTCACCCTGTTCATGAAAATTCATTTTATAACCAACCGCATCTATCCAAAGTGAATGGCCGGGCAGTTCGGCGACATCATCCGGCTTGCTGAAATGATGATGAATCAAAACTATCTTCACTTTGTCATTTAACTTCTTACTCTTCAATAGCTTGTTCAACTTCTCGAAACCAATTTCATCAATGCCGCCATTTGATCCTTCGGGATTCAAGTCAACCGACCATTTAATAAGAGAATTAATCCCTATCAAAGCAATATTCCCAATGAGTTTTACATATGGAAATTCTGCCTCGTCGGTAAATGTTTCTTTGTAAATATTGATGAACTGCTTCTCCATTTCATCAATATTTATCTCACTGCAAATTTTGGGGAACATGAACATCATCTCGCCCGGAGGAGCTGAGCCGTATATGTCATGATTCCCCGGAACAAGGCTAAGCAGTTCAGGATTCATCAGATCAAACTGAGCAAAGATTTCCCGTGCATAAATCAGATCTTCCGGCATAGGATTATCTGCAATGTCTCCTGTAATTGCAATGTGATCGCAATTTCTCTTTTTAATGTCCTCAAGAAGATCTATTAATCTTTGGTCTCTGTCCTTTCCGTTCTTCAGACTCAAATGCAGATCCGAAATGTGCGCTATTCTGTACGTCATATTTTTGATTCGATTTTTTCAATAATAATATTTGCAACTTCAAGAGCTTGCAATCCGTCATCGAGCGTAACAATTGTTTCGGTTCCTTCCGCGATTGAATCGAAGAACAAAGTTAATTCATGTTTCAGTGAATTAACTTCTTTGACCTGAGGTCTGTCATATACTATAGACATCTTTTTACCATCCTTTTCAAAACCGGTCAGAGCAAAGCCGCTGACTGTCTCATCTTCTCCGGTCAATTTGAATACTTCTGAAGTATTCTGCAAAAAATCAATTGAGATGTATGCAGACTTCTGAAACAATCTCATTTTTCTCATCTTGTTCTGAGATATTCGGGAAGCCGTGATGTTCGCAACACAACCGTTATCAAAAGTGATTCTCGCATTTGCTATGTCGATCTTGTCTGTAATGATAGCAACTCCATTTGCATCAATCTTCTTTACCGGTGACTTCACAAGATTCAGTATTATGTCGATATCATGTATCATAAGATCCTGAATGACTGAAACATCCGTTCCGCGCGGGTTGAACTGTGAGAGTCTGTGAGTTTCTATAAAGAGTGGCGCCAGCTTGTAGTCTTCAAGTGACAGAATTGCCGGGTTAAATCTTTCAATATGTCCGACCTGTATCTTTATACTCTTTCCTGAAGATAATGCCAGAAGTTTTTCTGCCTGCTCTGTAGTTTCTGTCACGGGCTTCTCAATGAATGTACTAACATTCCTTTCAATGGCCTTTGATGCAATCTCATAGTGTGTGGAAGTTGGAGTAACTATTACAATTGCGTCAACTGAGTCAATCAATTCATCGGAAGAATTTACTTTCTTCAGTCCGTACTTCTCAGATGCCTCGGCATTCTTTTTCTCATCCGCATCATAAACTCCGACAAGTTTAATGTTGCTTTTCTCATTACATATCTCATTGATCAGTTTCAGATGAATGCTTCCAAGGTGCCCGAGTCCTATGACCCCCGCTCTTATTGTGTTGTTCATAAGCTGCCTGACGGCTCCGCATGTATCATCACATTTGCAAGCCGCGGATAATTTTCCTTTAGGTTTAAAAAAATTTTGCTTTCGAGAATTGTAACTATGTCATGCACTTCATCAAATGAATATTCATCTTTGAATATACAATTCATCGAAACCCTTATCTTACCATTTGAGCTGACTACCTGAATCTCGTTACTTGAGATTACATCACTGCAGCCGTTTAGTATTGATTCAACTTCTCTTACAATTTCATTGGATAACGGTGTGATGTCACGCGTATCAAAAACAAGATCACTGGGCTCATCAATATGTATCTTAAGATGTGAGATCACATCAATCTCTCCCTTGATCTTATTCTCAAGCTCTGAAATAATGTTGTGTGCCTTATACAGATCATTGGTATTATCTATTTCCACATGAAGCTCTGAATAGATTTCGTTATCGATCTTATGCGAGAAAATATCATGGCATTTAAGTCCCGCCTCGCCTACTACCATTCTGATCTTATCATTAATAGTTTCGCTCTTTGTAATAACAGGTTCTGAATGTATCACTACATCACTTTTGGGAACAATTTCCATAATCCTTTTCTCGAGAATATCCATTATGTCATGCGCTTTTGAAAAAGGCACAAGTCTGCTTATCTCAATCGTCATGTCAATAAATATCACAGAACCGGAGTTTCTGACCCTGATGCTTTTAATACCCTCAACTCCCGGCACAAGCAGGGTTTCATATCTGAGTTTGTCATAGAGGCCTTCGGGAACTCTGTCCATCAGGGAATCAAATGATTTCTTAGCGAGATCATAGCCAAGCTTAATTATTATAAATGTCACAAGAATGGCGGCAATTGTATCTGCTGTTTTACTTAACTCAAGGTAAGTGATAATCAGGCCTACTATTACAATTGATGAACTCAGAATATCAACCGAGAAGTGAAGAGCATCCGCTTCTAGCGCTTTGGATTGTGTTTCACTTGCAATTTTCCGCAATGCTTTTGCTCTGAAAAAATCTATAGCCATAGAGATCAGAAGCGCGGCAATTATCCAAATACTTACATTAACCTGAGTTCCCTTATCAAAGAACAGTCTTTGAATTGCTTCATAAATAATGTAAGATGACGTAATGAATAATATCAGAACCTGAAATAGGGCAGAGAAACTCTCGATCTTTTCATGTCCGTAATTGTGGTCCTCATCAGGCGGTTTTGCTGAATAACGGATGGAAAGCATTGTGACCAAAGCTACAAATATATCAATACCGGAATTGAATACTTCTGAAAGCACACCAAGACTTCCACTTGCATATGCTGCAATTATCTTGATTAATGTAATTGCTATCGCCGCAAACAAAGATTGTAATGCAACCTTATTCTTTCTTTCATATTGGGATTGTGCAGACTCAGCCAATTGATTAACGGTTTTCATTTCGTACAGAAGAACGGAAGCCGCCTAACCTTTGTGCGGCAAATACTCCTGCCATTGTTATTGATGCTCCGATGACAAAAAAATATGATAAATTTTCCTTTAATAGTAACCAAGAAAAGAGAATTGTTATTATGGGCGACATATTCGTCATAGTGGTTAACGTACTTGTTTCAATTACTTTGGTTGAATAGCTGTAAAGAAAGTAACTTCCGAATGCAACTATCACTGTCAAATGAAGGTATCCGAGCAACGTATAGACATCAGAATTTTGAAAAGTCAGATTCTTTAAATCAAAAAGGAAAATCGGTATAAACATTATTATTCCAATCAGAAATGACAGTGTTTGAGTCTTAAGAGCTCCGTACTTTGTAACCATATCCTTGCTTAATGCAAGATAGAAGGACCAGGATGCAACAGCCAGAAACAGCAGTGTATCTCCCAGCAGGAAGTTGACCCCGGGCTGTTTTGGCGAGATTATGTTCTCATAGAATATTATGAAAATTCCGGCAATAGTAAGTGAAATTGAAATGAGTTTTCTGCGATCATAGAATTCATTTCCCGCCTTTATTGACACGATGTAAACTATCAGTGGTGTACATGCATAGAGTACGCCTGAATGTGATGCAACTGAAAGCTTGATACCTTCCAGGAAGCAAAACTGATTTATAGGGATTACCAACGCACCGAGAATCAGAAAGCGCATTCTATCCTCTTTGTTGATTCTGAGATTTACATTCATAAAAAAAGAAACGGCAAGCAGCATCAATGTTGCTACACCGAATCTTAAGAATGCAAGAGACAAAGGGGAAATACTTTGAACTACATATTTTGCAGCAATGGGTGTAAAAGAAGCTGCGAATGTAAGAAAAATTACAAGAAATAATTTCTTCATTAAATTTTCACAGCTTCTTCAACCGCTCAGAAGAAAGTTGAAGAGAGCGGATTTTTATTTAACCTTCTTCAGTGCAAGCATTGCTTTTTGCTTCGCCTTTTTGACATTGGTTTTCTTCCTGTGCTTATCAATGGCTTTCTTTTTTGCTTTGTTCATTAGTTTTTATGATTGATTATGCAATTGTTACTTTCTCTTCGAGATAAACATCCTGAATGGCATTTAGCAATGTTACTCCATCATTCATTGGTTTCTGAAATGCTTTTCGTCCTGAAATGAGACCCATGCCGCCTGCTCTCTTATTTATTACTGCTGTCTTGACTGCTTCTGCCAGATCCGACTCTCCTTTTCCCGTTGATGCACCGCCTGAATTGATAAGTCCGCATCTGCCCATATAGCAATTTGCTACCTGATATCTTGTCAGATCAATTGGATTATCTGAAGACAGACTTTCATAAACAAGCTTATGAGTTTTACCGAATTTCAATGCGTTGTATCCGCCGTTATTCTCCGGAAGCTTCTGCTTAATTATGTCCGCTTCAATTGTCACTCCCAGGTGATTTGCCTGTCCTGTTAGATCTGCTGAAACATGATAGTCTTTATCTCCTTTAACGTTGAATCCCGGATTTCTTAAATAGCACCAAAGTATTGTTACCAATCCTAATTCATGTGCGTATGAAAATGCTTCAGTTACTTCCTGCAACTGCCTTCCTGATTCATCTGACCCGAAATAAATTGTAGCACCTACAGCAACTGCACCCATATCAAATGCCTGATCAATATCGGCAAACATGATCTGGTCATACTTATTTGGATAAGACAAAAACTCGTTGTGATTGATCTTGAGTATGAAAGGAATCTTATGAGCATATTTTCTGGATACAGAACCCAGCACGCCAAGTGTTGAGGCAACTGCATTGCATCCGCCCTCAATGGCCAGCTTCACAATGTTTCCCGGATCAAAATAAGCAGGGTTTGGAGCAAATGAAGCTCCTGCTGAATGCTCAATCCCCTGATCAACCGGAAGAATTGAAACATAACCTGTTCCTGCAAGCCTCCCTGTATTATAGATGAGTTGCATATTTCTCAATACGTTAGAACTTCTGTCGGAATCTTTCCAGATACGGTCAACAAAATCACTTCCGGGCAAATGCAAATGCTCATACGGGATAGTTTTGCATGTGTGATCCAACAACGACTCATTGTCCTTCCCAAGCAATTCTCTGATTTTCTCAATCATGATGTTTAATTTATTTTGTAAATGTTTATTCTCCTAAGTTTTTCTTCTCTTTCAACAAAGTACTCAGACTCAAAATCCAGATTAGTGCTGCGAATGAATCCAAGTCCAATATTTTTTCCTTCGTTTGAAACGAAACTTGAAATAAAACCGCAATCGGTTCCAACACTGTCTAATATCTTCTCTCCAGAATTAAAGCTCTCATCCAAACTCACTTTTACCATCTGCTTCGGAATTTTGCCTTGAGAATCCAACCTTGCTACAACTTCCTGTCCGACGTAACACCCCTTTGTAAATGAAATATATTTCTTAAGTCCGCATTCAAGCGGGTTGATATCTTCATTGAGCTCTCCCGGAGCTTCCGGCTGGCCAAGTGAAATCCTCATGAACTCAAAATCCAAACAAGTCTGAAATGATCCGTTGCTGAGCAGGCTTCGTATCTCGTGAGACTTATCAATGTGGCAAACAATCTCAAGAGAATTCAAACACGAGTCTTCTGAGTAGTAAAAAAGAATATTTTTTTCAGAATTGTTTTGCGGCAATTTGGATTCATATTCCTTTACATTACTGACAGCATCATCTTTGCCCTCACCCGTCACTTTAAAATTAACAAACTGTCCTTCACACTTATTTAACTCAACTTCATCCATCACAATGTATTTGCTGAGGTAATTCAGTACTTTTGATTCATGATGGAATGAGGTCTTCACATAAATGAGATCATCTCTCCTAAAAAGAGTCAGCAGATCAATGATTCTTCCTTTATCAGTCAACAATAATGTAGGCAAGCAACTAAGAGGAGTCAGATTCTTAACATCATTGCTTGTCATCCTGTTGAAGAAATCAACCGAATCTTTTCCGTTAGCTCTTAACAAACCTGTATATTGCATGAAGAAGTTCATACGGTTATTCGGAAAGTTTCAAATAATTAACTATAACCAGCAGAATCATGAGCAATAAACCAAGGATTGAGAAAAGTTTTAAAGCAATTGTAGAACGACTCTTAATTTTTTCAAGTGATTCAGATGCAATTACAGCTCCAGAATCCTTCTGATCATCATTCTCCGCAGATTGTAAATTTTCCTGATTCATTTATTCAAATATAGCCATTATGAGAATCAGTTAAAATGAATCATTACTTAAAATTAGTCAATCATTCCACATCCGTCCAAAACGTTTTGTTAAAAGAGCAATTGGCTCGATCCATATGCAGAGAATAAAATCATTTACGCTTTCCTTTGAACCCCCGATAGAATCATTCGGGGGCAGGCTAAGAAAGCTTGGCAAAGAAA
>CALEVL010000104.1 GCA_937924675.1 uncultured Ignavibacteria bacterium | reverse complement strand
CTGAACTTCTGGAAATAAGGAGCATACGGAGGCCAGGATTCAGAGCCGCCAATCAGAAACTGACCATCCTCTCTCATCATTACAGCGCCAAGCCCCCTGTTAAAAGTTACAACAGCGCAGACAGGATAGTTTGGACCGATAGGCAATCCTGTGGTATCAAATCTCTGATAATATGGTTCGGATTCTCCGAGCCTATCATCATACCAAGCTATTACAAACTTTCCCTCAGAGTTTCCGTCAATTCTTGGAAAACGCTGGTCAGCCTGAGGAAGGTTATCATCATTAACTTTTGTATTTACTCCCAAACGATTTGAGTAGCGGTCAAATCTTTGAAAGTAAACGTCCGGAAAACCGATTTGAGGGTAATGAACCGCTTCCCATGTAATTACAAATCCACCGTCGCCGATTGTGCATATCTTCGGATTTTCAGCGTATCGTAAAGTAGTGTCAGTTATAATCCTAACATTCTGCCCTATTCTGTTTCCGTTTGAGTCAACTTTTTGAAACATGATGCCACGGTCGTGCTGCCAAGTAATTGTGTACTGCTTATATTTGTTGACTGTGATGGAGGGCAAGTTTAAAGAAGTTGGCCAAATTGATACTTCGTTTAGAACAATCTCAGACGTTATCGGCACACTTGAATTGTTGAAGAGCATTAGTTTCGCCTTTACATCGGGATCCAAAGCTTCAATCCAGCAAACCCCAAACGAACCGTCAGAAGCAACGGCTACACCGGGCAGCATGGAAGAATCAGGATTTATGTTGACTTTGAAATTGTTGCCGAGCCGGTTTGCATTGCTGTCAAACCTCTGGCAGTATATGTCAGTTCGGGGTCCTCTGCTATCTCTCCAGGCAACAACGAAATTGCCGGAACTGTCGCAACCCATGCTTCCTTGTCCCTGAAATTCATTAGTAGGATCTTCATTCACCCTAAAGTCAGGCACAATCTGTGCGGTAGCCGCAGAATGGGATATAGCCAAAACTAAAATGATGAAAAGCGCGGGCAGTAAAAATTTGAGTTGAAGCTTCATATCTGTTTCTTCCTCCGTATTCCGTGAAGGAAATACATTGACTTATGAAATAACTTGTAACGCAGTTGTACAAACTTCTCATTTTCCGGCGGGAGAATCTATGCAAAAAAAATTTTTCGTCCCCGCTGAGTCTCCCGCTTGAAGTAAGAGTTGATAGGTTGTGTCTTTGCAGAGGGGACTCAGCGGAGACAAAACTTCCTTTATACAAACTTATGTTAAAAGGTTTTTAGAAACTATGACCTGCGTCATAGATTCTAGAAATATTTTGGTTGCTCCTATAAGATCAGCGAATCTGCATTCACACCGGCTGTGCCCGGCAGCCACGAATTATCATCTGCATTACTGCGAAAATCCGGTTAACCGCTAATGCATAATCAATCGCTTCAAGATCGGTCAACCCGGGACAAAACAAATAAAGCCCGCACTTGCGCGCGGGCTTTGTAATTCACAAACTACTGAACTCGATGTTTCGTTTTACTGCTTGCTTACAATAGGGACACTTGTCACTATTTCACCAGCATCATTCGTCTTGTATTTGTAAACCCATCTGTTTCAAGCCGGTAGAAATACACTCCGCTTGAGAGTGAGCTGGCGTCAAAGTCTGCAGTGTATGTACCTGCATTAAGACTCTTATTGACAAGCGTGCTGACTTCCTCGCCAAGCAGATTGTAAATCTTCAGAGTAACAAGACTGCTCTTCGCAATGTCAAACTTTATGATGGTCTTTGGATTGAACGGATTAGGGTAGTTTGCATACAGACTGAAGTTATCAGGAACCGTTGACGATATTTGATTGATACCAACCGGAGTTCTTCTGATCGTTACAATAAACGGATTGGAAGTTACAGAATCAGCTCCGTTGAATCCGCTTGCTCTCCATGTGCAAAGTGCAGAGTCGGATGTTGAACCGAGTGTCGTTATCAGACTGTCTAAGAAACTCTCTCTGAAACTGATTCCGGAATCAAGTCCGTTGCTGTTTGATGAGAAGAGAAAATCATTCACAGTTCCCACTCTTCTTATCTTGAATTTATAATTCACAGTCGGGCTGCTGCTTACAGAACTCCATCTGAAATTAACAAGTGTCGGATCATTTATGTCAACAAGTATTCTTGCATTTGTCGGGGGTGAAAGCAGATTGAGAGAAGTCATTTCAACTCCCTGTACTTTTATGTATCCGACTAATGTCTTCAGATTTGAGCCGAATGAATTTGTTGCAGTAAGAGAGACCGTGTAATTTCCTGTTTGCGTGTATGAAATATTCGTCGGATTTCTTTCTGAAGATGTTGACGGCGTAGCGCCGGGGAAACTCCAGCTCCAGCTTGTTGCGCCGTTGGTTGTAAGATCGTAGAAGTTCACGGTTCCTCCGCCAAGCGGCAATAGCTGTGTATTGGATGTAAAGTTCGCAGATGGCGCAACTCCGGTTAAATCATCTATACCGTCAAGAACCTGCACGCCGGAATTGATTGGGTCGAGCCAGTCTTTCAATTGGTTTGACGGACTTCCTCCGTAAGCCCAGGATTCGGATAACTTACCGAATACTTTTCTGACAGACTGAGGATTGTTGCAGTTGGCAGGATTTCCTCCGAGGTTCTGACCAATGACTCTTTTGTTTTGATCATACAGCGGACAACCCGAAGAGCCGCCTTCGGTCATACCTTCATCCCAAACCACTTCCCAGAATCCGTTTGGAAGTCTTCCACCAAAACCTGTTACTGATGCAGCAGGATTGTTATCTATAGAAATTTTCTTAACTGCCCCTCCCGGATGATGAATTGCGGTTTGATTCTGCGGTTGTGCACCCGACCTGTCCCAACCGTTGAAATGCGCATTGAAAGCAGCAGGCACTGATTGATTGAGCTGAACTAATCTCATGTCAGTATCGTAAAGTGCGGATTTAAGAGTTGCTCCAACCATAGTATTTGACAAACTTCCGAAAGTTCCGATGCATGTCGGATTCTCATAATTGAAATAGAACACAATAGTGGAATAGTTATCAGTTGCGCAATGCTCCGCAAAAAGATAATATGGCACTCTGTTACTTTGTGTGTTGTTCATCAGCGCGCCTGTACAAAGAAATCCTGAGCCGCCCTGGCTGAAAGTGATCCTTGTAACTGATCTCTTTTGCTCCTGCCATGGAGCGCCGATCGGACAATTGATATTGATGTTGCACGGCTCCTCCATAATTGTATTGAATCCGAAGATGTCTTTATATGCATGAGTAACCTGATTGATGATGAATCTTCCTATCCCTCTGGAATAAGCCGGTTCATAATACTCTATAATTATGCTGCTACCGTAAACAGGAACAGTTGCAAAGATCCCGTCAGCAGTATTGTTGAGTTCTGAGAATGCACCATATACAGATGACTTGTCTGCATTGTAAACAAATAGCGTTGCTCCTTTGGGAAGAAAGAAATCTTTATAAGCGAGTCCGAGAGAAATTGCGCCGGCAGAATTTACCGCAAGTCTCCACACTCTGCTTCCGTCCGAAAGTTCTTCCCATGTTCCGGAGTTTTCCGGAGAAATATCAGTGTCAAAGATCTTCGCATATCTTGTAGGCATATCCTGTATCTGCTCTGTGATGCGATCTTCTTCCAGCATCTTCTGCAGATCAAATTCCGGCATTGTTACAGAGCTGAAACTCTCGTTGAGCTGCATCATTGAGCTCATCGGCTTTCCGCCGATGTTGATCTGTGCTTGAGCATTCTGAATTAATGAACTGCATGATAGGACTATCAGTATCATAACAATACAGAAAGGAGTAGTACATTTCTTCATTTTGAATCCGTTTGATTATTAATAAACTTTTGAAACAAGTTTGTGAAAATAAGTCATCCCGTTCTCAAAAAAAACAATATTAAACTGATTTTTAAAATGTGGTTGTGGCGAAGCCGTTTCTTTTGGAAAAAATTGAAAGTTGAAAATTGAAAATTGAAAGTTGTGGCGAAGCCGTTTCTTTTGGGAAAAATTGAAAGTTGAAAATTGAAAATTGAAAGTTGCGGCGAAGCCGTCCCTTCGGGAAAAGTTAAAAGTGGAAAGTTAAAAGTGGAAAGTTAAAAGTGGAAAGTTAAAAGTGGAAAGTTAAAAGTG
>CALEVL010000103.1 GCA_937924675.1 uncultured Ignavibacteria bacterium | reverse complement strand
AAAAAGAAGCCGCCATTTCAAATTGGCGGCTTTCTTTTGTTTATATTGAGTTTAAACCAGTTGGTCAAACTTATTTGTAAGGACTACCGATTCCGTTAAATTGCCGCCACTTCATTAATGCATCACAATGCATTGCCAGATGAGTCGTCAGAATGTGCAGATGAAAATCGAGTTCAGTATCAAGTACACTTCTAAGTGCTTCATCTTTGATAGGTACATTTGCCAGATCATTCAAGTTTTTTTCGACCTCTTCAGAGAGTAATTCATAAACTTGCTTGAAAGTGACAAGAAGTTTTTGAAGAGATAACTCAAGTGTGGCTTTCCCATCAGAGCCATAGAGAAATTTCTCCGGCACTTTGAGCTCTGCAATGTAGCCGGGCTTAACTTTGATGATGGCAGATTCACCTTCAGCAATCAAATGAGCAAGTGTCCAGCCGGGAGAATTTATGAATTCATACCTCTTCCAAAGTTCAGCTTCCGGAATATCCTGAGTAAGATCGCAGATGTAAGAGACATACCAGCGGGACAAGCTCTTGTGATAAGGAATAAGTTGATTGTTCATACTTAATTGAGAATTTGGTTTTCAGATTACAAGTTGCCTGAATTTATTTCAAATTATACAAAAACAGTCCTTATGCCGTAAAGGAAATTTGCTGAACTTCTCTTGATACATCGTTAGCACTAAGAAATAAAAAGATCCGAACAACTTGTCCGGATCATTTTGCAACGCATTCTATGTATCAGTTGTTTTCTCTAAACACTTGCTGCAACATTCTCCGCAAGCTCCATTCCTTTTTCCATGGCTTCTCTGTTAAGCGGAATGAGATTGTGATATCTCTCCGGAAGGACTTTCTTAAGTCCTTCGATAATCGCATCGATAGAGATTATGGGCTTCTTCTTGAGAAACGCTCCGAGTATTATCATGTTCAGCACTTTCGAGTTCTTAAGTTTCGCGGCCTCGGTAGCGGCTTCGATCGGAACAATTTCTATGTCAGTTCTGGTCGGCGGTTTCAGTATTGTGCTTGCTTCATAGATAAGAAGTCCGCCGGGCTTGACCGACTTTTCAAATTTATCAAGCGATGGCTGATTCAGCGTTATCGCGGTATCGAATTTTGTGAGTATGGGTGAACTGATCTTTGAATCACTGACTATCGCGATGCAGTTAGCTGTTCCGCCGCGCATCTCGGGTCCGTATGAAGGCATCCAGCTCACTTCTTTATCGTCTATCACTCCGGCATAACAAAGGATCTGCCCAATTGTCAGAACACCTTGTCCTCCGAATCCTGCTATGATGATTTCTTCTGTCATGTCAATTCTCCTTTTGTGGCACTTTTAATTCTCCTAGCGGATAAAAAGGCAGCATGTGTTCTTCAAGCCATTTATTTGAATCTACCGGGGTCATTTTCCAGTTGGATGGGCAGTTAGTTACAATTTCCACGAAGCTTAGACCCTTATTCAACTCCTGGTATTTGAAACCATTGTAAATTGCCTTCTTCGCTCTTCTGACATTGTTTGGAGTATTTACGGCGGTTCTGGCACAATAATATACTCCCGGAAGTTGAGCAATAAGTTCAGTGATCTTCAGCGGATAACCGGATTCATGCACATCGCGCCCGAAAGGAGTTGTCGTGGTTTTCATCCCGACAAGTGAAGTTGGAGCCATTTGTCCTCCGGTCATTCCATAGATGCCGTTATTAATGAATATGATAAGAATATTCTCGCCTCGGTTACAAGTATGTATAGTCTCTCCTGTTCCGATGGCAGCCAAGTCACCATCGCCCTGATATGAGAAGACATACCTGTCCGGCAGAACTCTTTTTATTCCTGTAGCAACAGCTGAAGCTCTTCCGTGCGCAGCTTCGGACATATCAATATTGAAATAGTTGTATGCAAATACTGCACAACCGACCGGCGCTACACCTATTGTTTTATCCTGAATTCCAAGTTCCGCAATTACTTCTGCGATGATGCGGTGCGCAACACCGTGCCCGCAGCCCGGGCAATAGTGCATCGGTGTGCTTGTTAAGGTTTCGGGTTTATCATAAACAACGTTATCGCTTATGCAAATGCTTTCTTCTGCGATCACATCTTCATAATGTTTTTCCTCGTCTATCATTCTTCTTTCGTTCATGCTGTTACTCCTTCATAAATTTCTTCAATCTTGTTAAGTATCTCTTCGGGTGTCGGAATTATTCCACCCATTCTTCCGATGAATTCAACCTGCGCTTTTCCGTTAATTGCAAGTTTTACATCTTCAAGCATCTGTCCGGCATTCATTTCTACTGTAAGAAACAACTTTGTCTTATCAGCAAGCTGGTTCAATGCTTCGTAAGGGTAAGGAAAAACTGTTATGGGTCTGAACACTCCTACATTAATTCCTTTTTCCTTTGCAAGGTCTGCCGCTTTCTTGCAGATCCTTGCTACCAAGCCGAAAGCAACTAAGACCACATCAGCATCTTCACAATTTTCCATCTCGTATCGAATCTCCTCATTTTCTATCTCTCTATATTTCTTTTGGAGATGCAGATTTACTTCCTGCATTTTTTCCGGTTGGATATTCAACGAAGTGATAATGTTTCTCTCTCTTGTTTTGGGTTTTCCAATAGTTGCCCAATCGTAAATCTCATTGGTTCTGGGGATATGAGGAAAGAGTTCCACCTTCTCCATCATTTGTCCCAGCGCACCGTCTGTAAGTATCATCACAGGATTTCGCCACTTGAATGCAAGTTCAAAACCCAGCTTCACATGGTCGACCATTTCCTGAACTGTTGACGGAGCCAGCACGATGAGTTTGTAGTCACCATGCCCTCCGCCTTTTACTGCCTGAAAATAATCTGACTGTGACGGCTGAATTGTTCCTAAGCCCGGCCCGGCACGTACAACATTTACGAGCAGGCAGGGGAGTTCGGCACATGCAATATATGAGATGCCTTCCTGCATCAGACTTATGCCCGGAGATGATGACGATGTCATCACTTTTTTGCCGGTGCCTGCAGCTCCGTAAATCATATTGATTGACGCAATTTCACTTTCTGCCTGAAGCACTACCATCCCTGTTCTGTTATGAGCTTCTTTTGAGAGGTACTCAAGCACTTCAGATTGCGGAGTTATGGGATACCCAAAGTATGCATCGCAGCCAGTGCGGATAGCAGCTTCGGCAAGAGCTTCATTGCCTTTCATTAATTTTAATTCTTTCATGATGTCATGGTTACGGTTATGTCACCGGTTACGTTAGTAATTGTTGCGATTTGTTCTTTTTTCTTTTCTGTTTTTCGGTAAACTTTTATGATGCTGTCAGGACAAACGAGTGCACAGTTTGTGCAGCCCGTACAATTGTCCTCTATTTTGACAATGTAGTGATATCCCTTTGAGTTGAGCTTTCGGGAAAGTTCGAGTGAATGCTGAGGACATGCCGCAGCGCAAAGCTCGCATCCTTTGCATTTCTCGATATCAATTATTATGTCGCCCTTAACTTTTGCCATTGTTACCTGAGATAATTTTTAAGAAACAAAAAAAGGTTATAGAGTTGTCTATAACCTTCAGGTGATTTACTTTGTTGAAATTTACTGTCAGAATTCATGACACATATTCAGTATTACTTTGTTAATCAAAGAATCTGTCATTCTCGGTTTTACTGCTGTTTTTCTTTTCATTACAAAAATAAGGATATTTACTGAAAAACGAAGTGGATTAATTTGAACAAAACCCACTTAGCAGCAGGTTGTGAATTTTACGGGAAAAAATTCTTACATCGAATAAATCAAATGTTTTTTGAAAAACTTGGAATGGCGGTCAATACAATTCAGCAAAACGCAGAAACATTTTGCCGTAAATCAATCTGACTCAAGATCTTTCAGCTTCTCAAGAATCCAGATTTTGTTAATGAAATCTTTTTTGCGCTCCGATGGCAACAACTCATCTATCTTGTAATTTTTTCCGCCCTCTCTGATACGCACTAATTTTCCAAGCACACTAATGAAGTGAGTATGTGACTCACAATCTTTCTTGCTCAGGGACCGGTTCTTTGATACATAGATTCTATATGAATTCAAGAAATCATTTAACAAATCTGTTTCTCCCTTCTCATAATAGATACGTGAAGTAAGATTGCGGACTTCCAGATTGTAATAATTGTCTTCATACTTGACCAATGCAAGATGTGACAGGGCATCATCAAATTTCTTCATCTCAAAATTCATCATTGACAGTGCAAGCTGATAGGAGCTGTGACGGTAATCTTCATTGATCAAACCGTTATAGTTCTCAATGAAAGCTTTGACCCAGTCAAACTCTTTCAGCCTCGATCCTGACTTTACCATATTTAGGAAAAACATATTTGTCATGAAGTTTTCTGTAAACAATCCCTTCTCTATTATTTCCCTTCTCAAAGTAAATACTTCTTTTACAGTCTTGGGATCATTCATTGAGCGTGTCCGCTTGAGATGCTCGATCATATCAATATACTTGTTATAAAGTTTTTCCTTCTCAAGCAAGTCTCCATGCTTGATAACAAGGTTGTGCAACTTTGCAAAGTATTTTTCTTCATCAGTCTTCTCAAGCATGAAAGCATTGAAATGTATTTGAACCTGAGGCATGTCTCTGATATCATCCGGAAGACCCTTCATCATGTTTTCTGTGAACTTATCAGACAGGTATAGAGATCTGTCCAATCCTAACAATCTGCTTTCATAAAGAACATAGTTCTGTATCTCAAGAATTTTCATGACAAATGAAACTACAAGATCTCTCTCCGCTCTTTGTATATCCTGTTTGTTAAAATTATTTCTGAAGCTGTTATACAGGTCCTTGTATATGAACAACTCATATGATTTGTTGAAGTAATCAAGATCATGAGCCGCCTGCCTCTCCAAGGATTCTGTTGCTTCACCCAGATTCTTTTCAAACAGCGAGAGAATATTTCTGTTGAGCAGTTCTGATAGCAAATGTTTCTTCACTGAGAATTGATTGGATGTGTAGCCGAGAAATGAGAGAAATTCCTCTGCAAACTTTAGCAGTTGTGAATTTAGATTCCGGAATACCTCATCATTATAGGGCTTCCCGGGATAGAGTTTCTTTAAAACCTTTTCTTTCGTAAATGACTTATCATTGAATTCAGGGTAGTGTTTTCTGTATGAATTGAACAATTCAACAACTGCCTCGCGCTTGTTTATGACAGGCGAAGAAATATACTCGCCAAACTGCTTCAACTCATCTTTGGACAAGGCCTTAAGAATGTCCAGTACTTTTGCTTTTATCAAATTATCCGGATTAGAATGAGTAGTCAGTTAAAATTGATCTTCATGAAATGCAAACAAGCTCTTAAAATGAAGGAATTTTTTGCACAAATCCTCTCACAAACGTATTTGCAAAATAGTCTAATTCTGCGCTAAAATCAAAGTTTTTAAAGGTGTTAATCCAAAATAACCGAAATTAAACTCATGACAAAAGTGAAAATTCATATTTGTTTGACCAAAGGAAACAGGAGTAATTTTGTACAGAAATTAAAACAAAGAACATTTACAAAACAAACTAAACAAAACAACAATGAAAAACTCAAACAGAAACACCAAGGTAAGAACAATGACCGTGATGACAGCAATCGCGATCGTCATCCTTTGCTCGCTGAATGTATCAGCTCAGCAAATGATCAAGAACTACAACTTCAATTGCAACAATATTTCCAGCAATGACAATGCCAGGTCAATCATCAACAGGATTGATACCGGATATGCGATTGCAGGTTATGCTTATCATCCGATCTGCGCCATCGGACCGTTTGACTGGATGTGGTTGCAGCTTAAAAGCAACGGTGCTGTTAATCAGTCAAGATATCTCGGAACCCAACTGGATGACAAATGCTATTCACTTATTCAGGATCCGTCTGACAAGTCATATACATTGGCAGGGTACATGACCAATTCAGGAAAAATCAAAGCAACGATTGCAGACCTTAACAGCGTTGGCAACTTCAACTATTCGAAGATAATGAATGACACTCTAAACAGCAGCTATTCGCAAATAGTAATTGATCCGGCAAGAGTTCTTGCAACATCCGGTTACAATGAAAAGCCAATGGGAAATAAAGTCCGTAACAAACTTCTTTGTTCACAATTTACACCGGCAGGTCCGCTTGCATGGTCTTACAGATATGATTCATGGATAAGCGCTACTCAGCAAAGTACATCAATTGAAGAAGGAAAGTCTTTATGCTTTCAACAAGTTGGAGGAGTATATGGTGTTGCGGCAAGAACCAATTTCTACAGTAAGTCAACAACTGCATGGGATCCAATGGTTGTGAAACTCAGCTATACGGGTAATGTGATCTGGAAAAAAGTTTACAGATTCAATATTACAAACCCGAATTACTATCCTTCAAGTGAGCCGACAAAGATAATTCCAATGACTGACGGCGGATTTATTGTTGTCGGATTCACCAACTCAATCCTCCAGAACGGTTCACATATACTCGTGTTCAGAGTTGCTTCAAACGGAACATTGATGTGGTCTTCATCATATGGTACAACAGCTGCATCTCATTGGGGAACTTCAGTTGTACTTGACGGCAATAATGTTGTTGTTTCAGGTTACAGAAGACAAGCAAATGCTCAGGATGCACTGATGATGAAGATCCCAATTACAGGAGGTGCACCGGTTTGGACAAGAATCTGGGATCCGCAAGCAAATACTGAAACAGGTTATGATATAATCAGATCCAATCAAAGCACAGCATCATTCGGTTACGCGGTAACGGGTGATGTCAGCTTAAACTCACAGGACGGATTCATCTGGAGAACCAATGCAAACGGATTGCTTGACAGCTCAACATGCAACAATTCAACAACTCTATCGAGAATTGTAAATGACATCCGACTTGATTCATTCTTGCTGATAAGAGTTGCCAAGACATGCAAAGACTTCACTCCAACAATCTTAACAACTAACTACAGAGAGAATACAATTTGCCTCGGTACATTTGCAGTGCTTCCCGAAGAAGAAGTAAACAATGATAATCCTGTAGAAGAAGTTGACAGCTACGGACTTAGCCAGAACTATCCGAATCCGTTCAACCCTTCAACAACAATAAGATTCCAGATCCCTGTTGAAGGAAATGTATCGGTGAAGGTTTATGATATTTCCGGTAAGATGGTTGCTGAACTGGTCAACGATTTCAAACAAAAGGGAAGTCATTCTGTACAGTTCAATGCTGCTAACCTTTCTTCCGGTGCATACTATTACAGAATTGATGCAAACGGTTTCACGGATATTAAGAAAATGCTACTGGTTAAATAAGGGGTAGTAAACAGCAGAATACAGGCGGGGCAATGCTCCGCCTGTTATTTGTTTTTTATAAAAGATTTAAAAAGATTAATTTAAGGAAAATGAAAAGGCTAATCATCAGAACAGAAGGAAATTCACCTGTAAATTCAGATCTTCTGAGTTTGATAAACTTTAAGGAGGAAACAAAAAAATGATTTTGAGAAAGTACATTTTGCTCGCTGCTTTGTTCACAGTAATTGTTTTTTCAGGTAATGCATTTGGCTACATGTTTTGGAATCAGGCAGCTTACTTTAACGGTTCGGTCGGTTCGTATATTTCAGTGCCAAACTCATCGACCATCAGCATTACACAAAGCTTCACAATTGAAATGTGGATAATACCGGTTGATGCAGTAGAACCGCCTCTTCAGTCTCTTGTTGAAAAAACTACAGCTGCTCAAAACAGCGGCTATACTTTGTTCTTAAGCAACGGTAGAGTAGCAATTAGGACAAACGGCTTGACGCGTGTTATTGGAACAACAGTACTTCCGAATAACCAGTGGTCACATATAGCCGGGGTTTATAATTTCGCTAATGCTCAGTTTGAAGTATATGTGAATGGCATATTGGACGGCTCGGCCACTGTGGGAGGTGCAGCTCCAATTGCAAATAATGATTCCCTAAGAATTGGAAAAAGCATATCAGGAAATCCGTTTCAGGGATTGATAGATGAACTTCGGATATGGAAGAAACCGCAGTCAGTGACAGAGATCGGAAAGAATATGAGAACTACACTCGGAGCTAATACTGGAATCTATGGCAGTCTCTCGCTTTCGTTCACATTCCAGAATAGAGATGCAAGTACTACATACTTTTCAATTAAAGACTGGTCGGGAAATCTAAATGACGGCAACAACCACAACGTATCTGCATACAACCAGTCAGACAGGCCAAGCTCTACAATTGCATTAAATGATTGTGTTAAACTGGATGGAATCGATGACTTTTTCTTCGCGGCTGACAATGCTGATGTTAGTCCGACTCTGGCTTTGACACTCGAAGCCTGGATCTATCCGACATCAACAACCTCAACCCGTACCATATTTCACAAAGGACCATCCGGGGGCCAGGCAAATTATGCGCTTAGGATTTCTTCAGGACTTCTTTCTGCTGCTATCAATACAACGAATTTTACATCTACTCAAAGTGTACCTGTCAACCGGTGGTCGCATGTTGCATTTTCTTACAATTCACTAAACGGGAATTTTTCATTTTATCTAAACGGCAAAGAAGTCACACGGGGAAACAGCAATGCCGGAAGCATTACAAACGGAACTGACAATCTCTTCTTTGGAAGTAATGGGTCAGGACAATACTTTCAGGGATGCCTTGATGAAATGAGAGTTTGCAATTATGTGAAGCAGGATTATCTGATCAACAGATTCTTGTTTGAATCTATAGAACAATCAAATCAACCTATACCTGCTCTTGTAAATGTTGTATATAATCTTGATGGATATGCGATATCAAACTCCGACAACGGCAATCCCGTTTCGTTTGTCTCTGATGCAGGATTCAGCGGAGTATCAACAAGTGAGGACAGTCCCGTTTCTCCTTTGAACAGATCCGATGTGATGAATTATGATAATGGATTTATGATGAAAACTTTATTCTCAAGAGTTCCGCAAACAGGAATTTCGGGAACTGTGCTTGATTCGTTTGAAGTTTGTTTGGATACTATAATTGGAGACATTAATCTTTATATGGCTTTGAATCATACCGGTGAAGAAGAGATTGAGATTACGCTTCAAAGTCCTTCCGGACATACTGTGAAAGTTTTTGACAACAATACTTTGCTCCCGAAGTCGGACAATGTAGTTACAGTGTTTGACGATCAATCAGACAGTTTAATTAGCTCGAGCGCAAGATACACCGGATTTGGTCCAAGGATAAAACCCCGGTTCAGTCTGAATAATATTTTCCAGGGAAAAAGAACTGCAGGTTTCTGGAAGATAATTGTAAGCGATCAAACCGGCGCGGGCACGGGCTTGCTTTACTCATGGGGAATTCAATTCAACAACACTCAGTCGTTGAATACGAATTTATGTCTGCGGGTTTTCATGGAGGGATTTTACAGGCCTGATGATTCATGCGTTGTCGATACGGTTGATGTGCATCTGAGAGAAAGCAGTTCACCTTATCTGGATGTCGGTGTCAAAGGTGAAACCCCTGATGACAATTTTACTTTCAGATATACATTTGAATCAGCCGCTTTGTCTGATTCATACTATTTGCAGGTAAGGCACAGAAACTCTATTCAGATATGGAGCGCTAATCCTGTTACGTTTGATTTCCTCAGCGGCAATCTTCGTTATGATTTTACATTGAGCGCGGACTCCGCATTTGGCTCAAACCAGGTTGAAGTAGACAACTTGCCATTGCGCTATGCAATGTACGGAGGAGATGTTGACCAAAATGACATCGTTGACGGTACTGATACGCAATTGATTGATAATGATGCCACTGCATTTGTATCAGGCTATGTAGCAACAGATGTGAACGGTGACAATTTTGTTGACGGGACAGATGCGGCTCTTACGGGAAACAATGCGGATAATTTTATAACGGCGATAACTCC
>CALEVL010000102.1 GCA_937924675.1 uncultured Ignavibacteria bacterium | reverse complement strand
TTAAGGCGATCTCTTTGTTTGTCATTGCATCGGCGATGAGTTTTACAACTTCCTTCTCTCTTGCAGTCATTCGAACAGCATCTTTCAGTTTTGTCTTACCCTTTCTTATTGCGAATTCTATGATCTGTGAAAACAATGATTGTGCCAGATGTTCCGGAAGAACTTTATCTCCGTCGGAAACAGCTCTGATAGTAGCAAGGAATTCATCAAGTGTTGCATCTTTGAGAATGAAACCGCTGGCTCCGGCTTTAATGAACTGCAGTATGTCTGCCTGCACCGGAACAAGATCCATTACAATTACTCTTGCATCCGGAAATTCTCTTCTCACTACTTCAACTACACGCAAACTATTCTGGCTTCTTAAACCAAGATCAAGCAGTATTACATTCGGCTTTAGCTTATGAATCTTGAGTATAGTATTTTCATTGTTTCCTGAAGAAGCTATCACTTCAATATCTTTGAAGGGCTTAAGCATTGTAGTCATACCATCTCGAAGAATTCGGTTATCTTCTATCAGAAGTAATCTGATCTTTGACTTAGTAGTTTGCATGATTCATAATATTTGAAAGATCGAAAACTCTGTACCTTGAAAAGTACAGAATTCTGAATAAGAATTAATTTCTTTGCGATAAATTACTTAGAATAAGATAGAAATGTTATAGTCCTTTCGATTGATTAATGGACTAATCCATTAATCGGGATTCTCATCCTCTTCCATCAGAGAAACTTTTGCGCTCAGATCATACATGTCCTTATATGTGTGCGCATAAGTGGCAATCTCTATCCTGTTATGAATTGCCAGCTTTTCGAGAATGTTGTGGACGTGACTCTTTACGGTATAAGGTGAAAGATGAAGCTTGAGGCCGATTTCCTTGTTTGTCAGACCGTCAGAGACCAGTTCTATTACCTGACGCTCACGTTTCGTCATTCGAACGGATCGCAGCAGTCCTGACTGCTTAGGGCCGTGGACTGCATCGTGCACAATCTGTGCAAACAAGGAGCCGGTAAGATTAGGGGGAAGAACTTTCTCTCCGCGGAA
This sequence comes from uncultured Ignavibacteria bacterium, assembly GCA_937924675.1. Lineage (GTDB taxonomy): Bacteria > Bacteroidota > Ignavibacteria > Tepidaquicellales > Tepidaquicellaceae > JADJAH01. The sequence goes on along the minus strand of CALEVL010000102.1, from coordinate 2,253 downwards.
GACAGTACGTATGGTGTTTAAGAAATCTTTGACTCCGGCATCTTTTAGTATGAATCCGGAAGCTCCGGCTTTTACAAATTCAAATATGTCTTCCTGCAATGGCATAAGGTCCATCACTATGATCTTAATCTTCGGAAATTTCAATTTTGTAGATTTCACCAACTCAATACTGTTCTTGCCCTGAAGTCCCAGATCGAGAATTATAATATCCGGCTTTGTTTCAATCAGTTTCGGTTCCAATTTGTCTTTCTTTTGCAACGCAGCCACAACTCTGAGATCAGCCTGTTCGTTGATCATAGCAGTAATACCGTCTCGTAGCAACCGGTTATCTTCTATAACAAGTATGCGGATTTTCTTCATTTGTGAAAATATTCTTGTTGAAAACTATTTACAAGTTTAAATTCTTGTTTGAAAACAGATGAATATCTACACTCAAGTTAACTCTGAAAATTTGAATTGCTGTCACATTACTAATGAAGTTGCTTTCCCGATTGTTCATGAATTGATCAGGAAATATTGAAGACCGAAACAACTGCTTCCACAAAGAGATATACGCCAAGAGTCAGCAATATTACTCCGGCAAGCTTGTTGAGCTTGTTCACGGTTGATTGGTTTATTCGCTTCTTGTTGCCTGTTATCAGCTTTAAGAGCACATAGAACCATGCGAATGTTCCCGCAAAAGCTCCGATTGAGAAGGCGAGCCCGCCCCAAAAAGTTGAACTCATGAAATCATAATTCTTGAAGAATCCAACAATTACAATCCATGATGCCGGTATGGTCAATGAAGTCATGCAAAGCAATACTCCCATGAAGTACATACCAAGCAAATTTGTTTTCTTGATTTCCGAAACCTTAAGACGCTTTGCCACAATGATTGCTTTCTCGGTCAGCTTACCTGTTTTCGCCAAAGCTGAGCTTACCTTCACAGAATCTGTTGCCTGAAGCTTATCATAAGTTGCTTTTGAATTTATGGTTTTCAAACCATAAATGATAACTACAGCGCATCCGACAAATGTAAGCACGATCTGAATCATCGCCGAATTGGAATTGTAAAAATCCTCAGCTGCCGCAGGGAAAAATGAAACAAGCAAAGAAATGCCCCCGAATGCAATCAGCGAATAAATGAAATCCATGGACGCTGTGCCTAATGCAATGGCTTTGCCCTCTTTTACCTCATTGCTAAATCCTTTTGATATTACTGCAAAAGTAACAGGCCCAACCGGCGGCAATGAAACAAGAAATCCGGTGATTGTTCCAACTAATAAATTTATCAGCATTTAAATTATGTTTTGCCAAATTCTTGAGTTCGTCATCCAAAAATAATTAAATCCTATTGGATAACCGGAATAACTCACTGTTGAACAGGAAACTTAGCATAATGAATTTACTACAATCTTCATTGACTGATCAATCAGGCACTCCATTCCTGTCATTGTCTCTGAATGCTTTGAAGTTCTGATTTATGTTGTTCTTTATGTTGTTGTCAATATCGTTTGAGTTTGAAGGATCGCGTGGATCAAGATAAGCTCCGTTCTTTATGAACCAGATATATGGTTTTGCCATCAAAGTAATATTTGTCGGTGAGTTTGAAATTACTGATATGCTAACCGGAAGATTCAGAATTTGATGAGCTGACTTGGTTGACTTGTAAACGAAATACTGCCCGAGATATCTGCCTTTAACTATGACAGAATATCTGCCGTTTGGATCCGCAAACTCCGGATCCGGAATCGGTTCGTTATCATTGAGCTTATGAACTTCAAACTTTACTTTGTCGTAAGCGCCGTCCGGGATCAGTCCTGTACTGACTTCATTAACAGCTGAAGTCAGATTGAGAAACAACACAAACGGTCCTGTTTTGAAGTTTATCGAATCGGCATTGTTGTTTGCTGCATTCAATTTAATTTCCTTAATCAGGATCTTTACTGTGTCCAGTATTAAGATACCTTGCAAATCACCTACAGAATCTGTAGAACTTGTTACGCTGAATGTCAGATTGTCATTCTGCACAGGAGTAACAGATGAATCATTACAGCCGTAAAAAACTGCTGATGAGATCACTGCCGCAAGTATGATTGCCCTGAAACTGTGCTTATAAAGTGGATTTTTCATTTTGTCTTTTCCCTCCGAAAATTCCTTGATTGATTGCATCATATTATTTCTTACCCTTTCCGTTACCTTTGTCATCGTTTCCTTTACCATTGTCATCATTCCCCTTACCCTTTCCATTGTCATCATTTCCCTTGCCGTTGC
>CALEVL010000101.1 GCA_937924675.1 uncultured Ignavibacteria bacterium | reverse complement strand
CAACTTTCCCGTCTGCGACGGGCAGGCAACTTTCCCGTCTGCGACGGGCAGGCAATTTTTAATTTCTAATTTCTAATTTCTAATTAATTTCCAGCTTATCAATCTCATCCCTAAGTTCAGCGGCCCTTTCAAACTCCAGATCTTTCGCCGCATTGATCATCTCGCTTCTCAATTGTTCAATAAGCTCACGTCGTTTTTCAGAGTCAAGCGATCTTTCAACTTTGCTTGTTATAATGCTTAGTGCCGACTTCTGATCTTTGCTTTTCCTCTCCGCCCTCTTCTTGTTTAGACTCGCATTGGATTCGGCAACAATTGTAGAAGACATTATCTCTTCGAGAGTCTTGTAAATTGTCTTTGGTTCGATGCCGTGTTCTTTGTTATACTCTGTCTGAATCTCACGCCTTCTTCTTGTTTCTTCTATTACCTTAGCCATTGATTCGGTTACTTTGTCAGCATACATCACTACGAGCCCGTTCACATTTCTTGCTGTCCGGCCGGCAGTCTGAAGCAAAGATTTCTCTGAACGAAGGAATCCTTCCTTATCCGCATCAAGAATTGCAACCAGCGATACTTCAGGAAGGTCAAGTCCCTCACGAAGAAGGTTAACTCCCACAAGTGCATCATATTCACCGAGGCGCAAGCCGCGAAGAATTTCTACTCTGTCCAGAGATTGAACTTCGGAATGTATATACTTTACCTTTATGCCGATGCCAAGAAGATAGTCTGTGAGATCTTCACTCATTCTTTTTGTCAGAGTTGTTACCAGCACTCTCTCCTTCTTTGCGCTTCTGTTTCTGATCTCATTTATCAGATCATCAATTTGATTCTTAACAGGTCTTACCTGAATTTCCGGATCAAGCAAACCGGTAGGTCTTATCACTTGCTCAACTACAACACCTTCACTTTTCTCCAGTTCATAATCACCCGGAGTTGCGCTCACAAATATCGCCTGCTTAACCATTGACTCCCATTCTTCAAACATCATTGGCCGGTTGTCAAGTGCCGATGGAAGTCTGAAGCCATACTCTACAAGAGTTTTCTTCCTCATCCTGTCTCCGTTATACATTCCTCTTATCTGCGGAATTGTCACATGCGATTCGTCAACTACCAGCAAATAATCTTTCGGGAAATAATCAAACAGGCAGGACGGCCTTGAACCGGGTAGTCTTCCGTCAAGATGGCGGGAATAATTTTCGATTCCGTTGCAATAGCCGACTTCACGGATCATCTCTATGTCAAAATTGGTTCTCTGAGATATTCTTTCTGCCTCAATGAATTTACCTATCGACTTAAAGTACTCAACTCTCTCTTCAAGCTCTTCCTGAATATTTTCAATTGCCGATTCAATCTTCTCTTTGTTTGTTACAAAATATTTTGCAGGATAGATCACAACACTGACATCATTTCCCGTGACCTTGCCGTCATTGATATTGAAATAGGAGATCTTCTCCACTTCATCATCAAACAACTCAACTCTGACAGCAATCTCATCTTCATACGCAGGTATTACTTCAACCATATCACCTCTCACACGAAATGTGCCCCGCTTAAAATCAGAATCGCTTCTAACATAATGAATATCCGAAAGCTTTGACAAGAGACGTTTTCTGCCAAGCTTCTCTCCCTTCTTGATGACGAGTACCTGCTCAGCATACTCTTCCGGTGCACCTATACCGTAGATGCAGCTTACGGAAGAAACAACTATCACATCCTTTCTTCCTTCGAGAATAGCTGCAGTCGCACGAAGTCTGAGACGGTCAATCTCTTCATTGATCGACAGGTCCTTCTGAATATATGTATCTGATGAAGGTATGTATGCTTCCGGCTGATAGTAATCATAATATGAAATGAAGAATTCTACTCTGTTGTTCGGAAAGAATCTCTTGAACTCACCGTACAACTGCGCCGCGAGGGTCTTGTTATGTGACATTACAAGTACCGGCTTCCCGATGTTTTCGATCACATTGGAAACAGAGAAAGTTTTTCCGGAACCGGTAACGCCAAGAAAAGTCTGGTATTTCTCATTTCTTCTGACCGCTTCGGTAAGTTCTTTTATTGCACGTGGCTGATCACCTGTCGGCTTATAACTTGACTCAAGTTTAAATTTTACTTCGGATTTATTTGTCATTGTCAAAATCAAAAAGGGCTTAGAGTTCGGGATATGAAACTAACGGCCGGCAAATCAACTCCGGATTGCACGACAGAAACCCGCAATCCTAAAACAAGGAACTGCTTTTTTGGTAGTCGGCTTTGTGTGGTTATTCGATCACAGTTATCAGAGAAATCTCTTTTAGAACTGTATTGATATCTGCGAGTTCATCATAGTCACCGGACTTAACAACGGCTTTTCCCTTGGTGTGAGCTATCATTGCTATCTGTTCGCAATGTATTCCGTCGTAGCCCGTCGCTTTCATTAGTTGCTCTATAACTTCATCCCAGGTGTGTGTGGAATTGAAGAGTATAAGTTTTCTCATTTCGGCAACTGAATCGCCGAAATCTTCTAACTGCTTAGTTCTGGTACTCATGTTCGTCAATTACTTTTTCTGCTGAAACGGCACAGTGCTTCGCACATCAGGTCCTGTTTATATCTTGCATCGTTGTGACCGCCTGCAAAGCCATTCATTGCAATGTAGAAGATCATTAGTTCATTGTCCCTTGATATTGCATAACCTGCCAGAGTGCTGACAGAATTCAATGTTCCGGTCTTTGCATGGACATTCTTCTCGGCTTCGGTTCCGTTCATCCTGTTTCTCAAAGTTCCGTCAACGCCTGCAATTGCAAGCGAAGAGTAAAAATAATCGAAGGTCTTTAGATCATCATACATATACTTAAGCATTCTGATGTATAAGTCGGAATTGACTGTATTGAATCTTGACAGTCCCGAACCTTCAACAATGTCAAATGCACCGCGCGGATTTCCTATTTGTGTAAGGAAATCAATTACTGCAGATTCTCCTTTTTCCAGCGAACCCGGGGCTGACTTATACTCAGCACCAACAACTTTGAATACAGTTATAGCAGAATGATTATCACTCACCTTATTCATGTGAGATATGACATCGTAAAGAGAATGAGAAATAACTGCCATTTCCTTTGCGCCGGTTGGTGTTTCACCGCCGACAGTAATTCCTGAAACAGCAACTCCGTTTGATGTCAGTTCTGAAAGCAGAAGTTCCGCTGCAGAAGCAGCAGGATCAATCTGTCCGGGATTCTTATTAAGATTGATTGCACTGACGTATGGCCAATAGCCTTGCTTAGTGTCACCTGAATAGAAGTTTGCCAGTCCGTAATGATTGTCATCCAAAAAAGATTCATCAAAAATAATGTTTCCTGTGACTTCCCTTATGCCTTTAGAACTCACTTCTCTTGCAAGCACTGAAATGTCCGAAGAATTTAAGTCCGGATCGCCATATCCCTTGAGGTAAAGATTTCCGTTTATGACACCGTCCTTGATATCACTGTCATCTGTATAAACAACTGTCTTAAAATCATAATTGATACCGAGGACATCAATCGCTACCGCGGCTGTTATAAGTTTTGTAATTGATGCCGGAATCATCTTCTCTTCAGGATTGTGCAAATAGATCATATCATACTTGTCTGCGCTTGCAATTTGAACAGAAACTCTGCCGTTGGTTGCGTTTACAATCGAATCAATTGTTAATCCGAACTCCTCGATTCTGTCACCGGGCAATGCCTGGTTTGAAAATCCTGCAAGAAGGATTAGCAGTGTTGCCGCAATAAATTTACGACCGGGATTCAATTTCCTTTTTTCCATGTTAATGTTACTTTTTTCTTTTCTTATTGATCAGCCTGTCGGCCTCTTTCAAAACTCTGAATGATTGTTTGTAAGTCAGCTGCTCTTCTGATTTGGCTAACGAGCACCACTTGAACGCAGTGATTTCATCGTTGCAAACCGTGATCTGTTCGGTATTCGATTTTGCAATGAAATAAGCGACTTCCTTTTTCACTCTATTTCCTTTACCGCTTACGAACTCATACTTTTCAAGCAGCAATACCTGATCAGATAGAAATTCTACGTCATCAATTCCTGCTTCTTCATGAAGTTCTCTTTTTGCTGTTTCAAATTCAGTTTCCCCGGGATCACTGTGTCCCTTTGCAAATGACCAGTGCCCCTTCTTGTGTTTCAGTATCAGATACTTCAGTGAACGTGGAAACTCATGATACACAATTACTCCAACTGCATGATCCTTTATTGTCTTTGTCAAATAGTTACTCCCTTAGTCATTAGAAATTCACATTGTATCATCACTCAAATCTATTTATTTAGCTCTGTTCCAAATTTCATCCATTTCAATGAGAGTCATATCCTCAAGATTTCTACCGTTCTTTTCCGCATGTTCTTCAATCTTTGAGAACCGGTTTCGAAACTTGTTTATTGTCCTTCTCAATGCATCTTCAGGATTGATCTTAAGAAACCTCGAATAATTGACAATTGAAAATATCAGATCCCCAAGTTCATCTTCAATATCCTTCTCATCTTTGCCTGATTCTACATTTGCCTTAAGCTCATTCAATTCTTCAATGATCTTGGCAAAAGCCGGTTCGCTGTCATTCCAGTCAAATCCAACCTTGGATGCTTTCTCCTGAATCCTGTATGCCTTCAGTAATGCCGGAAGTTCTTCCGGAACTCCCTCAATGGCTGACTTTCTTCCTTCCTTCTTTTTCAGCTTCTCCCAATTGCGCTTCACTTCTTCGGCGCCTGAAACATCAACATCACCAAAAACATGCGGATGACGATCAATAAGCTTCTTAGATTCCCCCGCAATTACATCCGACAAAGTGAACTCGCTTTCCTCCTCTGCAATATTTGCGTGAAATACAACCTGTAGGAACAAATCACCAAGCTCTTTCCGAAGTTCCGTTTTATTGCCGGAATCAATGGCTTCCAATACTTCGTATGTTTCTTCAAGCAAACATCTTCTTAATGAAAGATGTGTCTGTATCCTGTCCCAGGGACAATCGTTCCTAAGACGCCTTACAATCTCTACGAATTCTGTAAATTCTTTAACGGGAATCTCTGTCTTCAAATGAATTTTGGTTTGGCAAAGATAACTATTTAAAGACTTTCATTCAGCACCTCTAAAAATTCTGACAGGTATTATAAAATCAGTGATGTTTCACAATTGCGCGATTTTGCGAGTAAATATCAGTGTGTTCGTTACACTGAAGGTGATATTCAGATAAAACATGAATGGAAAGTATTATGATAAATCTGCATAATTAGATTTTATTCGCTCTCTTAATCCTCCATGAACTCTGTGTGGCTCCGTGTTCTCTGTGTCCCAAAATATGCTGATCTATAGAATCTAAAGCATTTGAAACCTGAAAGAGCTAAACCACAGAGGCTAATTTAACTTATGTTCTGAATTGAATAACTTTGACCAAAAGTCTATTTTTGTTCATTCCAATTAACCTAAATCCACTCACATGAAGATCGGTGTTCCCAAAGAAATCAAGACTAACGAAAACAGAGTTGCACTTACTCCCATAGGCGCAGAAGTATTAAGAAGACACGGACATAAAATATTCGTAGAGACTAACGCTGGAGTCGGAAGCGGATTCACTGATGCAGACTATAAGAAAGTTGGCGCTACTATCCTCAAAACTCCTAAGCAGGTTTTTGATACTGCTGAAATGATCATGAAGGTCAAAGAACCAATCAAGCCTGAATACAATCTGATAAGAGAAGGCCAGGTTGTCTTTACCTATTTTCATTTTGCATCTTCAAAGGAACTTACACAGGCGATGATGAAATCACGCTGCATTGCAATTGCTTATGAGACTGTGCAAAAATCAGACGGTTCACTTCCGCTACTTATACCCATGAGTGAAGTTGCAGGAAGAATGGCGCCTCAGGAAGGAGCAAAATATCTTGAAAGAACCATGGGCGGCAGAGGCGTCTTGCTTGGCGGTGTTCCGGGTACTGAGCCGGCAGATGTTGTTGTTCTTGGCGGCGGAATTGTAGGTACAAATGCCGCAAAGATCGCTGCAGGGTTCGGTGCAAAGGTTACTATCATGGATAACAATCTCTACAGACTCAGATATCTCGATGATGTAATGCCAAAGAATGTGACTACCATGATGAGCAATCCATACAATATCAGAGCGGCAATTTCAAAGGCGGATCTTGTTATCGGCGCGGTTCTTATCGCCGGTGCAAAAGCTCCGAAGCTCATCACAAGGCCTATGCTCAAACTTATGAAGAAGGGTTCTGTAGTAGTTGACGTTTCTGTTGATCAGGGCGGATGCATTGAGACATGTAAACCTACAACCCATGAAAATCCCACATACGTTGTTGACGATGTTGTTCACTACTGCGTAGCGAATATGCCGGGAGCAGTTCCGTTCACATCTACCATTGCACTTACAAATGCAACTCTTCCATATGCTCTTGAACTGGCTGAAAAGGGCTGGCACAAAGCATGTGTTGAGAGTGAAGAACTCAGACTCGGACTCAACATGATTGACGGCGAGATTGTTTATAAAGGTGTATCAGATGCTTTCAAGTTCAAGTTTACGGATGTCAATACAATGATCTAAGTCTTTATCATTCCTATAGAAGCCCGCTTTCATGCGGGCTTTTTTTTGAGTGACAGTTACAAACAATAACAGTCTCCCGAAATAATTTAAAGCAGGAGGCGATCAATAACGATCTCTTATTTTATTCAATGAAAGAAAAAATCAGAATTGCTTCAGGACAAGGTTTTTGGGGAGACCTTGTTGATGCGCCATACAAGCAGGCAACAGGCGGACCGGTTGATTATATTATGATGGATTATCTTGCCGAAGTAACTATGTCCATTTTGCAGAAACAAAAACTGCGTGATCCGTTACTCGGCTATGCACGTGATATTCCGCCGCTGATGGAAAGGCTTCTGCCTGTAATCACAGAAAGAAAAATTAAGGTGATCACAAACGGCGGAGGCGTAAATCCGCTGGCATGCAAAGATGCGATCTTTGAAGTTGCAAGAAAACTTGGAATAAAAGAGCTGAAGATCGGAGTAGTTCTCGGCGATAATATTCTTGACAGGATCGATTCTCTTGAAACATCCGGCGTTCCGCTTAAGAATATGGAAACCGGAGAGCCCGTATCCACCGTCAAGGACAAAGTACTGAGCGCAAATGTTTATTTTGGTGCCGGAGCTGTAGTTGAATGTCTTAAGCTCGGTGCAGATATTGTCATCACGGGAAGAGTTACTGATACGGGACTGACGCTTGCTCCGATGATCTATGAATTCGGATGGGATATGGAAAACTGGGACCTTATGGCAGCAGGCACGGTGGCAGGACATATACTTGAATGCGGAGGACAGGCAAGCGGTGGAAATTTTCTGGGTGACTGGAAGAATCTCCCTGACCTTGCGCGCATAGGCTTCCCAATTGCCGAGGCATATCCAAGCGGTGAGGTTTTCATTACAAAGCATGAGAATACCGGAGGAAGAGTAAGTGTAGAAACAGTAAGTGAACAGCTTGTCTATGAAATCGGCGATCCTAAAGATTACATCACGCCGGATTGCATTGCCGATTTTACTTCCATTAAACTTGAAGATGCAGGTGAGGATCGAGTCAGAGTCTTTGGCGTAAAGGGAATGCCTGCAACACAATTTTACAAAGTTTCAATGTCATATTCAGACGGATACAGCGCAGTCGGCTCTCTTACATATTCATGGCCGGATGCTCTTGAGAAAGCTGAGGCGGCTGATAAAATCCTTCGTACACGTCTTGATGATCTTGGACTTAAGTTTGATGAGATTCGTTCTGAGTTTCAGGGTTACAATGCCTGCCACGGTCCCCTTGCAGAAAAGATAGATGACCTCAACGAAGTAGTTCTTCGGGTTGCAGTAAGATCGTACAACAAGAAGTCCATCGAAAGATTCGGAATGGAAATAGCTCCGCTGATTCTCACAGGTCCGCCAGGAGTTACCGGATTTGCAGGCGGAAGGCCAAAGCCGTCTGATGTGGTTGCATACTGGCCTGCGCTTATACCAAAGTCTGAAGTTCAGCCGGAGTTTTTGGTGGAATCAATCTGACTTATCTTACAATGAATCAAATTGTTCCGACAGTTACAGATCTTTTTTGTTGTTCATTTGAATTACAATTAGTGTGCTAATCAATAATCAGATAAAATGACTGAAAGAATTTTAGTTATCGGCGCGGCAGGTCAGATTGGCTCTGAACTTGTGCTGGCGCTCAGAAAAGTTTACGGCGATGCAAATGTATTTGCCACAGACATCAAAGATGCACCGAAAGATGTAAAGAGGTCCGGACCTTTTCAGATCCTGGATGTTACGGATGACAAGAGACTGATTCATTTTGTGATCAGATATAAGATCACACAGATCTATCATCTTGCCGCAGTTCTCTCAGGCAATGCGGAACGTCTTCCGCTTCAGGCATGGGATATAAACATGAGAAGTCTTCTGAATATTCTTGACCTTGCAAGAGAAGTTGGAGTCGGGAAAATATTCTGGCCAAGTTCTATAGCAGTGTTTGGTAAAACCACACCGAGGGAAAACACCCCGCAGCTTACGATCATGGAGCCGAATACTGTTTACGGCATCAGCAAACTTGCCGGCGAAAGATGGTGCGAATACTATGTCAACAGATACGGACTCGATATCAGAAGCATTCGTTATCCGGGACTTATCAGTTACAAGACAGAAGCCGGCGGCGGTACAACAGACTATGCAGTTGAGATTTTTTACGATGCGATTGAATCAGGTAAGTATGAATGTTTTCTGAAACCGGATACTACACTTCCGATGATGTTCATGCCTGATGCTATCAAAGCTACGATCGATCTTATGGAAGCAGATGCCGGAAATCTTTCAATTCATTCAAGCTACAATCTCTCCGGCATTAGTTTTGATCCGGCTCAGATAGCGGCGGAGATCAAGAAAAGCATTCCAAAATTTCAAATCACCTATAAACCCGACTTCAGGCAGGCGATTGCAGATTCATGGCCGATGACTATTGATGATTCCGTTGCGAGAAAAGACTGGGGTTGGCAGCATCAGTATGACCTCGCCAAGATGACGAAGATCATGCTGAAGGAGATCAAGAAGAAAGTGTAATTGAGTGTGGTGTTGTTAAGTGACAAGGATATAGGATATAATAGATGGTTACATTCGATATTGCTATACTGCATCATGATCATCTCACATCTCACTTTGTATTATAAAGTCCTTTTTTTTTCATTCTTTCTTAACGAAATAAAAATGTCACTCAGGCTAAAGAGTTCTTTCTGCATTTCAATCTTCCTGCTGATTATTACCGTCATGCCGGCTGTATCACAGACTGTTCCTTCAGATTCCGGCTACATACAGTTTGTTGGCAACAGGAGCATTACATTTGTAGATGCTTCAAGAGCAAACCGAAATATTTCATGCCTGGTTTATTATCCTTCAACTTCTGAAGGATCAAACACACCTGTCCTGCAGGGAAGCAAGTTTCCCTCTGTTTCATTTGGCCATGGCTTTACACTGAACCCGAATCTATACATTGCATTATACAGGCATCTTGCAAGTTGGGGATACATTGTAATTGCTCCTTCAACTGAAACCGGCTTCGCGCCCAATCACACAAACTTCGCACTTGATCTTGCCTTTGTACTAAAAGACATGAAGCGACGAAACGGATTGGCGACCGATAATTTCTTCGGAGTTGTTGATACTACTGTTACCGGAGTATTCGGACATTCCATGGGCGGAGGGTGCAGTGTTTTAGCCGGATCATTTGATTCAAGCATTACAGCCGTAGCTTCTCTTGCTGCTGCAAATACAAATCCGTCTTCTATAACTGCCGCCAATCTTATAAAAGCGCCGCAGTTATACATGTCCGGGCAGCGCGACAGCATTGCTTCATACTGGACACAGCAGTTGCCTCATTACAACAATTCATTTCCTTTCAAACAAACAGTTAACATCAAAGGAGGCAATCACAGTTACTTCCACCTTGTTCCAGGGCTTGATGATCTTGTTGATAATCCTGCAACGATCACCAGGCAGGAACAGCAAAGGCTCACCAGAAGATATGTGACATCGTTCTTTAACATTTTTTTGAAGAATGACTCAAACTATCGTGACTATCTCTACGGAAACAAAGCAATGACCGATACAACTGTGATCACTAATTTCAGGAATATAGCCGTCCGTACACTCCTGCAAGGGTTTTACAATCAATCAAATCATCAGATGGTACGTGATACAATAATGATTATTGCAAGAAGTTTTCAATCGCCTTATTCGGTTAGAGGTATTTCAAAAGCATTCGTAACAGCAGATGGATACGGAGAATACTCATTCGGAAATTTGTTCCCGAATTCTAAATACTACTTTCAGATAATTCACAGAAATTCAATTGAGACTTGGAGCACTTCCGCCGGTTTTGACATGAACGTGAAAAGACCATTCTATGATTTTTCTTCATCTGCTTCGAATGCGTATGGAAACAATATGATCCAGATAGACAACCGCTATTTGTTGTTTGGCGGGGATGTGAATCAGGACGGTATCGTTGATGCATTTGATCAGTCATTGACAGACAATGATGCATTCGGAATTACAACCGGATATGTCAGCACAGACGTAAACGGTGACGGAATAGTTGATGCTGCGGACTTATCACTGATTGATAATAACTCATTCAATTTCGTGCAAAGGATCGTTCCATAATTTTCCTTTATAATTTTTCTTTCTCTGATGGATAAGGGTCTCTTTCCAGGCATGCCGGATCATAAGCGAGGGCTTTTGTATATCGGCTTCTGTGCAATTCTCTGGAGCTCGGGTGGACTCTTTATCAAAGTCTTAACGCTTGATGCATTTCAGATTTCATTTTACAGATCACTTATTGCAGCCATAACAATCTTCCTGATTACCAAAATGAGAGGGAAGAGTTTGAAGTTTGAAACCGACCGGATATCTGTCATGTGCAGTATTTCTTATGCGTTCATACTTGTGCTGTTTGTGATGGCAACAAAACTTACAACAGCCGCAAATGCGATCTTTCTTCAATTCACAGCACCATTGTATTTGCTGTTGCTCGAACCGATTTTTCTTAAGACAAAGTTTGAGAAGCGAAATTTTATAGCACTTGGGTTTTGCTTTTTCGGAATGGTGTTATTTTTCATCGGCAAGCTTGACTTTTCGGGCATTCAGGGCAATCTGCTTGCTATCTGCTCAGGAATTTGCTTCGCACTTTTTTCACTCCTGCTGAAGTGGAAGAAACAGCTTCATAAGAGTGAGAATACTATTTCGATCATTGTTGTTGGAAACATGCTGGTTTGCCTGATTTGCCTGCCGTTCATATTTGATAAATTATTAGTCAGCACTTCACAGTTGAAGATTTTGCTTTTTATGGGAGTGTTTCAACTCGGGATAAGTTATCTGATTTTTAATGAGGGCATCAAGTATGTTTCAGCAACTGAATCCATGATCATCGCAATGCTTGAAGCGATACTCAATCCAATCTGGGTATTCATCGGGGTTGGTGAAGTGCCGACTACATATTCAATAATCGGCTCATTCATAATTCTGATTGCAGTATTGTGGAGGACATTGATGGTGAAGCCTGAGGAAAAGCTGAATATTGTTGACTGATCAGTCGAAGAACAAAAAGTAAACTAACCCGCCAATAGCCGCCTGCATAAGAACAAGTGCGATAGCAAAGTAAGTATCATTCTGCCTGGAATCATCAAGCTTTTCCTTATCACCTGTTACAGTATATTCAGTGTAAAGTTCATTTGCCTTTGTCTTATAATCATAAGCAAAATAACCGGCAGTGATGGATGAAGCGGCGAAACCTAGTATTAGCGGAAGATTTCTTCTTGTCTTAAATTGTGTTCCCTTATTCTTTATCACATCCGGATCGTCAACGGCATTTTCTTTGAGCTTAAGCTTAACGTTCGCTCCGCTAACAGGATCGTAAGAATTCATATCGAACATCAGATCCTTATAATTTTCCTTTCTGAAAGTTACCATGCCTTTCATTAGATAGTCGGACATATATCTCAATGGAGTTGAACCAAGTAACGTATCATTTCTGATCACTCTTGCATCAAAAGGTACAGAATTGAATTGATAGAAATATGGAAAGTTTGCAGTCACAATTGTATCTACATTCAGTGTTATGTTCTCAACCAAATTCTCATTCTGCCAATCTCCTAATCTCTTTGGATTCAGGAGCTTGAGTTCATACTTCCCTGCCCTAACCCTGAAGCCGCTTACCGGAGTAAATCCAATGCTTGTTGAATCAAGAAACACTTCTGCTTTTTCAACATTGGAGTTCACGTTTAGCAGGATGAATCCAGTTGAATCAACAGCAGATATTGAATCTTCCTGTGCCTGCAATGAGAAAAATGCCGGCATCATAAATGATATCATGAACGCCAGTATGTTATTTCTTAACATTATCCGATTCACTTTTCATTATTCTATTTGAGAAGCAATAAACATACTTGTCATCACCCGCTACAAAGACATAGTCCTTCCATATCACAGGACTTGACCTGAGTCTGCCCTCTGTTTTCTGACTCCAGACAAGTGTTCCATCTTCCGCATTCAGACAATAGAATTTTTCATCAAATGATCCGAAGAAGATCTTATCGCCATGCAGCAATGGTGTCCCGCTTATCGGACCCTTTGTTGCGAATGCCCATTTCACTTCGCCGCTGTCCTTGCTGATTGAATAGACTCTCCCGTCAACACCGGCAGTAATTACCTGATCCTTATAGAAAGTAGATGCGGCTAAGAATCTTGTGCCGAGATCTTTTTTCCAGACAAGATTTCCTGTTGAATCTAAGCAGTAGAAATTAAGGTCATCACTTCCAAAATATATCCTTGATGAATCTGCAGAAGCATCAGAAAAAATTGAACCACCTGTCTGATACTTCCAGTGAAATCTTCCGTCCTTAACATCAAAACAATACATAGCTCCGTTGATTGCTCCTGCAAAGATCTTTCCGCCGGAGATAGTCGGGCTGGTATAGAACTGAGGTGATGACATTCCGGTATGAGATGCCGTTGCTATCCAGATTACAGTACCGGTAAGTGAACTCAGACGATAGATTCTCCCTTTTGTTGAACACACGAAGACATCATTATCATACAGCACAGGAGAAGATTCAACAAAGCCGACAAATCTGCTCCACTTTGATATTCCTGTCTGAAGACTCGTTTTGAATATCCTCCCATCCATTGATCCTGTTGATACAAGTACAACATTGTTGCCGATTATCAGCGGAGTGGAATAGGAAGAGCGGCTGTTCATTTCCAATCTGCCGATGCTCCTTCCGCTTGAAATATCAATTGCATAGCATTCTCCCTTGAGCGTGCTGACAAACAGCACTGCATCGGCAGCGGAGAGAGAATTCTTCGACATGCCGGCATCTGTATCAAACTCCCAATATAGATTAAGCGGGAATCTGAATTTAGTTTCAGACTTTGATATGTTAGTCTTGGCAGGATCACCGCCGATGAAAAGCCAATCGTTCGTGGGATCGATCTCCACGGGCTTTTCAACAGTCAGTGTTGAGCAGGAATGAAACAGCATTCCCGCAATCATCAATATGCAAAGATGCTTCAGCAATATTTTAGATTATTACTTGTGATTGATTTGAACGTGCTTGCCAGAGAACGGCGGCATAAGATTATTTCTGCCGCCATTCTTTGCAATGCAGTTAATGAGGGTTGGTACGAAATTGTTTCAATGAAGAAGACTTTCAAATACTTCAGCAAGCCCGGGCTTGCCGATCTCCTGAAGGTCATACGTAACTCTTACTGCCGGCTTCTTAATCTTGATAAGCCGGCGAAGATCGATCGGCGTCCCAATGACAACAGTATCGCATGGAACCTTGTTTATCGTATCTTCAAGATCCTTTATCTGCTTATCACCGTAACCCATTGCCGGAAGAAGCGGACCTACATCTTTGTATTTGTTGAATGTATCCTTAATTGACTTTACGGCATATTGACGCGGGTCAACTATCTCTGCAGCTCCAAACTTCTGGGAGGCAAGAATGCCGGCGCCGAATTTCATTTCACCGTGTGTTAGTGTTGGTCCGTCTTCAACAACAAGTACGCGTTTTCCTTTGATATGCTTATAGTCAGATTCATTCTCAAGAGATATTGGAGATGCCGCTTCGATCACAATTGCATTGGGATTAACACTTCTGATATTGTCACGGATTTTCCTAATGCTTTCCATATCAGCCGAATCAACTTTGTTGATCACAACAACGTTTGCGATGAGGAGATTTGTATAACCGGGGTAATAATTCATCTCGTGTCCTGCCCTGTGCGGATCAACCACAGTAATGACAAGGTCGCTCTTGTAAAACGGCATATCGTTATTGCCGCCGTCCCAGATTATTACATCCGCTTCCTTCTCAGCTTCGCGGACTATCGCTTCGTAATCTGCTCCGGAATATATTACATAGCCACGTGCAATATGCGGTTCGTATTCTTCCATTTCTTCAATAGTGCACTTGTGCTTTTTTAGATCGGAGATCTGAGCAAACCTTTGTACCTTTTGCTTTGCAAGATTGCCGTAAGGCATTGGATGTCTGATTGAAACGGTCTTGAGGCCCATTGATTTCAATATCTCAACAACTCTTCTGGAGGTCTGACTTTTGCCGGCACCGGTTCTTGATGCTACAACAGCTATGACGGGTTTTGTTGACTTGACAGAAGTTTGCTCATACCCGAGCATCTTGAATGAAGCTCCGGCTGCATTGATCCTTGCGCCTTTCTCCATAATGTAATTGAATGACACATCAGAATATGAGAATACAACCTCATCGATCTTGTGCTTCTTTATCAGGTCATAGATCATTTCTTCGGGATAGATCGGAATTCCTTTCGGATACATCTTGCCGCTTAACTCTGCGGGATATTTTCTGTCATCAATGTAAGGAATCTGAGTTGCTGTGAATGCTATTACTTCGTAGGCGGGATTGTTGCGGTAGAAGACATTAAAATTATGGAAATCCCTTCCGGCCGCACCCATTATCAAAGTTCTTATTTTGTTCATACAGGTGATAGAAGTTTTGTTTTCGAATCTTTTTAACGATGCAAAGATATTCACTTTATGCATGACATATTAGCCAAAAAAATCGGGCAATTAGTATTAATAGCGGTTTTTGAAAGTATGTTCATCAGGTATCAAAAAGGCAGACAAACTTATTGGGTTTGTTTACTTTTTACACAGAGAAACACTGAGGATCACGGAGTTCCACGGAGTTTACAAGGAAGTGCCCTATGTATTTTCTAAATACAGAGGTATTGATTTCCACCTGCTCATCGTAGTAATGATAAGTTGAATAAAGCAGACTGTCTTCAAGTAAATACTCTGTATGTGCAAGCTTAGTTATGAGATTTCTGTGGTCCCCATAGGGGCAAGCGTATTCTATATAGCGGTTGCCGTTGATGTCATCGCGCGTACATAAGCGTTTTCAAGCTTGAAGTGGTCTTTGTACTGCTGATTGGCGTTTTCTGTTTCGAGCAGTCGGTTTGATTTGTCGTAAGTGTATGTCAAATTCAGGTCTGCGGTATTGTCAAAATTTTCTTTTTTAGCCCGCGTCAGAGTCTCCTGAGCTCTTCAGGGCCTCTGACGCAACAACTACAACCAATGCCTGACAATTCAGTAGATTTTTTAGCCCGCGTCAGAGTCTCCTGAGCTCTTCAGGGACTCTGACGCAACAACTACAACCAAGGCTGACAATTCAGTAGATTTGTTACAACTGAAACCAATGCCTGACATTTCAGTAGATTTGTTCAACGTCATACACGCCGTATCCCTTTATGTAATTCGATGCGCTGGAATGCTTGTAATCTTCAGGTCGTTCCGACAACTTCCATTTGCATGTACATGGATTGTTGTGAATGTAGTTTAGCTTCTCCTTGAAAAGATCAGAATTCATTATTTGCTTAGAATCATATCTGTCTTCAAATACTTTGTGCAATGAATCTCTTGATTTATCTGCTGCCTTGGAGAGTATCAATAATAATTCTTCATTCTTATCTTCTTTTAAGTACTTAATGATGTCATACGCCTGAAATCTCTTCCCATTCTGTATGAGCTTAGAAAGCACAGGTGAAATTTCAGAAACATAAAGAAGCAAATGCAGATGATTTGGCATGATCACATATCCGTGGATCTTATTGCCATATTCTTTCTTCATGTGATCAAACCATTTGTAAACAAGATCAAAGTATTTGTCGGCAGTAAATACATGTTTCCAATTGAGTATTGTGTATGTTTCGAAGTATATGAAACCGGGTGTGAATGTCTTCGTTCTTATGGCCATTATATGTTTATTATTTTCGCCGCAAGATAGTGGATTTCACTACAAAATCCGGCACAATTAGCTGTGATGATCATGGACAATGCGTCAGAGTCCCTGAAGAGCACAGGAGACTCTGACGCGGGCGAAACAAGAGAGCTTGGAGACGCCGCCGTGGGAAAATACAAAAACCCCGAAGGGGTGTAATGATTATAGAATGATGATTGAAATGTGTCTAACCCCGAAGGGGTGACATTGCTTTATGCAGAAAAATAATTTCACCCCTTCGGGGTTAGATTACTTGATATACTCGACGCTATAATCATGTCAGCCTTTCGGGCTTTGATCTTTATATTGCTTGTGATATCAGGACTTTCCTGCCTCCTGCAGGCAGGCGTCATAACGTATTCATATGGTTTGTGCCGAGACGAAAGTACCAACAACACAACAACGCCTTGTCATCCTTGCGCCCGTCTTTGACAGGCAGGAATGCAGGCCTGTCCGACGTTTATTCTATGAGTTAATTCCAAAATTGGCCAGGCGGGCGGGTTGTTCTTACGACATTCGTAAAAGCGTTTAACATTGTAGTGTTTTGGCAATAATCTCGTTAATTCGATAATGTATTGGACAGCAGTGAAGTAGGCAGCAGTGAAGTAGGCATTACTACTCAGCACGATTGGATTTCACTTGAGAATATCATCAAGTATATTTCACCTAAATAAATCGAATACATGAAGATAGGAATTACTTGTTATCCGACATACGGAGGAAGCGGCGTTGTAGCAACTGAACTCGGAAAAGCGCTGGCAAAAAGAGGCCATGAAATACACTTCATCACATACGCAATGCCCACACGCCTTAGTACTTTCATGGACAATATTTTCTATCATGAGGTTGAGATGAATAATTATCCGTTGTTCGAGTTTCCGCTTTACTCCATTGCTCTTGCCAGCAAAATGGTTGAGGTTACCCGCTTTCACGGACTTGACATCCTGCATGCACATTATGCCATACCGCACGCAACTAGCGCATTCCTTGCAAGAGAGATACTCAAATCAGAAACACATAATTCAATGAGCATAAGATTCGTCACAACGCTTCACGGAACGGACATTACTCTTACCGGACTTGAGCCAAGCTTTCTCCCGACCATGAAATTCAGCATTGAGAAAGCAGACGGTGTTACGGCTGTATCAAAGTTTCTGGCTGACAAGACCAACACGCAGTATAAGATTAACAAGCACATTGAAGTAATACCGAACTTTGTAGATATAGACAAATTCAAGCGCGAAAATGACGAGAAGACTCAATGCTTCAAAAAGAACATTGCTCCGAATGATGAAAAAGTATTCATTCACATTTCCAACTTCCGCGCTCTTAAGAGAGTGCAGGACGTAATCAAGATTTTTTACGAAGTGCGAAAAAAGCTTGAAGCTAAACTTCTGCTTGTCGGTGACGGTCCCGACAGAAGTGACTGCGAACGGCTTGTGAGAGAACTTGAGATCACCGATCACGTGCGTTTCATGGGGAAGCAGGATGCTCTTGTTGAGCTTCTCTCAGTATCAGATATATTTATGATACCGTCACAATCAGAGAGTTTCGGATTGTCTGCACTTGAAGCTATGAGCTGCGGAGTACCGGTTATCTCATCGAGTGTTGGAGGTTTGCCTGAGCTTAATTTGCACAATGAGACCGGCTATATCGCGGAGATAGGTGATGTGGACAGGATGGCAAAGTATGCTGTGGATCTTCTTTCAGATAAGAAGCGATACGAACTCTTTTCTAAGAATGCCCGCAAGAGAGCAGAGGAATTCAGCGAGGATAAGATCGTGCCTTTGTATGAAAAATTTTACGAGCAGTTTATAGATGCTCCTGATTCAGTCAGCAGTTCAACAAGCAAATAGATTTCCAAGGATGTCACATTGTTGCTTAAGCTTTTCAGAGCTATTCGATGATCATTCTTGTGTCGGCGCTGTGAGAAAATTAATACTTGCTGAGAGTTGCTTTGAGTTTCAAGTGCTTCTGCGAATGAATTGTCCGTGACCTTTTGAAATTTTCAGATCACCGTTTTCTATAGCAATCTTTCCACGGCTTAGAACAGTCTCCACTTTTCCGGTAACTTCCCATCCTTCATATGCAGAGTAGTCAACATTCATGTGATGTGTCTCTGCAGAGATTGCATGCTTCTTCTCCGGATCAAAAATCACTATGTCAGCATCTGCGCCAATTCCCAGACAGCCTTTTCTCGGAAACATGCCAAATATCTTTGCAGCATTAGTGGATGTAAGTTCTACAAACTTATTCAAACTTATTCTCCCCTTCTTCACGCCTTCGGAAAACAATAATTCCATTCTGTGCTCAATTGCGGGATGCCCGTTTGGTATCTTCGAAAAATCCTTTTCTCCCATAAGCTTCTGCTCCCACATAAACGGACAATGATCTGTTCCAACTACTTGCACCAGTCCCTGCTCAATTCCCGCCCACAGAGTTTCCTGATCTTTCCTTTGCCTCAGCGGCGGACTCATTACCCACTTCGCTCCGTCAAAATCGTTTTCGTAAAGTGATGCATCAAGAAGCAGATACTGAATGCAGGTTTCAACATTCACTTTCTGATTTCTCATAGTCGCCTCGCGTACCTGATTCAAAGCTCCTTCACATGTAAGATGCACTATGTATGATTTGACTCCCGTATAGAAAGCCATATCAACAAATCTTCCTGCAGCTTCTGATTCAGTTATCTCCGGCTGTGACAAGTAATGGTAGAGCGTTGACAGTTTTCCTTCAGAGCGATGTTTAGCCACGAGATAATCAATCATGTCGCCGTTAGTGGCATGAACAGTTACAATTCCTCCGCAGTCGCGGACCTCATTCATCAGCCCAATCATTTGCCTGTCATCAATCATCAATGCGCCTTTGTAAGCCATGAAAACTTTGAAAGAAGTTATTCCTTCCTTTTCAACAAGCCCTCTGATCTCACCCCGTGCCTTTTCGTTGAAGTCAGTTACAGCCATGTGAAATGAGTAATCACAAAATGTATTTCCGTCCGATCTTCCCCGCCATTCGTCAAGCGCCGAGTTAAGTGATTTACCCTGTGTCTGCAAAATAAAATCTATTACCATAGTTGTTCCGCCATGAAGCGCTGCTCTTGTGCCTGTTTCATAATTGTCGCTGGAGAATGTTCCCATGAACGGCATCTCAAGATGAACATGCGGATCAATTCCTCCGGGAAAGACCAGCAAACCGCTTGCGTCAATCATTTGCTCTGCTTTATGAGGAAGATTTTTTCCGATTGCTGAGATTGTTTCACTTTCGATGAAAATGTCTCCGGTAAAATCTTCAGATGAAGTTACGACTCTTCCGTTCTTAATAATTATCGACATAAGTCTTCCTTCTTAATTTGTATGCTCGTCGGCTATTTTAATTGCTTCAGACAGTATTTGAATTCCTTCATCAACCTGATCTTTGGTGATACATAGCGGAGGCGCAACAAAGATCAGATTCCATCTATTCATAGTGTACATTCCAAGTTCAGCAAGTTTTGCCATGACCTTGTTCATCACGTCCATCTCATTCGGCGGGGCATTCCATCTTACCATTGGTTCCTTTTTTGTCCTGTTCTTCACAAGTTCAATTGCACCAAGTAATCCTGTGTTTCTGAAGTCACCGATAGACGGATGCTTTTCCATCAATTCGCACATTTTCATTCCTATGTACTTTCCCATTTCAGCAGCATTCTCTATGAGATTTTCCTCTTCATATATTTCCAGTACTGCATTAGCCGCGGCAAGCGTTACAGGATGCGAAGAATATGTGAGACCTAATGGCATCGGCTTATCATCAAACACTTTCGCAATTTCTTCCTTCACAATTATGCCGCCAAGCGGAAGATACGCGGAAGTGATTCCTTTGGCCATGCACATGATATCGGGGACAACATCATGATGATCTACCGCAAACCACTTTCCTGTTCTTCCGAATCCGCTCATAACTTCATCATCAATAATCAGCAAACCGTACTTGTCGGCAATCTTCTTTACTCCCTGCCAATAGCCGGGAGTATATTTGATGCATCCCGATGAACCGGATTCTCCTTCAAGCATGATAGCTGCAATGTTTCCCGGACCTTCATACAGAACAATTCTCTCAAGATGCGCCAAAGCATTCTCCGTGCACTCCTGCGGAGTCTTGCTGTTCCAGGGACATCTGTAGAAATAAGGGTTCTCCACATGAACAAAATTCGGCGCCTGTTGTGAATCTGATGCAAGCTTTCTAGGATCTCCGCCCGCAGTGAATGTTGCATAAGTTGCGCCGTGGTATGACTGGTACAAAGTAATTATCTTATGCTTTCCGGTGTAATGTCTGGCAAGCTTGATTGCATTCTCTACTGCTTCGGCTCCGCCCAAAGTAAAGAAAGTTCTGTTAAGACTGCCCGGTGTGATCTCTGAAAGTTTCTTGCCAAGATCCGCACGGGCTTTGGTTGTCATGCCCGGAAATACATAACTAATGCCCTTCATTTGTTCTGCAACAGCTTCGGCAACTTTCGGATGCCCGTGACCGATATTAACACATACGAGTTGTGATGAAAAATCCAGATAACGTTTTCCGTCAATGTCATAAATGTAAACACCCTCGCCCCGTTCGATCACAATCGGCTTTGCGCCCTTTTGCTTTGACCATGATGTCAATGTGTGATTCATACTGTTGACAACGATCTCTTCTTTGCCAAGTGTCAATGTCGTATTCATTTTAGATTGTATTATATTTATTAATCAATCGTTGAACTGTTTATGAAATTCATTCATAACATTCATTTGTTTCATGATAACACAGTTCCCTCAACTTTCAATTTTCCCGTCTGCGACGGGCAGGCAACTTTCAACTCTCAACTCCCATAGTCTTCTTCCCGCCAAAATACAGCATCAACATTCCCGCAGTGCACGACAGCAGCGATCCGCAAAGTATGGCAACTTTTGATGTATCAATCATCAGTGAATCATTGAACGCAAGCAAAGCAATGAAGATTGACATTGTAAATCCAATACCTGCTATCATTCCGGCACCCGAAACCTGAAGCCAGCTTACATTTTCCGGCAGCTTGCTAAGTCCTAACTTGATTGACAGGAGTGTGAACAAAAATATACCGACAGGCTTTCCGACAAATAATCCGCCTATAATTCCCAGAGCATTGTTAGACGTTAGTCCGCCAAGCAGATCGGGAGTTATCACAATACCCGTATTTGCAAGTGCAAACAGTGGTATGATCAGCAGTCCCACCGGCTTGTGAAGAAAATGCTGAAGTCTGTATGATATTGATTTCTCTGAACCGTCTCTGAAAGGAATTGCAAATGCAAGAAGCACTCCTGTTATGGTTGCATGAACTCCTGATTCATGCATAAAATACCACATTACCAATCCCGGTATTAGGTAGAGTGACAATCTGTTGATGCCAATCCTGTTGAAGATCAGTAGTATGATGAATATGCCAATAGCCAGGGAAAAATAAATCAATGAAAATCCCTTTGAATAAAAGACAGCTATCATAATTATTGCTCCAAGATCATCAATGATTGCAACCGCAGTTAGAAAAACTTTTATTGCCACAGGCACTCTTTTTCCAAGAAGTGACAACATACCCAATGCAAATGCAATATCAGTTGCCATCGGAATTCCAAATCCGGATTGAGCTTCGGTTCCCGCGTTAAACGAAAAATGTATCAATGCCGGAACAGCCATTCCGCCGATTGCGGCGACAATTGGCATCAGAGCACTTCGAAGATCGGACAATTCTCCGATATAAATTTCGCGCTCGATCTCCAGTCCAACCATCAGAAAGAATACAGCCATCAAAAGATCATTTATCCAGTGATAGACCGGATAGTGCATGCTGACGGGTCCGAGACTGAATCCTATCTTTGCTTTGAACAAAGAGATATAGCTGTCAGACATAGCCGAGTTTGCAAATATTAATGAGACTATTGTGCATACTATAAGCAAGTATCCTCCGGTGCGTTCACTCTCGGAGAATTCATTAAACAGCTTTGTAAGTTTAGTTTTCATAATTTATTGGATAAATTCTACTCGGAATTTTTACGAATGATTTTAAGCAGTCAGATCAATCAGGATTGAAATCCATCTTGGCATAGATCACAAGTTCTTCAAGTGAAATGAACTCGAGCATTTTTTCATTTGTCGCTTCAAGCACAACAGGCGGAGCAACGCCTGCATCATATGCTTCAAGCCATCTTGCAGCGCACAGACACCATTTGTCACCAGGCTTCAGACCGGGAAAGCCGCCATCCGGATATGGCGTTTTAAGATCATTTCCGCGGAGGTAAGAGAAATTCAGAAACTCTTCAGTCATCGCAGCGCAGATAATATGCAAACCCGGGTCATACTCGGAAGATTCGCAACATCCTTTTCTTTCAAATCCCGTAACTGGTTCGGTACTGCATTTAATCAACGGTTCACCGAATACGTTTGTTTCCATTTGACTAGAATGTGAATTTATTAAATCAACTCTTTTCAGAGATTGTTTTTTTTCTCATCCAGAAAATATAAAATGGAATGCCGCTGAGCACGAGCACCAACCCAATTCCTGCATCACGCGGATTCTGAATGATTGTTACTACAACAAGCGTAATACAGAACAATACAAACACGAGCGGAACTATCGGATAGCCGATAACTTTGTATGGCCTGTGATGATCCTTCATCTTTTTCCTTAAAATGAATACACCGAATGCTCCTGCTCCGTAAAATATGAATGAAGCAAATATCAGCATGTCCGTAAGCTGATCAAATGTACCCGAAAGCACAAGTACAGATGCCCATGCTCCCTGAATGATGAGCGAAGTGTATGGTGTCTTAAATCGCGGATGCACATTTCCTGCTGAAGGAAAGAACAACCCGTCCTTTGCCATTGCAAAATATATTCTCGATGAAGCGAGAATCGTTCCGTTAGTAGTACCGAAAGTCGAAATCATAATAAGCACAGAAATGAAGAACGCTCCGCCTCCGCCCAGGAATTTCCTCATAACTTCAACTGCAACAATTGTGTTGTCCTGTTTCGAGACTTCTATAATTTCATTCACCGGCATTACATACAGGAATGTGAAATTGGTAATCAGATAAATTATCATCACTATAGTAACTCCCGTGAACAATGCCAACGGGATGTTTCGCTTAGGGTTCTTTATTTCTCCGCCGAGATAGCCGATGTTATTCCATCCGTCATAAGCCCAGAATGCGCCAAGCATTGCTGCAAACATTGCCCCAAATAAGCCGAGTGAAGTTCCGTATTCTGCAGTAGGACTCTCACCGAGCGGAAGAATGTTTGATACATTTCCACCGCTTATGGTTAGTCCAAGAATTATGATCAGAATAATTCCAAGCACTTTCAGAGTTGTAAACAAGTTGCTGATAAATCCTCCGAAGATAACCCCCAGATAATTCGCCGTTGTAAGAAAAATTATTGTAAGTATGGTCAATGCCTTGACACCGAAACTGTCGAGAGGATAAAATATTCCGAAGATGCTCAGCTTTTCCATGTCAGGACCAAGATGAGGAAGCGGTATGACTGCGTTCACAGATTCCGCAAAGACATAGGCAATGGAAGCAATTGAAGCAGACTGAATCACGGAAAAGCATGACCAACCGTAGAGGAATGCAAATGCTTTTCCGTACATTTCTTTGAAATACACATATTGCCCGCCCGGAGCTGCTATGAGTCCTGCGATCTCTGCATTTGTAACAGCACCTATAAAGGTTATTATACCAGCGATCAGCCAGACCAGAAGAAGCAAGCCACCTGACTGCAGGTCTGCTGACATTGGTGCTGCCTTCTTGAAGATCCCGGAGCCGATCATTGAGCTGACAACAATGAGAACTGCAGTGAAAAGTCCTAGCCTTGTGAGCAGTCCGCTCGAATGCACTTCTGTATGAACTTCCTTTTTCTGATTCACAAGCGGTCTGTGTTTAGTTGGGAAAAATCCTCAGCTAAAAAATACCTGAGCTACCTTGTAGATATCAAGGTCAACAGTCTTAAGCTTTGAAATAGCTTTGCTGATTGGGATCTCTGTAACGTCGTTTCCATGAAGTGCGCACATTTTCCCGAACTTCCTGTCTCTCACCATTTCAATCGAATAAACTCCGAATCTTGTTCCAAGCACCCTGTCGAATGGTGAAGGCATGCCTCCGCGCTGCACATGCCCCAGAATGGTTGCCCTTGTTTCAAATCCTGACCTTGCTTCTATCTCTTCTGCAAGATAATTGGATATACCTCCGAGTTGTGGCCTGCCGAAATCATCCAGCTTAATCTTCTTAGTATCAAATTTCACATGCTTGAATTCCCCAAGCCCAAATTGACAACCCTCCGCAACAACTATGATTGAAAATTTCTTCCCGCGGATATAGCGATTTCGGATAACGTCTATCATGTGATCGATCCCGACCTTCTGTTCCGGAATTGCCACTATATCTGCACCTCCGGCTATGCCGGAATAAAGAGCGATCCATCCGGCATTTCTTCCCATAACTTCCACTACCATTACTCTGTGGTGTGATTCTGCAGTAGTATGCAACCTGTCAATAGCTTCCGTCGCAACTCCTACGGCAGTATCAAAACCAAATGTATAATCTGTACCGTAAATATCATTATCAATTGTCTTCGGAACCCCAATGACTTTTAATCCTGCCTTATGTGCCTGATGAGCGATGTGCATCGATCCTTCCCCTCCGATACAGATCAGTACGTCAAAATCTGCCATTGCAACTTTCTCAAGCAGAATCTTCTCCCCATTTTTTTCCATGAATGGATTGAAGCGGGAAGTACCGATGATTGTTCCGCCTCTGTTAATTATGCCGGAGACTTCCGCCATTCCTAAAGGCAAATAGGTCTCATCAAAGAGTCCCTTCCATCCGTTTAGAATACCTATGATTCTGTAATTGAATTCAGCTGACTTCCTTACAATTCCCCGAAGCACCGCATTAAGTCCGGGA
Source organism: uncultured Ignavibacteria bacterium (assembly GCA_937924675.1). Taxonomy (GTDB): domain Bacteria; phylum Bacteroidota; class Ignavibacteria; order Tepidaquicellales; family Tepidaquicellaceae; genus JADJAH01. The sequence goes on along the minus strand of CALEVL010000101.1, from coordinate 13,920 downwards.
CAGTCACCGCCACTCGTTAGTACTCCAATCTTTTTTTCATCGAGCACCTTGTGCTTTGGAATACTTGTCAATTGTGCCGGGACTTTCTTAGGATTGCGCTGCTTCATTCTACTTTTATTATTCTTAATTTTCTTTGGGAGCTGATGTCATGTCACTACCCTCTGAATCAAGTGATCCTTCCTTATTTTCAAGTGAAGGTGGAAGCTCAGTAAGATACCTGAATTTCCTTATGAATTCTTCGGTGCTCATGTTGCCAATAAGTGCAAGGCGAGCGACATTTTTTATTTCCTCAAAGTCGCTTTCCTCCAGCCTTATCATATATTGCCTTGCAACCTGATAGCTGTCTGAATCAACATCAACTTCGCGTGTACTGATCTTTCCATTTGCATTTATAATATCTTCAAACTTGATCGGAATTAGCTGACCCTTGTCAACCGTTACTATTGCACCGGAATTTCCCTGAAGCAGATATCTTACTGCGGCATATCCAAGGTCCTGCGTATATTCGCAATCATAGGGTATTGGCGCGGCACAACGTAATTCATAACCAATATCCTTACTTACAATTGTAACATTGAGTCCTCTTTCACGGAGCCTTCTTCTTACTTCATCTTTTGTTATCCTGCCGATATCAATTTCCGACAGACGGATATTTCCGTGAAGATCCTTTTCGAGATTAACATAAGGATGATTCTTCAGTTCTTCCTGATCTATCCTTGTGATTATTCCCTCTGCAAGAACTGCAACTCCGTATGGATTTCCCTGAGCCAGTCTCTTTATTATTGATGCTTCGAGTATATCACAAATGCATTCGAAGCTGACCGTTTTATCACCGAATTCTTCCCCGATTATTGTTAGTGTTGCACCTGCAGCCTTGCCAATGCCTAAAGCCAGATGTCCTGCCTTTCTTCCCATCGAAACGACATAATACCATCTCCGCGTCGTCTGAGCATCCACCATAAGCGACTGAACAATTCTGAAACCGAAATCGCGAGCGGTCTGATAACCGAATGTCGGCATGTTTCCGGGCAGCGGAAGATCATTGTCAATTGTCTTCGGAACGTGAGCCACCTGTATTTGTCCCTTTGCAAGCTGATCGATCTTATATGCACTCGTTGCAGTATCATCTCCGCCGATAGTAACAAGATAATCAACCGAAAGCTGAGTCAGTGCCTTGAGCGAGGCATCAAGCATTTCTTTGCTCTTGGCGGGATTCACTCTTGAAGTCTGAAGTATGCTCCCGCCGTCAAAATGAATTCTTGAAACATCTTCGATTCTCAATTCCTTGAAGTGAGTAGAATCTCCCTTGCTGAGAAATTCAAATCCCTCGTAAATGCCATAAACAGTCAGTCCTGAATTTATTGCCTCGATTGTTGCAGAGCGAATCACACCATTGATTCCGGGTGCGGGTCCGCCTCCGACCAGTATAGCCAGCGTTTTCTTTCTGTAGTGATCATCTGATTTTCCCATAACTATTATTTGACGTTTAAATATTTTTTAGTTTATGCTTTAGATGGTTTTGATAGAACATTACCAGTGCGCCTGATTGCAAAATACATTGCCGCAAGGTAACATGTAGCAGCAAAAATGAAAACGAATCTGAAACCCCCTGTCATTGCAAATATCATTGCAAGCACTGAGCCAATGACCGAAAAGAATCCATTTACCGCCCAGGCAAGTGCCGTAACTCCTTTTTCTGAATCTCCGATCAGGCTGATACCGATTGGGAAAGGCATTCCCATGAAGAATGAAGGAATTGCAATTACGGCTGCCGAAACAATAACACGAAGCCAGATGTCTGCCCTGTTCATTGCATCAAATAAGAACGGATTCAAAAGTCCTATAAGGAGTATTGAAACTGCGATTGCCAGAAAGATTACATTCAGTCGCAACTTTCTTCCGGCAAAAAATTTCTTTGAGAACCAGCTGCCTAATCCGGAGAAAATCAGCATGGTTGAAACAACTGTGAGCAAAGTATAAACCGGCTGACCGAGAAACAAAGTAAACTTCTGTATCAGCGCTATCTGCATCATGATGTATGCAATCCCGAGCAGTGAAAAATAAACAAGAAAACTTCCGGTTCCTTTGCCGGCAACAAGTTTTCTCTTTGTCAAAATGAATGGCAGAATAAGAAATACGAATGCCGCAAGTAATGACTGAATGAGAATTGCTATCATCGTTGTTTCGGCAACAGGCTTGTCTTTGAGAGCAAGGATAGCCTTATCGTTCATGGAAAATGTTTCTTTGATGCCGGCGAGTGTCAGTCCGCCGAAACCAATGTTCTGATCAAAGAACGGCTTGTCGTCTGAGGCAGGTTCGACTTTTGCTCCATATTTCTTAACTGTCACATCTACCGGAGACTCAATCAACTCGGTATAGAAACCGGGCTCATTCAGATTCGGATCATATAAAATCTCAAGGCCCAATGAAGATGCTTCAGCACGCAAGGCAAGAATTTCGTTATCAGAAAAACCTCTCTTGCTGTATAATATTCCTCCAAGGAATGCCTGATCGCCTTCAAATTCACCCGGCGGTCTTCTGAATACAACGAAACTCTTTCTGCTGTTCTCAATACCTCGGCTTGTTTCAAGCCTTGCCGCTTTCAATGTTGTGATGAGTTTGGGCAATTGTGTCTCAGGTCTTGATATATAAAGTACTCCGTCCCACTCGAGATGCCTGATGTAATCTTCAACTGCTTCTTTGGTTAGAATATAATTCTCAACCATTGACATTGCACCGCTTGACACAGCCGATGAAGAAATTGTGTGCGCCGAAATAATCACATCATACTGAATTCTCTTTGATGCAAGTTCGCTTCTGGCATCATCTGTTATCAGCTTAACCTTCTTATTGTCTTTTACAAGAGGTCCGGTCCAGTAAGCAAGATTATTGCTTATATGTTCATTAAGAATGCCGTTGATCTCAACGGCAGTAATTGACTTCGCGTCATGATACAAACCGGAAAGAATTTCACCGCCTCCTGCTGATCCGATTATATAAACTCTTCCTACTGAATCCTTAGAGGCAAATGCCATATTGGATGCATCCGCAGGCTTTGTTGGCGGAGGTACTGCTTTGACGTTAGGGATCGTTGTTGTTGCGTTGCCTGCATCAATAATGGCCAGATAAGTATTGTAACCGTCCTGAGCTTCTTCATCATCTTTGAGCACATCCACTTTTGAAAATGTATTCCAATCAGTTCTGATCCTAAGTTCAGGATTCATTTTCATATAATTTCCATAGATCTTATTCTCGGTCACACTTATCGGAAGCTTTTCATCAGCATCAATAAGGAAAATGAATGACAAAAGGAAGAAAACCAGTGCAACCAGGGAGAGTGCTTTATTTGATTCATATCCAAACAATATTGCTGCAAAGAAACCAATTGCCGAAGCAACTACGATTCCTCCGCTTCCGCCAAGGGCCGGAATGACAATGACAAACATGACGCATGCGAGCCCCGCACCGACAAGGTCTGCAAAGTAAAGTCTTGAAACATCACTCTTAAATCTTGTGAGAATAGTGGATATGATCAATCCTGCAAAGAGAAACGGAATTGTGATAAGCAGATAATACAGGGGCAGATATAGAAACTGCATGGAATCAGTCATCAGACTGAACGGATCGAACGGCACTTTGTTCATCAGAATGAAACAGGCGATGATACTGAATCCGTAGATAATTCCTAGAATGCTTAGAAGCTTACCCGTTGGGATTTTTTCCAGACTCTTGCTTCTGAAAAGGATAACTCCGCTTATTCCGAATCCGAGAAGGGCAATGCTGATTATCATAAAGGCAAAGTGATACCACAGAGACACTGACAATACTCTTGTAAGTGTAAACTCCAGAAGAAGTGTTGACATTGCTGTAAGAAAGATCCCAAGGTAGATCATCACATTAGGTGATCCGAAATTCACACGAAACTTATCAACAGGCGACATTATGATCTTCTAATCTATAGTTGTGATGATGTGAAAGAATGAACAAGTTTAGTTATAGAGCTGATCTGCGTGAGAAGTTCCTTCATTCTGTTTAACTTGATCATGCTCTTTGCGTCACTCAATGCTTTGGCAGGATTCGGATGAGTTTCAATGAAGAATCCGTCAACTCCGACCGCAGCAGCAGCTCTTGCCAGGTGCGGAATGAATTCCGGCGTGCCCCCGCTTACCCCGCTTTCCTTGGAAGGCATCTGCACTGAGTGAGTTGCATCAAAGATCACCGGATATCCTATCTTCTTCATGATCACAATACTTCTCATATCAACAACCAGATTATTGTATCCGAAAGTTGAGCCTCTTTCAGTAAGCATAATTTTTTTGTTACCTGTTGCAGATATCTTTTCCGCCTGATACTTCATATCTTCGGGTGCCATGAACTGCCCTTTTTTGATATTTATAACTCTGCCTGTTTCGCCGGCAGTTTCAAGCAATTCAGTCTGCCTGCAGAGAAACGCAGGTATCTGAAGTACATCGGCAACTTCTGCGGCTATGCCTGCTTCGATCTCAGAGTGAATATCAGTAAGTATCGGAACATTGAATTCTCTTCTTATGTCAGAAAGTATCCCGAGGGCTTTATCCATTCCAAGCGATCTGAATGAACCGCCCGATGTCCTGTTTGCTTTTGAATATGATGATTTATAGATAAAAGGGATTTTCAGTTTGTCTGTAATCTCAACGAGAACCTCGCATGTTTTGAACGCAATTGATCTTGACTCAACAACGCAAGGTCCTGATATAAGCAAGAAATTTGAAGTGTTCTTGAGTCCTAATTCCTTTTTAAAATATTCCGGTAACATGATTCATCTTTTTGAATAATCCTCAAGTTTGTCCTTGAGTTCTTTTTTGGTGAACTGAGATCTGTTGTACATTCCTTTTGCTTGTCTTTGCCTGAGCGATTCATACAGGCAAATTGCTGCGGCAACGGACACATTCAATGACTGTACCATGCCGTGCATTGGAATGAAAAAGTTAGCATCACTTAATTCCACAACTTCATCTGAAACTCCGGAATGTTCATTCCCGAGCACAATTGCAGTTTTTCCGGTCAGATTCAGATCGAACAATGATTTCCCTTTGTCCGTATCTTCTATATGAGTGGAAAAGATCCTGAAATTCTTTGACTTAAGAGTTTCAAAACAACTTTCAACGCTCTTGAATTTTCGGAGATCAATCCACTTTCTTGCACTGCCGGAAGAATTCTTTCCGATTTTTGGAAACTTATTTGTGTTATATATAAGGTATATTTCACCTACGCCAACTGCATCAGCACTCCTTAATATGGCACTTACATTATGGGGATCGTGAATGTTTTCGAGAACGAGTGTTAAGTATTTCTGCCTTTTTGAAACAACATCCGAGATTTTTGCAAACCTTTTTGGAGTCAAGGCTGTTTGAATTTTGTATTCAAGATTAGTTTTTTAACTTATAAAAACAATTAACAAATCTCACAATCATGAAAAGCCTCATCATCATAATTGCTGCAGGGTTGCTGATAGCAGCTGCAAGTTCCCAACAATCCTTTGCTCAGTACAAGATTCCCGATAAAAGCAAGGTCGACACAAAGGAGCTGCGGAACAGTTGGGGCGTCGGACTTGACTATTCCGAAGGAGGATTCGGACCAATGATTGCATATTATCTGCCGTCAGGGAGCAATTCCGATTTTCTTTTTAAATTGTCATTTTCAGGATATTCCGATTCCAAGGAAATACAACGAACTGATATTAATGGTAATGTATTCATTGAGAATAAGGTAAACAGAATTTTCACGATGCCGCTAAGCATTGGCTGGAGAGTAGAGCCGTTTAAGGCAGATCTGGACGGAAGCTTTAATCCCGTGTTTAGTATTGGGATGGCTCCAACACTTGTTTTGTATAATCCTTATGATCAGGAATTTTTCAGCGCTATAGATGATACAAAGACAAAGTTTGCATTCGGAGGATTTACCGGCATTGGATTCACTTATCAGCAGAGCGAAGGAGTTTCCATGAATATGAATTTCAATTACTATTACACACCGATTATAGGAGGCGGGGTTTACAGTGTGGAAAACAGTGAAATTAAGAATATTGGAGGATTTCAGATATCCTTCGGTGTAAATTTCCTAAATTAAAAAGTGTATCTTTGCAGTAAACATCTCAACTGAAAAATTTAAAACAAGTTTAACAATGAGATGTCAGTTGTATTCTTGGATTTTTGTATTTTTGCATAATTCAAAGTATGAAAAAGAATATACTCTATATCTGCGGCTCAAGAAATCAGACCACAATGCTTCACACAATTTCTAAGAACCTCCCGGGTTATAATCATTATTTTACACCATACTATGCAGACGGCATAGAAAGAATTGCAGCAAAACTTGGCTTGCTTGACTTTTCCGTTCTCGGAGGCGAATTTTACAGACAAGCGATTGAATATTTCACTGCCAACAATTTAGAACTTGATTTCAGAGGTGAAGGTAGGGAATACGAACTTGTTGTAATTTGCAGTGATCTTATCATCCCTAAGAATATCAGAGATAAGAGAATTGTTCTTGTGCAGGAAGGTATGACGGATCCTGAAAATCTAGCATACAAAGCTGTAAAACTTTTGGGAATTCCCGGCTACTTCGGAGGAACAGCCGCCACCGGACTTTCTGACAAATATGAAGTGTTTTGTGTCGCCTCTGAAGGCTATAGAGAACTCTTTATAAAAAAGGGCGTGAAGCCGGAAAAGATTATAGTAACAGGCCTTCCAAATTTTGATAACTGCGCGGCAAATCTCAACAATGACTTTCCTCACAGAGGATATGCGCTGGTCTGCACTTCAGATGCCAGGGAGACATACAAAGCCGAGAACAGGAAGAAATTCATTCTCAAAGCAAAGAGTCTTTCTGAAGGAAAGCAAATGATATTCAAGCTTCATCCGAATGAGAATTTGTCAAGAGCTACGAGGGAAATCAACAAGTATGCACCGGGTTCATTGATCTTTCACAAAGGCAAGACAGATGAGATGATCGCAAACTGTGATATACTAATTACACATTATTCAACTGTAGTCTATGTTGGCATAGTACTCAACAAAAAAGTCCACTCATCATTTGATTTAGATGAACTCAAGAGACTCGCACCAATTCAGAACAACGGCGCTTCGGCAGGTATTATTGCAAGCGAATGCCTCAAACTTATGGGTAAACATCCTGCTAAATCACATCAAGAGAATCTTGAGAATGTTCAAATCGCCGGATTGACCGCATGAAATCATATTGATCTCATCACAAAAAAAAATACTGATTGTAATTCAGGCGCGAACAGGTTCTTCCCGTCTTCCCGGAAAGATCATGCTTCCGCTTGCCGGAAAACCATTGCTTTTCAGAATGTATGAAAGAGTGCTTGCCGCCAATGTGAATAAGGAAGTTGTGATTGCCACAACTAACGAAAAGGAAGATGATGAAGTGGAAAGACTTTGCAATGACTACGGAATGAAACATTTCAGAGGTCATGAAACAGATTTGCTTGACAGGCATTATCGTGCCGCGTTAAATTTTGGTGCAACCTATGTGGCAAAGATTCCATCTGATTGTCCGCTAATTTGTCCGAAAGTAATAGATAGAGTTTCAAAGTACTTTTTTGATAATGAAGACAAGTTCGACTTTGTAAGCAATCTTCATCCCGCAACTTATCCTGACGGACATGATGTTGAGATCATGCCATTGAACATTCTCGAAAATGCATGGAAAAATGCTTCTAAAGATTTTGAGCGAGAGCATACTACACCTTATATATGGGAGCATCCGGAGAGATTCAGGATAGGAAATGTTGAATGGGAAACCGGTCTTGATTTTTCCATGACACATAGAATGACAATTGACTATCCGGAAGATTATAAGTTTATAAAGGCGGTTTATGACAAGCTTTATTCCGGGGAAAAAATGTTTACTCTTTGTGATATTATGTTGATGCTGGACAGACATCCTGAACTGCTTGCACTTAATTCAAAGTATGCAGGAGTTAATTGGTACAGAAACCACATTGATGAGCTAAAGACAATTCAACCGGCTCAAACAAGATTTGCATGACAACTTAATTTTATATTATTCAATTTCACCATCAAACAACCATCCCACAAGTTGGAACAACCTAAAATAAATGAACTCAAAGATATTGCATTCAAAGTAAGAGAACACATAATCCGAATGTCGGGTGACGGCGGCTGTTTCATTGGCGCATCTCTCTCGTGCGCCGATCTTATGGTCTATCTTTACAAGCAGTTTCTAAATGTTAATCCGGGAAATCTCAATGATCCCGAAAGAGATTATCTGTTTCTCTCGAAAGGTCACGACGTGCCGGCTCTCTACGGAACATTTGCAGAGCTTGGATTCATTGAAAGAAGCCGGCTAAGCAATCACCTGAAGACAAACGATTTCATTTACTGGCATCCGAACATGAACATTCCGGGAATTGAATTTTATTCCGGCTCACTCGGACATTCACTCAGTGTTGCAATCGGTGTTGCACTTGATTGTAAGATAAAAGGACAGACCAACAAGATCGTAGTTGTGCTTGGTGACGGTGAGCTTAACGAAGGAAGTATATGGGAAGGTGCGCTTGTTGCGGCGGCAAAGAAGCTTGACAATATCGTAGCCGTAGTTGACAGAAATAAATTTCAGGCGAATATTGAGACGGAGAAACTTCTGCCATTGGAATCAATCTCAGCAAAGTTTGAAGCTTTCGGCTGGAAAACTTCAACCGCTGACGGACATGATTTTGAAAGTCTTGAGAGATCATTCTCAAATCTGCCGTACGAAAAAGATCGCCCTTCTTTGATTGTTGCTGAAACTATAAGAGGCAAAGGGCTTCCAAGCATTGAAGCACAGGCAAACAGATGGTTTGTAAATTTCTCGGCAGAGGAAGTAAGAGAACTTCTTGCAGAACTGCACGGAGGAAAGACAACTACACTCACCTCGGAAGAAATAATAGCAAGGTAAAGAATTAAATCATAACATGACTTACGAAGAAATTCTGAAAGATCTGGTTGAACATGACAAGAGATTCATGGTGCTCACCGCAGAAAACCGCGCGGCTATCAGGAATCTGCCTGATCAGATAGGCGACAGATTCATTGACACCGGTATAACTGAACAGACACTTGTAGGAGTTTCTGCCGGTCTCGCACTGCGCGGAAGGATACCTGTTGCACATGCACTTGCAACATTTCTTACGATGCGGGCATTTGAATTTATACGGACAGATGTTGGCATTAGCGGACTTCCCGTTAAACTTGTAGGAGGGTTTTCCGGATTCCTTTCAGAAGCCAATGGTCCGACACATCAGGCAATTGAGGATGTTTCTATCATGCGAGGTATTCCGAATGTGAATGTTTTTTGCCCTGCTGATGAAGAAGATATGCTGATTGGTTTAAGAAAAGTTCTCCTAAGTCCTGACCCGTTTTATATCAGATACATTAACACAAAACCGGCAGTGAGGCATTCAAAGGATTTCGAGATTGGTAAGGCCGAGTTAATAGGAGAAGGAACTGACATTACACTTCTGACGTACGGACTGATGTTTGCTGAAGCATTGAAGGCAAGGGAGATACTTGAGATGTCCGGATATTCGACAGGGCTTGTCAACATGAGAACATTGAAGCCAATAGATGAAGAAGTAATACTTCGCGCTGCTGAATCTACAGAACTTTTAGTTACTATTGAAGATCATTTTGTAACAGGAGGATTGTATTCTATAGTCTGCGAAGCAATTGTAAGAAACAATCACAAGGCGGAGGTATTGCCAATCGCGTTGCAGAATACATGGTTTAAGCCGGCATTGCTGGCTGATGTTTTAGAGTATGAGGGATTTACAGGCGAAGCAATTGCAGACAAAGTCTTAAGCAGAATGAAGCAACACGACTACAGAAAGTAAATACAAAACAGACAAAATGCCAAACACGGTTAAGTTTAACGAAAGTTTTCCATCAATAAAAGAATCAGATGCAATATTTTCCAGATCTCAGGGACTGATACCCGCTCATACTCAAACACTTGCCAAAGGCCCTACACAGTGGATCAAAGGTATTGCTCCAAAATATCTGAAGCGAGGCAAAGGTTCACATGTATGGGATGTTGACGGAAATGAATACATCGATTTCAACATGGGCATCGGTCCGATCTCGCTTGGATATTGCTATGACAGAGTTGATGGGGCAATTCTTAAGCAACTTCAGGACGGGATAACATTTTCACTCATGCATCCTCTGGAGGTTGAATTGTCAGAGAAGATCAGGAGCATAGTTCCAAATGCGGAGAGTGTAAGATTTTCCAAAACGGGATGTGATGCAACTACCGCGGCCGTGCGTGTTTCGAGAGCATTCACAAAGAGGGAGAAAGTATTATGCTGCGGTTATCATGGCTGGCATGACTGGTATATTGCCGTAACTGATCGTAACGCAGGAATTCCTGAAGCAGTGAAGGAACTGACATATACGATCAACTATAATGATGTTGAATCGCTTATTCAGTCAATTGATTCAGACACTGCATGCCTCATACTTGAGCCATTCGTCTTTGAAAAAGAACAGGCAGGATTCCTTAAGGAAATCAAGAGCATTTGCGAAAAGAACGGTACGCTTCTGATATTCGATGAAATGTGGACGGGGTTCAGAATAGCTGTAGGAGGTGCGCAGGAATTTTTTGGAGTTAAGCCCGATCTTGCATGTTACTCAAAGGCAATTGCCAATGGAATGCCAATTTCTGCTATCACCGGAAGAAGAGATGTGATGAATCTTTTTGACAAAGATGTATTTTTCTTTACAACATTCGGAGGGGAGGCGTTATCGCTTGCTGCAGCAATGGCAACTATTGAAGAGATTGTTGAGAAGAATGTTCCGAAGTATCTCGATGAACAGGGAGCGAAGTTAAAGGACGGTTACAATTCGATTGCTCAGAGATTTGGATTGGAATTTACAAAATGTTCCGGATACAATTGCAGGACAATAATGACATTTGATGCATCTGCCGGAAATCCGCTTGATATGAAATCTTTGGTTCAGCAGGAAATGATCAAGCGCGGAATTTTATGGGGGGGATTTCATAACATGTGCTACTCGCATACAGATGAAGACATTGAATATACTCTGAAAGCTTATGAAGATGTACTGCTTATCCTGAAGAAAGCCGTGGAAGAAAAAAATGTTGCGTCGTATCTGAAGGGAGAGCCCGTAGAGCCGGTTTTCCGGAAGACAAGCAATTTCAATTTTAAGCCAAAGACAGGTGTTTGAATTGCATAGAAATGATATTGCTCTTTCCAATTTTTGGTACACAGAGTTCCACGGAGGTGACACGGAGATCCACGGAGAGTGCACAGAACTCACCAAGTAACAGATACTTCTCTCTTGATAAAATACTAATTTTGCGTGAGGGAAATATTTATTACTAAAGTAGTTTTTAATGGGCGGCAGATAATTTTCAGACATTCTTTGCTCTTCTTATTGTGATTTAATCTCAGTGGAACTCAGTGTAATCTCAGTAAGGGAAGTATTTATTGCTGAATCAGTTTTCAATGGGCGGCAGATAATTTTCAGACATTCTTTGCTCTTCTTATTGTGATTTAATCTCAGTGGAACTCAGTGTAATCTCAGTAAGGGAAGTATTTATTGCTGAATCAGTTTTCAATGGGCGGCAGATAATTTTGAGACATTCCTTGTTTTTCTAATTTTGATTAAATCTCAGTGGAACTCTGTGAAAGCTCTGTGTGACTCAGTGTAACTCATCACTGACTCTATGAAAATCTAAAAGACAAATGAATCAATTATTCTCACTTAAGGACAAAGTATCGATAGTAACCGGGGCTCTTGGTCTCATAGGTAAAGAGCATTGCAAAGCATTGTCCGAAGCGGGATCGGCTGTTGTTGCTGCTGACTTGGATGGTGACGGTTGCACGGCGTTTGCAAATTCCCTCGGAAACAAATCTATCGGTATATCTCTCGACGTTACATCAAAGACATCAATTTCAGAGGGAAGGGACAAAGTTTTGGCAAAGTATGGAAAGATAGATGTGCTTGTCAACAATGCAGCTATAAATGACATGTTTGAGAATCCCGCTATGGCTTTAGAAATGTCGAAGTTTGAGAATTATCCGCTTGAGATGTGGCAGAAATCACTTGATGTAAATGTAACAGGCATCTTCCTCTGTTCGCAGATATTCGGCAGTGAGATGGCGAAGCAAGGCAAAGGAAGTATCATAAATATTGCTTCTACTTACGGCATTACTGCACCCGATCAATCTTTATACAAAGATGAAGAAGGCAGGCAACAATTCTACAAATCTGCCGCTTATCCGGCAACAAAAGGAGCGGTAATTTCTTTCACAAAATTTTTAGCCGCTTACTGGGGAGAAAAGGGTGTACGTGTAAATACTCTCTCACCGGGAGGAGTAGAAAATTCACAGAATGAATTCTTTGTCAATAATTATTCCAGGCGCACACCACTTGGCAGAATGGCGGAGAAGAGTGACTACAAAGGTGCGGTTGTGTTTCTTGCAAGCGATGCTTCATCTTACATGACAGGAGCAAACCTTGTGGTGGATGGCGGATGGACGACGTGGTAGAGTTGAAAGTTGAAAGTTGAAAATTAAGAATTGCCCAAAATGGGTTCCTTTGGGAAGAGTAGAGAATTTCGTTAAACCTTTTTGTTTTGAGAATATTTGGGTTAAGAATAAATAAATGAGAATAAAATGACAGCAGTAAAGATTGGTAAGAGATTAGTTGGTGACAGTGAGAGTGTTTATGTGATTGCTGAGATAGGCATCAATCACAATGGATCACTTAAGAAAGCATTGAAGCTGATCAAAGGTGCAAACGATGCCGGTTGTGATTGCGTTAAATTTCAGAAACGTACTCCGGAGCTTTGTGTCCCGAAAGATCAATGGAATATTGAGCGTGACACTCCGTGGGGGCGAATGACATATATTGAGTATCGCCATAAAGTTGAACTGAGTCTTGTAGACTTCCAGCAGATTGACGAGTATTGCAAAAAGAAAGGAATTGACTGGACAGCATCTTGCTGGGATGAAGATTCCGTTGACTTCATAAATAGTTTTGATGTGCCTTTCTTCAAAGCTGCATCCGCGTCATTGACAGATATTGCTTTGCTAAAGAAGAAGCGATCTACGGGGAAACCGCTTATGATCTCAACCGGCATGTCAACAGTTGAAGAGATCTCTAGTGCAGTTGAAGCAATGGGAACTGAAAATCTGTTGATAGCACACTCAACTTCCACATATCCATGCAAGCCGGAAGAACTGAACCTGCGTATGATCCAGACACTGAAGAAAATGTATCCGGAAGTTCCTGTAGGATATTCCGGACATGAGACAGGACTTTCACCAACACTGGCGGCAGTTGCACTGGGAGCTACATTTGTAGAGCGACACATAACTCTTGATCGTGCAATGTGGGGAACTGATCAGGCGGCATCGGTTGAAGTCAGCGGTTTCAGAAGGCTCGTTGACAATATTCGGGATGTTGAGAAATCTTTGGGTGACGGAATAAAGAGAGTTTATGATAGCGAACTGGGTCCAAGGCAGAAACTGAGGAGAGCAATTAAGAATTAGAAATTAGTAATAGCTCAGAGCAAGCTAATAAGTTTCAAATTTTATCCTTAAGGATGTGGTTAGAAATCACCTTCGTGATTTCCGCAAATTCATCCTTGGGCTAAGCGAAATAACTTAGAGCACATTCAAATACAAAATCATTTTAGCATCCGTGACAGCGATTTAGATCGAGGACTGAGGTTTCTACCCACGACTGAAGTCGTGGGCTGGGTGGCTAAATGTTGATTCATTAATATTGTTTGTAGTTCCATCCGTGTCCACGATTAAAATCGTGGGCTAAGTGGTTTTGTTTTGTTTTGTTTTGTTTTGTTTTGTTTTGTTTTGTTTTGTTTTGTTTT
>CALEVL010000100.1 GCA_937924675.1 uncultured Ignavibacteria bacterium | reverse complement strand
GGATATCCATGGGAATGTTGTGGATTATTGTAAAGCTGAAGGATAATCTTAACACAATTGGGTATGCTTTCCTGCTGATTCCTGTTTTACCGCTCATTCTAAATTTTGAAAAGGCAGACGAAAGCAAGAACTACTTTGTAGATGACTATACATTAAATGTGTTCAAGTCGGCAGATCAGAATGCTATCATCATGTCAACACAGTGGGACTTCTGGATCTCATCTTCAATTTATCAGCAGTTTGTTAGAAATATTCGGCCCGATATTGCTGTGATTGATAAAGAGCTTCTGAGAAAGAGCTGGTATTTTGAATATTTGAAGAAACATTATCCTGATATCTGTGAAAAGAGCAAAGCCGAAATTGATGCTTATCTGTTTGAACTTCTGAAGTTTGAAAAAAACACGGATCGTTACACTTCTCCTAAAACAGATGCTGACAGACAAGATCTGATGAAGATTCAATCATCATTCACCGCTCTTCTCAATAGCTTTGTTGACAAGAATTTTCCTGACCGAACATTCTTCACAACCCTTGAAATTGAACAGGATAAGAATGAAAAGTTTGGGAAAGATTACTCAAGAATTCCTCAGGGATTGCTGTTCAGATACTCAAGGGATAAAGGATTTGATAACTACGAATTTCCGGAGTTCAAGTATGAAGTCACTCAGAAATCAGATTATCACCATAACTTCATAATGAATGCTTATTACTCAGCCTACTTGAACAGGGCCAACTTTCTGATGAATCATTCCAAGTTTGACGATGCCGAAGAGTTGATTAACTTATCATTGCAGGTCAAACCGGGTTCACCTGAAGCTATTCAACTGCTGAATAAGAATAAACAACTTAAGTCAATGTCCAACAACACTCTTAACTAATACTATCTGAAGTTATTTCTAAGCATATTTATGGCTTTAATTCTGCCTTCAACTGTTGAATCTCAAATTTCCTCAGATCCCTTGTCTGATTCTTCCAAATCCGGCATTGAATTGCTTGCAAATATTAAGATTCGAAAAATTATTCTGGCAGGCAACGAAACTACAGACGAAGATGTAATCTTGCGGGAGCTAAAAACTATGGAGAATTCTAAGTTTGATGCAGGTAAGTTAAAGGAAGATCTTCAGAGACTCAACAATCTCGGTTTGTTCACTAAGATTGATATCTATCCGGTACCGACTGATTCAGTGAATGCAATTGATTTGATGTTCGTATTTGAGGAAGGCTTATATCTGATACCGCTCCCGCAAGGCGGGTTCAGAAACGGTCAACTATCTGAATTTTGGGCTGGGGTAAATTTCATTTGGAGAAACTTCCGGGGCAGGAATGAGACTTTGTCTGCAAGCTTTGGAATTGGCTCTGACCCGTTTGCATCGTTAAGTTATTCAATTCCCTGGATTGGGAGAAATGCTCATTTTTTCTCGTCTTTCAGCGCGGGATATTCTAATAATGTAAACAAAAGCTTGCAGACTGTTACGACTTCAGGAAATGAGATTCCGGATAAAGATGAGAACTATACGCTGGAGAATTTCAAGTCTTCCGTCTCACTTGGGAAATTTCTAAGCAGGGAACTTTCACTGACAGGCATACTACGGTTTAATCTTTTGGAAACATCACAATATGAACCCGGCAGGACTGTCTCATCTGACGGAAAGGACATGTTTGCAACCTTTACGGTAAACGGAAGGTATGACACCCGTAATTCCTATGAGTATGCAACAGCCGGAGCATTATTATCTTTGGAATATACGAAAGCAGGATTCGGGAAACTGATTGATTTCAACAGGGTGAGTATCGATGTGCGAAAGTTCATTCCCATAAAATTGTCTGACAGCTATGCAATTTCATTTGGAACGTCTACGTTTGGCTCTGTTGCCTTTGGAGGAACAATTCCAACTTACATGAGAGAGTTCTTTGGATATGACAAGGTAATACGCGGACATAAGAAATTGGTTTACGAAGGTGAAAACAGACTGGGTCTTTTTAATGAGATCAGAATCCCGGTCATCAGGGAAACATATTTCAAAGGCAGCAGTATTCCGGCAGTCAACCAGGTTTCCATGCTGAAGAAAATGAGTTACCGATTTGCACTCTATGCAACTGTTTTTTTTGACATTGGAACGGTATGGAATAAGAACAGCAACTTCTTTGAGACAAAGTATCACAATGGTTTTGGCGTAGGATTGAACTACATTTTGCCTTTTGGATTGGTAGGAAGAACTGACTTTGCTTTCAGAAAAGAAGATAAGAAATTTGTACCACAGATAATTTTTGATCTCAGCGCAGCATTTTAGAATTGGACTATGGAATACTATTATACTGAACCGAAAAACGTATCTGCCGGCTCTGAAGAACTTACGCTGACCGGCTCAGAGTATGAGCATGTAGTAAAGGTGCTCAGAAAAAAAGAAGGCGAAGAACTCACTGTAACAGATGGAGAAGGTAATGTTTTTCTCTGCGTTTTATCCGTGATCAGAGAAGGAAAGGCATTATGCACTATTCATGGAAAACAGAGAGATCTCTTTGAGCCACTAGTCAGAGTAAGACTTTTCATATCTCCGCTAAAGAGCAGAGAGAGATTTGAATTTGCCATAGAAAAAACTGTGGAACTTGGCGTTGATTCGATAGTTCCGGTGATAACAAAACATACGGTCAAGAAAGCAGACTACACCGGCAAGAAGAGTGAAAGGATCAGGAAAATAATTATCAGAGCGATGTGCCAATCACAAAGATGCAGACTTACTGAATTTCATGAGTCTGTAAAGCTGAAAGATCTCTTAGTTGATACACAATTTGATCTGAAAAAAGTTGTTATGTATGAATTCAGTGATGTAAAAGAGACAATAGAATCATTTGAAGATTCAAAATTTGTATCATTGTTGATTGGACCGGAAGGGGGATTTGATGAAGACGAAATTAAAATGCTCGTTAAGAATGGTTGGAAGACAAAGTCACTCGGAAGCCGAAAACTAAGGGCGGAAACGGCTGCCATAGTATCTGTTCATGAAATTCTTTCCAAACAGTAAATGAATCATTATGAAACTGCGTACAAAGATTATGTTTTTTTTCCTTGCGTTGCTTTTTTCAACAACTCAGGAATCTTACTCCCAAGCGGGAAAGATTGTCTTCCAGGGTTCTTTCGGCTTGGTCTTTCCTTATGATGACCTGAAGTCAAGCGACTATGTCAACTATGATTCACTTGGCTATATCTTTGTTGACTCAAGTCTGTTTGCAGATCACTTTGGTGCTCAGCCTGGAATGATGTTTTCAGGAAGTGCAAAGTTTAACTTTGACAAGTACTCTATCGCCAGAGCTGTATTGTCTGTTGCATTCACTGGATTCAATAATTTCCAGGCAGTAAGAACCGGCACAACACTTGTTAAGTTTGTGAACAATACTTATCAGCAAAGACCAATTGAGTATGATTACAGCTTCAGTAATTTCGGAATTGGATTAGGTTTCGAGCTTGCTCCAACATCTTTCACAAAACTGATTTCGCCTTTCTTCAACGCAAATTTCAACTTCAACTTTTTTTCAGCAAACCTGAGCAGAAGATCAGGCTTCAATGATTCGATAAGCGTTAACCTCAACAGTTTCAGAATGGGAGTGAACTTTAATGCGGGCATAGAAGTAATGATCGACAATTCAATCGGAGTTGTTGCAGGTGTCAAATATGACTTAGGTAACCTGATTCTCAAAGACACAAAACGTGACGGATATATTGAATGGGGAAGTCAGGATGCCTCACTGAATGACGAGTATGGCAGATATATTTCCAACATTTATTATCCGATAGGGGAGGGTTATAATTATTTCGAATCAAAGCAGAAAAAAATAAATTGGGGAACTGCATACATTGGAATCAACTTCAATCCTTTTTACGAACCACCTGCCACAAAGAAACCAAAAGATGGCAAGAAGATGCTCTATGGCAGTTTGTAGGTTTTGTGAAATTTGAACTCTACGAATCAGGCAGAAAAAAGATTGATTGTAGGAGCGGAATAAACGAATTTTCGAATAGTATAAATCAAACATATAAAAATGAGGAAACAGAAAAATTCAAAAAAGCTCATGGCTCTGCAAGTAATGTTTTTCATCACACTACTGACTTTCGCTTCATCTTGTGGCAATAAAGCAGAGGATGAGTCCGTCAAAACCTCTGAACAAAAAGGACAAACTGATTCAAAGAGCTCCGGAAAAGAAACTACTAAGACAACTCAATCTAGCCCCGGAAAGGAATTCTTTTACGCTAAATCCAAGGAAAATAACATAGCATGTGCAGACTGCCATGGAGACGGAAGCAATCTTCAGAATTCATTGACAAAGTATTTCTCAAATGTACAGGGTGCTGACAAGAGAAAGTCAGTATTTCATGGAAAATTCTCCGGTGAAGAGGTAACATCTAATGCAAGCGGTGCAACAGTTTGCTGGGAATCATATATGAAGATGAAAACTCCTATGACTGCTGAGCAGATCGATAATCTCAATAAGTATTATGCCACTCTTCCAAATCCTAATCCTGTTGACGAAATCAAGTATGAAACAATTTCTTTGCCTAAAAAAGATAAAGCAAAACTGAAGGAGGCGCAGAAGAAAATAATGGCATTGACGGGTGATGCCACATCAGGAGAAAAGAAATTCAATGAAGCATGCGGACTCTGCCATGGATCAAACAAAACAGTTAGGAAAGTTCCTGATATTTTTGACGAGTTTGATGGAAATGTGAAATCGATTACATACAACATTCGGTTTGGAGACGGTGCTATGCCGTTCTTCAATGAAAGTGTATTGTCAAATCAGGATGTTGCAGATATTGCAGCATATATTTTGAAGAAGAACAGTAAGTAATGAAAAGAAAGGCGTTCGGAATTTCCGGACGCCTTTTGTATCAAGTGAATTTGTTTATCAGACAAAAAGCAGATAGAGTAAGATAATAATCACACCTGCTACTGAAACTGTAGTATAATCCTGTATTATACCGGTTTGTAACCGTCTCCAGTCAAATCCAATATTAGAAATGTATCTTGCAATTCCGTTTACTGCACCGTCAATGATCTTGACATCAAATATCTTCCAGAGAAAATTGTCCGATGTCTTCTGAATCGGGTTTACGATCACTTTGTCATACATCTCATCAACATAGAGTTTGTTCTCAAGCAGCTTCGAAACCGGAGTTGAAGCTCCAATCTTTTCAATGTTTGCAAATCTCTTGAAGGCAATAATGATTCCTGTCAAAGCAACGACAACTGATACGAAAATGAGAAGTAGTTCAGTAGACACAGCATGTTCATATTCCGGCCTGTATGAATTAATCACATTCATGGCATTTGCAAAAACAGGAGTATGCCAATCCTTCATGATGTTGTGAAATCCTGTTAAATGAGGTAATCCAAGGACTCCGCCGATTGCAGAGAGTACAGCCAAAATGATTAGCGGAACTGTCATAGTAGCAGGAGATTCGTGAGGATGAACATGTGACTCGTCATATCTTGGTTTGCCATAGAATGTCAAAGCAACAAGTCTGAACATATAATAAGCAGTCATACCTGCTGTAATGAGTGATAACAAATACGGTGGAATACCCGCAAAGATAAAATTCGTATAGAGAATTTCATCTTTACTGAAAAAACCTGAAAGGGGAGGGATTCCCGATATTGCAAGTGTTCCAATCATGAAAGTAATGAACGTGATCTTCATCTTATTTCTGAGTCCGCCCATATTCCTTATGTCCTGTTCCTCATGCATGCCGTGAATTACCGAACCGCTTCCAAGAAACAATAAACCTTTGAAAAATGCATGTGTCATAACATGAAAAATCGCCAGCCAAAATGTGCCTGTTCCCAAAGCCATAAACATGAAACCAAGTTGTGAAACCGTAGAATATGCAAGAACTTTCTTGATATCATTTTGTCTTAATGCAATCACTGCAGCAACAATTGCAGTCAGCATTCCTGTAGCAAATACCACAGTCATTGCAAATGGTGAAAGGGCATACAGAAGTGATGTTCTCGCTAAGAGGTAAACTCCTGCAGTAACCATAGTAGCAGCATGGATAAGTGCAGACACGGGTGTCGGACCGGCCATTGCATCGGGAAGCCATACGAACAAAGGTATTTGCGCAGACTTTCCTGTTGCACCGAGAAACAGCAAAAGAGCAATGGTCATTAGCAGAGGATCACCAACTGAATATGCAGCGAGTTTTTGATTGAAGATTGAAACATCAAGCGTACTGAAATATGTAAAAATAAAAAACATTGCTGTCATGAATCCAAAATCACCGATGCGGTTTACTATGAATGCTTTCTTGCCTGCATCACCTGTAAATTTTTGTTCGTACCAGAATCCTATCAGCAAGTAAGAGCAAAGTCCTACACCTTCCCATCCGAGAAAAATCAGAAGAAAATTATCCGCCAGAATCAGGTTGAGCATTGCAAAAATGAAGAGATTGAGATACGCAAAGAATTTCGCAAATCCAGGATCTCCATGCATATAGCCGATAGAGTATATGTGAATCAGAGTTCCAACACCGGTAACAATGAGAAGCATTGTAATCGAAAGGGGATCAATCAGATAGGAGATTGAAGCAGTGAATGTTCCGGCTGTAATCCATTCATAATACTTAACAAGTATTGTTCTCGAATCCGCAGGCAATGATATCAGTTCAGAGAGCAGCAACAGACCGATGACAAAAGGAATAAAAACTGCAAGGCTTGAAATTGTACCAACGAGTTTTTCATTTCCAATCTTCTTTCCGAGAATTCCCGAGATCAAGAATCCGATAAACGGTATAACTGTTAACAGGTAAATATAGCTTTCCATTCAGTCAATTAAGTTTCAGTTTACCATTTGAGAATATTGATTTCATTGATGTTCACCGTCTCCTTATTTCTGAAAAGGGCTATGACAATTGCCAACCCTACGGCCGCCTCAGCAGCCGCAACGGTCATCACAATGAACACAAATATCTGTCCATTTACATTTCCCATGTATGAAGAAAAAGCAACAAGAGACAGATTGATCGCATTGAGCATCAATTCGATGCACATGAAGATTATGATTGCATTTCTTCTTATGAGCACGCCTGTAACACCAATAGTGAAAAGCAGTGCGCTTACGATTAGATAATAGTTTATTTCCATTGCGGGCAATTTAATTATTCATTTCACGAAATGAAATGAATTAGTATTCAAAATCCCTTCGCATATATAAGATTTCTTCAGATCGAGCTTGAACCTTATTGTGAAGCATTCTATAATTACGGCTATTCTCAAAGATGTCTGAAAATTTCAAGAGTCGGCTCACTATTTATGGAACTTTTAATTTAGCGGCAATTAAAAAATTAGCCTGCCACATTTTCTGAGTTAAATGATTATCTCAACCTCTTGATTGATATTTGTAAGACTGTATAGCAAATAATCAGAATTACTGAATACCAAATATTTGTAGATCCTGTAAATTTGCTGAATCAGTAATTCCAGATTGAGCTAAGACTCAGTCTCATGGCAGGGAAGCGAATTGAGTAACTTTTATTGCCAATGCAGAAACTGCGCACATCCGTAACTTTACATAATATATATTATACAACACTCATTTGTTCCTAATGGAATAAAGAACTTCAATAGACTTCTCAATATTCCTGTGTGAAGCAATCCCTTCAAGATACTTAATTACTTCTTCTACCTCGGAATCAGCAGCTCCATTGTTAATGCATCCTTTTATGTGGGCATATAACTGGTTCTCATAATATCTTGTACAAAGTATCGAGACATTCACAAACTCTCTTTCAAGCAGATTCAATCCGCTTCTTCCCATAACCTTTCCATAGCCTTCGATAATCATCCATTGCTTAAGGTCAGGACTGAGAATTTCCATATTCAGCAAAAGTTTATCAAAGTTGGTTCTGTAAATCGCTCTGCAGTTCTTTTCGCCCCGATTAAGAAATTTGACTGTGTCATATTCCTCAGAAACTTTCTTAAATCCTTTAGACAATTCATTAAATATCCGGAGTGATTCGATCACGGCAGGAAATCCGCAAAACAGGTACGACTGAAGGATGGTTTCGTAAGTCTTCTCAGGATCAAATGAATTGAGGCATGCTTCAATTTCATGTTTTACTTTTCTCAGGTCATCAGAGGCAATTGCTGAAGCAAGTCGTGAAATACCTTTAATCTCCGTTGTATTATGTTTAAAATTCATTGTGAAGTTAATTGATAAATACACTCTTAAGTCATTTCTGAAGAACTTCTTCTTCGGATTACTTTGTTTCATCATACTATTTATTCTCGTTGATCTGTTTGAGAATATAGACAAATTCATAGACAAGAAACTTTCAGTCGTGTTGATCTTCAGGTATTATGTGTACTTCATTCCCGAGATCATCAAACTGATCACACCTGTAAGCATCCTGCTTGCAACGCTTTTTACAACAAGCCGATTCATTTCCCTTTCCGAAATGACAGCTGTAAATTCTGCGGGCGTAAGCATTTACAGATACTCCCTTCCGCTGATTCTATTCGGAATATTGATTACAATTGCATCTGTGTACTTCAACGGGTGGGTTGTCCCTCATTCAAATGCAGCAAAACTTGAAATAGAAAGAGAACAAATTGGCAAAAACAAGACGCCCGGAGTAATTCAGAACCTTAGCATTCAGGATTCAGAGAATCAGATCCTCACCATCAGAACATATAATGAAGCCAGCCGTTCAGGCGAATCAGTATCACTGCAAATCTTCAAAGACAAAGAACTCTCAGATCTAAGAGAACGATTTGATGCGGAAAATATTACCTGGGATGAAGCAGGAAATAGATGGCTCTTCAGAAGAATAACTTCAAGATCATTCGATTCATCAGGGCTTGTATCTTTTTCGTTCTCAGATTCATTGTATGAAGATAAACTAACTGCAAATTCAAATATTTCATTAACACCCGAACGAATCAACATCAAGCAGAAAAAACCTGACGAGCTTGTTATCACCGAGTTAAGGGCATTCATTGATGAAATGAAATACAAAGGACAGGATGTAACCCGTGCCGAAGTTGATTACTACTCAAAGCTCTCTTTTCCCTTTGCAAATATTGTTGTAATAATCTTCGGCGTTTCATTGAGTCTCAATCAACGCAAAGGCAGTGCTGCCCTTCAATTTGGGATCAGCATACTTGTCACATTCATTTACCTTGGTTTCATAAAAATCTCACAGACTTTCGGTTACAATGGAGACATTGATCCCCTGCTTACAGCTTGGGTTGCCAACATTGTATTTCTTGCTATCGGGCTCTTTAACTTTCTCCGGATGAACCTAAAAAGCTGAAGACTAATTTATCTTTTCATCCTTTGGGGGCACCGGCACCTGGAATCCCATTGCTCCCCCACCCTGATCAGTCATGACTTGAATATCGCCATACTGACTTTCGTATCTGTTTATATTCTCTTTCATTGCATTCAGAAAAAGCTTTGCATGCTGTGGTGTCATTACAATTCGGGAATGCACTTTGGCTTTTGGAATTCCGGGAAAAATTCTTGTAAAGTCAATTATGAATTCTGCAGGTGAGTGGGAAATTATTGCAAGATTTGAATAAATTCCTTCTGCTTCCTTTTCTCCAAGTTCAATATTAATTTGCTGACCCGGGTTTTGATCCATTTTTTTATCGTCGGACATAATTTGTCTTTTTTGTTTAAGATATTGCAATCACTTCAAATATTCAAACTACAATTTTGAATTATATCCCGGCATTTACCACATCTGTCCAAAACGTTTTACTTGGAAAACAGTTTGCTCGAACCGTTTACATAGAATAAAATCATTTCCGCTTTCTTTTGAACCCCCGATAGAATCATTCGGGGGCAGGCTAAGAAAGCTTGGCAAAGAAACCCTTCGATAGGCTCAGGGCGGCGAGTCGCCCGCCCGCCTGCGTAAAGTGTTGAAGTTCAGTATTCTTCGGGCAGG
>CALEVL010000099.1 GCA_937924675.1 uncultured Ignavibacteria bacterium | reverse complement strand
ACAAGTTAATTAATTCCACCTTAACTACTTGTCCTAATTTTGGGGAGCAGCATAAATGAAAGATAATTAATCCCTCCCGGTGGAATATAGAAAACATTTCTATTCATGTTTCTGCCGTTTATAAAACTATAATGAGGAGTGTCCGAAGGTGGCCCCACATCGTTTTCAGCTCTCAGGTCATATCTGTACCCGTCTTGTTTGTTACCATTGAATACACAACTTACAGGGAATATTTTTAGACAAATCCCATGATTACTATAGTTGATTACCTTCAATTCACCTGAGAAAATCTCTTGACAATTAATATTTGCTGCGTTCAAAAGCAAGCCCGTGAGTAGTATAAAAATTAGACGTTTCATAGTCATCATTTGATTAAGACAATTTTCAAGATCCTGTGAAGCCCTGTTGAACTTGAAATCTTGATTACATACACGCCGCTGGGGCATTCACCGTTTTGTATTTCATAATTGAATGAGTGAGTTCCGGCAATTTTGAAACCCTCATACAATACTTCAACCAATCTTCCGCTTAAGTCATACAATTCAAACTTAATATGACTATTCTTCCTTAATTCATATTCAATCAATGTTGAATTATTGAACGGATTTGGAAAATTCCTGATTGCAAATTCTTCGTCAACAATTGGAGAGTTTGAAGGAAATATGCTGACAATTGGCGACGTATTTAACAAGCTATCGAATCTTACCGCATACATATCTTCATCACTTTGTGGTGTAAGAAAATCCGCAATACCTATAGAAAGAATGTCACCATTATTCGCTATCAACAATGATTTAAGTTCAATGAACTCAGGAGCAGGCAAAACGGTGGTTTTTAATACCGTGCCCAATGAGTCACATAAGACAACCTTTCCGAACAGTGACATGTTAACTAATGTACCGAATGCCATAACATACCTGTTTGGACTTATTACCCGCAAACTTCCCATATAATTGGTTGAATCAAATGATCTCATATATCGAATATTGCCCATTGGATCCAAATTCAAGAAGCCGTATCGTCCTTTCAAAGAGTCAGCATATAAGGCTCCACCGACAATATATCCGTTATTTATAGTATTTATCCAGCCTCCGCCACCATTTGGATAAGAACGTTCCCATATTAATTCACCAAACTCATTTATCTTGGTAACTGTTGCTAAGGCATTTCCAGTTGCCGGATATTCATACCCTGAAAGGACATAACCGGAGTCCAAGGCTATTATTACATTTCTGAAGGCTTTGCCGATTGAGTAGAAAGTTCTCTGCCACTGGAGTATTCCACTCGAATCAACTTTTAAGATGTATCCATGCTGAAGATCGATTCTTCCGCAACACAAATACCCCCCGTCCAAAGTTCTTAAAATATCGTAACATTGAACCCCACCGCCTCCATAATATCTAGTCCATTCAATTCCACCGTTTGAATTCAGTTTTGTCATGAATGCTTGATTGCCAGACCCTGTAACCACACACCCATAATCATTAGATGTTTCGCACGCATATCCTTGTGAACCATTTTGTCCTATTTCCCTTGTCCAAAGGGTATCCCCATTTGGAGCTATTTTCAAAACCCAAATCTTGTATATGTTTTGAAAGGGAACTGTGAAGCCGACTAAGTAAATATTATCAGAATCTGCAAGTGTCAAGTCCCTACCCCCGTCAAAGAAATTGCTTGTGCCGTCATATAGTCTTTGCCAGGTTGTAGTTTGCGCATTAAGGTAAACCGAGATGAGTAAGAGTAACAGGCAAGTAATTGCTATTCTGATGTGAAGGATCATATCATGAACTTTAAATTTCCGTTACAAAAATACTTCGTGCTCCTTGCTGTTGAAATGCAAAAATGAATCACCAATTAACCAATAACGTCCCTTTTAGTGTAAATCTCAAATCAGGATCTGTAGGAGAAGCTCCATTGCATGGAATCGGATATTCAATTACTAAGAACATAAGATTGTCGATGCTTCGAAGACTTTCAAAACATCCAACAGCCTTAGTTTTTCTTATGAGCTCCCTGTTATATCTTTCATCAAGATTATTTGTACTGGTT
The DNA here is from genome assembly GCA_937924675.1 of uncultured Ignavibacteria bacterium. Taxonomy (GTDB): domain Bacteria; phylum Bacteroidota; class Ignavibacteria; order Tepidaquicellales; family Tepidaquicellaceae; genus JADJAH01. The sequence goes on along the minus strand of CALEVL010000099.1, from coordinate 1,023 downwards.
ACAAAGCACCAGCTTTGTAACCAAAATCAAAACGATCCCAAGCTACCTGCCCGCCCAATTGCCATTGAAGTGTGGAATGCATTATGGCAGGCGGGGGGCTTAGGATCGAGAAGGAATGGTACAACCAATTCACCGGTTGAGTATTCTTACACAGATAAGAATCTTGCATCAGGCAAGTATTCATACAGACTCAAGCAGGTTGACTACAACGGCAACTTTGAGTATTTCAATCTCAGCAATGAAGTCTCTGTAGGAGTTCCGGATAAGTTCAACCTGTCACAGAACTATCCAAATCCGTTCAATCCTTCAACAACGATCAGCTTCGATATTCCTGTTGACAGCAAGGTTATGATCTCATTGTTTGACATGTCAGGAATAGAAGTTGCAAATATAGTAAATGAGTTCAAGACTGCAGGATATTACACAGTGAACTTCAAGGGCTCAAGTCTTGCCAGCGGAGCTTATTTCTACAGGCTTGTGGTGAGTTCATCGAATCCAATCGATGCAGGAAATTTTGTTGATACGAAGAAGATGCTTTTGGTCAAGTAATTTCAGCAATGGTTTTTGTAATCCTAAGCCGGGAGTCAATACTGATTTCCGGCTTTTTGTTTGTTTCGCATTATTCAGTTTGTCCACATCGAGGAGTTCCCGAAGAGTACAGAAGACACAGCAGCTTGTAAGAAAGCATCATTTTGAGGCAAGCATGAAAGAGTTTGATAAAGCTAACTCCACGAAGTGGCAAGCAGTAGAGGGCGCAAATTAGGGCTTGTATGAACAACCCGGTTGCTTTATGTTTCGATCAAAGTGAAACATCTCGTTAAAGAAATACTTAGATTGTATGACTTCAGAAGTAAAGTTTTCCAAATCAATGCGATAGATAGCAGAATTATTTTCATAAAACTATAAACAGGAGTACCAAATTATGCCACCGCTTACTTGGAAATGGGAAGACGGTGAAAATCTTCCTCCCGAAGATTCAAAAGTAACAGCTGTACATGCTTGCCTTACTCATCTCGGTCAAGT
>CALEVL010000098.1 GCA_937924675.1 uncultured Ignavibacteria bacterium | reverse complement strand
TGGGCTATGTTGTTTGTCCGCTATGCGGCATTGCTTCTTTGGCAGAACTGATTTTTTTACTCGCTCCCAAGCCACCAGACTGTCCGGTTTGTGAACGCACTTGCACTAGAAACTCCGTTTCATATACTTTTTGTGGCGGCTGTGGACTTCCCTCCTGATGCAAATACTTTATAGAGTGGACTTTTCTAAGAGCTTCTGTTTTGGAGATGCAGCTCTGCTGCTTCACATACTCTTGGTTTAAAATAGAACTTATTGCACGTAAGAATCGAAGCAGAGCTTCTTTAACAAGTGCGCACCCAAACAGGATTTTGGGTACGAACATAAAAAATACATGTTAAACTAGCCGCGCAAGATGGTGCTGACACAAACACATGGCTTATTGCGTGGAAACTCTCACATCGGCAACTTATTTTGTTGCGGCTTATGAAGGTAAAGACAAAATACGTCTGTCAAACCTGCGGCTATTCAACGCTCCGCTGGAGCGGTAAATGCCCTGATTGTGACAGTTGGAATTCACTGGTTGAAGAAATAAGAACGGATGATAAGAGAAAGAAACCTTCCTCAAAAAACGTCCGCGTTAATGAAGGATCATTCAAAGCGCTTTCCGATATAGCATCACAAAATGAATCCCGAACGGCTACGGGCATCATCGAACTTGACCGCGTTCTCGGTGGCGGCATAGTTGACGGATCCGTTGTCCTGATAGGCGGTGATCCCGGTATTGGAAAATCTACGCTCATGCTGCAGATTGCCGAGAAACTCGGACACAAGAAGATCCTTTACGTAAGCGGTGAGGAATCAGCCGGGCAGATAAAGCTCAGGGCAGAGCGCCTCAATTTCGGACTGGATAACTTTTACATTCTTTCCGAAACGAATATTGACATCATCAGAGCCGTGATCTCGCGCGAGGAGCCCGACATTGTTGTAGTTGATTCGATACAGACTGTTTATGTGCCCGAACTCGAAAGCGCTCCGGGAACAGTTTCACAGCTGAGAGAATCAGCTGCGGGAATAATTCGCTGTGCTAAAGAGGATAATGTCTCAGTATTCATTGTTGGTCATATTACAAAAGAAGGCGCGATAGCAGGACCGAAGGTTCTTGAACACATGGTTGATGTTGTACTGCAGTTTGAAGGTGAAAGAACTCACTCATTCAGAATTCTGCGCGGCATGAAAAACCGTTTCGGCTCGACAAATGAAATAGGTATCTTTGAAATGACAGACACAGGACTAAGAGAAGTGCTTAATCCGAGCGAGGTGTTCTTGTCGCAAAGAAATTACGGCGCTTCCGGTTGTGTGATCTCTTCTTCAATAGAAGGCTCAAGACCAATACTTATCGAAGTTCAGGCACTTGTAACTTCATCAAGTTATGGTATTCCACAAAGAACATCTATGGGATTTGATTACAAGAAGCTCAACATACTAATCGCTGTTCTGGAGAAGAAGCTCGGGTTGTTTCTCAACAAGTCGGATATCTTTGTCAATATAGCCGGTGGTGTAAGAATTGATGAACCTGCAATAGACCTTGCCGTTGCAATGAGCATCTATTCTTCCCTCAGAGATATTCCCGTAGATTCTGATACGGTTGTTCTTGGTGAGATAGGACTCTCCGGTGAAATAAGAACCATACCGTTTGTCGAAAGAAGAATTACCGAAGCCGCAAAACTTGGCTTCAAAAGGATCATACTCCCGAAAGGAAATCTCAAGAATCTCAATCCGTCAAAATGGAAAACAGAGGTAATTGGCGTTGAGAAGATAAAAGACGCTATCGATAAAATAGTTTGAGTAATACTAACTATTCTTTGCGATATTAATTGCAATGTCGCTCATATTCCCGAGGAACTCTTCCCAATGCTTAATTGCCTCATCTTTTTTTCCTTCTTTGCAAAGTTCCAGAAACTTGTAGTGTGATTCTACTTTGTATTGTTTTGTCTCTGAGTTTCTAATGAACTCGCCCAAGAGTCTGATGCTGTGGCTGTATATCTCATCAAAGATGCAAAGCATGAATTCCTGTTTTGATGGTCCGTATATAACTTTCGCAAAGTCCCATAACAAATAGCCAACATTTGTAATGTCCTTGGAATTCTCCACTCTCCCTAAAATATTGTAAGCCTTCTTATACGTGGATTCTTTGTAATTCGGAATAGCCTTTTCGAGCAAGACAGGTGCAAGCTTTTTGTAAACAATCGAAGTCTCTTTGACAAAAGTAAGAGATATCGGCTTTACAAAACTTCCCCTGTTCGGAATTACTTCAAGAAATCCCTCGCTCTGAAGCAATCTGAAAGCTTCCCTGACTGGAACGCGGCTTACTCCAAATTTTGCAGAGATTTGAGACTCCTTTAAATGAGAACCCGGCTGGTAATTTGTTGCTGTAATTTCATGTCTGAGGAAATCTGCTATCTTTCCAACAATAGTATTTCCCCGAATTGCTGTTAGTCCGTTTTTCATCCCTTTAAGCTTATAATTCTACCACTTCCTCCAAAGCGGTCTGCAAATATAACGTAATTTATTTAAACCTTTTGGATACAAAATTATACTCATAACAATCTATAATCTTATGTTTTTATTCTCCCGCTCAAATCCTATTTTGGAGAAAAATTTCTATGAAAAATCTAATACTATTCCTGCTTGTCTTTACTGCAATGAACGCAGGGGCGCAATCTATAAGCAATATGACATTGCTGGGCAATAAGAACGAATTTACAACAGGGGGAACTCCTTCCGGCTGGCATTATGCTTCTTGCTGGGGCTATGTAGCAAACGGCAGAGAATATGCAATCATCGGACACTATGAAGGCACGACCGTCTATGATGTTACGGACCCTTCGAATATTGTAAACAAAGGAACCGTTTCGGGACCCGGTTCATTTTACAACTATCGCGAAATGAAGACATACTCTCACTATTTGTATATTGTATCAGAAGGAGGGTCCGGTGTGCAGATAGTAGATCTTCAGTACCTTCCCGACTCTATTCACTTCATCCGCAACTATACTTTCTCCGGTTACACCAGAAGTCACTCGATCTCTCAGGAAGGCAGATACCTATACTGCAACGGAGGCAATTACAACAACGGCGGTGTCTTCATACTCGATCTTCTTGATCCGGAAAATCCTGTCAAGCGCGGACAATGGGGAACAAGGTATGTACATGATTGCTTCATTAAGAATGATACAATTTATGCCGCCGCAATTTCCGCAGGTTACTTCGTACTTCTTGATGCCCGCAATAAAGATTCTATAAAGTTCATACGTGAGTTTACATATCCCGGCGCAGTTACTCACAATGCATGGACAACGGATGACGGAAACATTCTTGTAACCACCGATGAAGGCGGATCGAATCATGCAAAGATTTGGAACTTTACCGATATTTCGAATCAGGTTCAGCTTGCAGATATTACTCCTTATGACGGCGCATCAATGGTGCATAATGCTTACATAAAAGGTGACTTGCTTTATCTTGCTCACTACAGAGCCGGTGTGATAGTTTACAATATCTCTAATCCGTCTAGTCCGACGGAAGTTGGACATTATGACACTTATCCTGGAACCAACAGCACTGCTTATCAGGGCTGCTGGAATGTGTATCCATATCTTCCTTCAGGAAATATAATAGCAAGTGATATTGCCACGGGTTTGTATGTTCTGAGTCTTGGCACACAGACTTCCGTTTCTCAGACCACTGAGATTGCTGATGACTTTACTTTATCTCAGAACTATCCGAATCCGTTCAATCCGCTGACAGTTATCACATACTATGTTCCGAAATCATCACGGGTAAAACTGACAGTAACAGATGCTTTGGGAAAACAGGTTGCAGTGCTTGTAAATGAAATTCAGAATAAGGGAAGTTACTCGGCAGAGTTCAATGCAGGTGCGCTCTCTTCGGGAACATATTTTTACCGCATTGAGGCAGGGGATTTTGTGCAGACAAAGAAGATGACACTGGTAAAATAATTTCTACCTAACAAAGAACTCGTTGTAAAGGACTCCGGCTATTTTGAGTCCTTTTTCTTTTTTACGCGTGGTTAATTTCTTTGTAAAAGGTTGATCTGTCTTTAGTTGCTTTCGGATAGAAACGAAAAAGGGAGCTGGTCTTAGCTCCCTTAATTCACTTTACCCAATCTGCAGCGGATTAGTTGCGGCTGACTAAATAAATTTTTTACTGATCAGAATTCGCATCATCGACCGGCACTTCGATCATCTCAAGTTCAAGATATTTCTGCTCCTGCGGACTGATCGAGCCGTACCCCCAAATTCCTCCTGATGATTTGGCAACCTGTTTTGCAAGCGTTCGTAGACTCTCATAAAACTCTTTTGCAAATTCCGTATCAACTTTCCTGAATATGCTATTAAGTCCGGAAAGTTTTCCGGTGATTATTGCGCTTCTTTCATCTGTATCCTGTGGCAAGCTCTCCATGAATTGCTTTATGGAATCATCAAAAACCTTATCAACTTCTTTGTAAACCCTCATCATTGAAGATGACTCATATTCCGAAACACGGAAATGAACCACGTATTTTCCCCAGTCAATTTCTTTTTCGTCTATCTTTCCTTCTGCTCCTGCAATGAGTATGGTAACAAGTGCCGGTGCATCAATGATCGTATTGATCTCTAGCTGTGTAAGACTTTTAAATTCAGGAATCATTTATTTTTTTGTTTTAATAAAGAAACTAAAATTGAGCTAATTATTAAAGCTACTTTTCGTGACATGTCAATTTTCCTGAATAGATAATGTTAGACCATAATCTTCGGTAATTGTTATGTTACACAGAGTTCAACTGAGATTACTCGGAGATTCACAGAGAAAAACCAATAAACAATATGGTTAACTACTTTTTAGAAGTTGGACTGTGTATGACTGAAAAATTTACTGGCGCACTCTCTTTTCTAATCTCCGTGTAGTTATGTGTAAGTAGCAGTAATTGAATACAAGATAAATGTAAACTGCAGCCTCAGTACTTATGCATTTAATTTTCCGATACCAATCATGATATTGCATTCAAAAAAAATTTGTCAAACCGGAAGAAATCAAATCAAAGCAAGCCCGTAAGATATGGTAAATACCTTGCCGCAGGAGTAATAGCTGCGGGAATAATTTTTGGCATTTTCTACTCACTCGAGAAAGATGAAAACACGGTTCCCCATGTATGGTCAAGGGAGGTTGATTCTGCTTTTGTAGTTAACTGCGTAAGTAAATATGCCAGAGAATTCAGACAGGATACAACCAAAAGAACACAAACCATCGAATTCTGTCTGTGCATGCTCGAAAAAGTTAAGACTAAATACGAAGAGAAGGACATAGATAAAGTTACCAACGAGGACATCAAAACATGGGACCGACTTTGCAGATCACAATCACCAAATAAGACGGAATAAAAGCAAGAGTAATGAAGCTTATAAACAATAAAGGAATTAATGATCCCTCTATCAATCTGGCACTCGAAGAATTTTGTGTAAGAAATCTCGACATGTCAGATGATTACATATTGTTCTATGTCAATGAACCGTCTATTATAATTGGCAAGCATCAGAATACTGTCGAAGAAATTAATTCGGAATATGTGAAGGATAACGGAGTTCATGTTGTGAGAAGGATCTCCGGCGGCGGTGCAGTGTATCATGATAAGGGAAATCTCAACTTCAGCTTCATGACAAAGTATTCCCCTCAGAGCATTCATAATTTCAAACTCTTTACTGAACCGGTGATCAGAGCTCTCGCAGATCTGGGTGTTAATGCAGAACTAAACGGGCGTAATGATATCACAGTAGGTGACCGAAAGATTTCCGGTAATGCTCAGTTTACAGATACTAAATCAATGTTCAGCCACGGCACATTATTGTTTGATTCACATCTTGAGGATGTGGTCAAAGCCTTGAACGTCAAGTCCGATAAAATAGAAAGCAAAGGCATCAAGTCTGTCAGAAGCAGAGTTGCAAACATCTCTGAGTTTCTTTCAAAGAAAATTACAATAGAAGAATTCCGTCAGAAGATAATTGAATCCATCTTTTCTGTTTATGATGAAGTTCCATATTATGAACTAAGTGAAGGTCAGTGGATTGATGTTATGAAATTGTCAGAGTCTAAATACAGAAACTGGGACTGGAACTACGGCCGCTCACCTGAATTCAATATTCAGAAAATTAACAGATTTGACTTCGGACAGATAGACGCAAGGATTCATGTTAAAGACGGAATCATAAACGAAATAAAAATCTACGGGGACTTTTTAGGACATGGTGAACTCGAAGACATTGAAATGAGAATTACCGGCAAGAAATATGATAAGCAGACTTTGAACGATTCTTTAGGAGGATTGAATCTTGGGACCTATTTAGGAAAAATTTCTGTGGATGAATTTTCCTCTTTTCTTTGTGAATAAAATTTTAAATTTTTGTATACAATCGGGAACTAATTTACTTAGCCCGGTTGTTCACCATATACCTACCAGTTAGGTGAATGTTCTTTCATATTTGTTCTTCCTTTAATTGATCTTCATGCAGGGAAGTTGCCGCCAGGCAATGAAACTGCATGAAGATTTTTTTATGCCCCAAAAATAAGCTCTTTTGCACTTTTACTAGCTGATTCGGTAACTTTTTCACCGCTTATTAGCTTTGCAACTTCGTTGATCTTCTCATCTTCAGATAAAATCTTTATTTCTGCGAAAGTTTCGTCTGTTTTTTCCGATTTGCTCACTCTGAAATGTGTATCACTCAAAGCCGCGATCTGAGGGAGATGCGTAATGCAGATTATTTGACGCGATTCCGAGAGTTTTTTCATGATCTTTCCGACTTTTTGGGCAACGCGACCGCTAATTCCTGCATCAATTTCATCAAAGACCAAAATCCCAACATCATCTTTTCCTGCAAGTACGGTCTTTATTGCAAGCATTACACGTGATATCTCACCACCGGAGGCGCTCTTTCTTAGAGGTGCAAACTCAGAACCTTTGTTTATTTTTATGAAAAATTCAACGTTATTGAATCCGCCCGGACCGAGTCTGATATTCTTTTCTTTGCCGTCAATTGAAAATTCTGACTCAATATCTGTTTCATTCACCAGAATGTCCACTTTCATTTCAGCAGATTCCAGACCTGTAGCGGAAAGCATCTCATTTACTTTTTTCTCAAGATATTTAGCACTTTTTCTTCTCGCCTTATCAATTTTACTTCCTGTTTCAATTGTTTCAGAGCGATGAACCTGTATCTTCTTGAGTAACTTATCTGTTTCAAAATCAAAATTATCTGCAAGGTTCAATTCTTTCTCAAGTTCAATTCCTTTTTCTATCAGATCATCCACCGTCATTCCATATTTCTTGGTAATATGAACTATGTTGCTGAGACGTTCTCTTACCTCATTGATTCTTCCGCTGTCAAAATCAATATTATCCCTGTATGTAAGCAATGTTGACGAACTCTCTTTCACAAGCACTTCACAATTCATTAGCTCTTCTATTATCTTCTCAAACACAATATCATAAGAAGATACTTTCCTTAATTCCTTAACTGCCATATCAATCGAGGAAAGTATGTTATTCTCATCTTCATAAAGTACAGAGACGGATCTGCTGACAGCTTCGGAGATTACTTCTATATTCTCAAGCTTCTTAAGTTCAGTTTCCAACATTATATCTTCTCCGGATGTAAGGTTGAGATTGTTAATCTCCTTAAGTTCAAATTCCAGAAACGATCTCTTTCTTATGAATTCATCTTTCCGTGAGATGAGTTCTTTGTACTCCTTTATCATCTCTGTTAGTTTCACATAATTTTCAGTATAATCTTTGAGAATGTTTGCTTCTCCTGTAAAGTAATCGAGTATCTTTATGTGAGTATCTTTGCTTAGCAATGACTGGTGTTCGTTTTGAGAATGTATATCAATTGCCAGATCTCCAAACCGCTTAAGATCGGATATATTCACAGGATAATCATTTATGAAGCTTCTGCCGGTTCCCTTCTTCAGAAGTTCTCTTCTCACAATAACTGAATTTCCGTTGATACAATCTTCAGGCAAGATTTCATTGAGCAACTCAAGAGCGCTTTCTTTTCCGTTGAACTCAAAATGACCTTCTACTACAAGCTTATCGGCATCCTTTCGAATGATCGAATAATCTGCCCTTTCACCGAGTATGAGCGACAATGCATCGAGTATTATTGATTTACCCGCTCCTGTCTCTCCTGTGAGAATGTTAAAGCCCTTTGAAAAAACTATCTCTGCATCTTTTATGATGAGGTAGTTTTTTATTAAGAGTCTCTCTATCATTATATATTTATAAAAGAATTAGTAGCAGTAGTAGTGTTGTTAGTAATGTCAGTAACTTTTTAGAAGCACATCAGTCAGCAAGTTCTCTTCCGAAAACTTGTTAATAAAAATAACTTAATTAAATAGTTTTAACAATCAAAGATAAGAGACTGATAGTTTACTTTGGTTTTTCTTAGTAAGATGTAGATGTTGACGAGTTGTTAACAAAAATTAAAAATTGCTGTAGAGCATCCCTTTGGGAAATGTTATCCGAAGTGGTTATGTTTTAGATAAATCAGAATTTATGCTATTAAGCATTTTTTGATAGAACGTATTTTTATAAATTGACCGCAGAAGATTTGAGAACAATTAAACATATGTCACAGAGAAACAATATTTTAAACAGAGAAGAATCATGAAAGATGACAATTCTAATCCGTATCTCAGAGAAGCATTTCTCGAAGTTGTTGAAAATCAGTTAAGAGATAATTCTCCTCCTGAGACAAAAAAGACTTACGAACGATTACTAAAAGAAGGCCACTCAAGAGAGAATGCGAAGATTCTCATAGCTTCTGTTATAGCTGCAGAAGTTTATATTACTTATACAGAAAATAAACCTTATAATTCGGAGCGATTTACCCGGAATTTGAATCGGCTGCCCGATCAGAATTTTGAATGATAAGGCACGAGGTTGAGTTCAATGCGGCTAATCTTCAGAGCGGAGTATACTTCTATGTGATGAGAGTCGACGGGACTCTAGCCGGTGTAAAGCGTATGGAAATGGTGAAGTAGAAATTAAACAGATTTCAATTTTTAATTTTTAATTGCTCTTTCAAAGGTTTCTCAACAGCTCTTTGATCTCTTCAATCTGATGAGCAATAGAACTATCTTTCTTTGCGCCGGCAGTAATTGTGTTGTAAGAATACAGAACTGTTGCATGATCTTTTCCTCCGAAGTTGAGTCCGATGGTTTCCAGTGTGAGATTTGTAAGATCCTTTGCAAGGTACATTGCAACTTGTCTTGCAAAGGCAACTTCCTTGGTCCTCTTTCTGGAAAGGATCTGGTTCTCTGAGATCTTGTAATAATCTGCAACGGTATAGATAATATTTTCAATTGATACATTTCTCGACTTCCTCGCCGTGCCAACAACTCTGCTGATCACATTATCGGCGATCGTGAGATTGATCTCACCCTTGAAGCGCAGAACACTGTCAGCAATAATTCCGACAATACATCCTTCTATTGTTCTTATGCTGTCTTTCACATTTGAAGCGATGAAATGCACAACTTCTTCAGGTACATCAATCTTTGCTTCTTCAAACTTCTGCTGAATTATTGCAACGCGCATTTCCCAGTTAGGCGGCTGAATATCTGCCGTAATACCCCATTGAAATCTTGAGATAAGCCGTTCTTCGATTCCCTTGATCTGACTTACCGGTTTGTCGCTCGAGAATATTACATGTTTCTTCTGATCATAAAGCGTGTTGAAAATCTGATACATAAAGTCCTGCGTTTTTTCCTTGCCGCTCAGATACTGAATATCATCAATGATCAGAACATCTAAAGACTTGTAAAAGAAATCCAGTTTCTTAGGGCCATTCTTATTCTGAGAGAAGTCGATCCTGCTTTGTGCAATATTGTTTGTGAACTGCGTGGTGAAATCAGGCGCAGTAGTATAATAAACTTTCTTATCGGGAAATTTCTTCAGCACTTCATTTCCAATTGCCTGAATGATATGAGTCTTTCCAAGTCCGACACCGCCATAAACAAAGAACGGATTATATGTATGTCCCGGATTGTTTGTGATGGCATAAGCGGCGGCAATAGCAAGCTCGTTGCTTTCTCCCTTGATGAAATTGTCAAACATGTGCTTCCTGTTTAGGTTGGTGACAAACTCATCCTGCTCAATATCTCTGCTATTGATTGAGACTTCGGAAATGTCCTTTCTAAGAGAAATGGGGAGTATCTTCGGTTTACCGGCAGGATTCTCATCCTCAGGCTTGTTGTCAAACAATCCCATCTGCATGATCTCATATTTAAGTTTACCTTCCTTTCCCAGAAGAGACTCGACAATCGAAGCAATTACCTTATTATAGCGGCTTTCAATCAGACTATAATAATCTTCGCTTGGCACCATTATGGTAAGGACATCTCCTTCGAGAGACTTCGGAGTTATTACCGAGAACCAGGTATTGATTTCACTTGCCTTTAGATTATCAGAAAGCAGCTCTAAGAATTTTTTCCAGAGCTTTGAAGCACTATCGGTATTACTTTGTTCTATATTGTCAGTCGGCAGATCAATTGCGGATTCCAAGGTGACATTTTTTTCAAGAGAAGAAGAAGAAAGTTTTTGCACGCTAAAAGAATTTAAAAATTATTAACAAATCAAAGTGAGTTAATATTTTACTTTACATTGCCGGAAAAAAACGGCGGATTTAAGGACAAAAAAACGAAAGTTGTTAACAACGAACAAACACTGTAACAGCATTTAATATAAGGTGATTAAAAACAAACAAAGCGGTTCTTAACTTCCATTGTTAGTAATTACATTTTCATCATGACAAAAAAGCCGGCAACTTTCTTTCTGTGCCGGTTTATTAACAAAGTCTTAACAGAAAAAAACATAAAACCTGATCGCAATAATATTAACCAAACTGCTTAATATTGTCAAGAATGATTTTGACTTTAAGTTATAAATAAAGGGGTTACGGAGTTGACAATTAGAAATTAAAAATTAGAAATTAAAAATTGAGAGTAGAAAATTGCGACAATGCCGTCCCTTCAGGAAAAATTGCAGCGACGGCTTGTTCGTTTAGTAAAGGCAAAACCGTCTGCTCCTTTCAATTTACAATTTTCAATTTTTAATTGCATTCTGAAGTTGTCTATTTCTAATTTCTAATTTCTAATTCTTAATTGCTCTCAATCGGGCATTGGAATTTTAATTCTTTTTAGAAGTTAGTTTTTTTACTTTAATATAATGAATCATCACTTCCACGGTAAGAAGGTCAATTATACTTATGCCGAGATCAATCTCAGGACACTCAAGAAGAATTTAGAAGCAGTAAGAGAAGAAGCCGGAAAAGCTGGTGCTGCCGGAGGAGTTAAGGTTTGTTCCGTTATAAAGTCGAACGCTTACGGACACGGAATGAATGAGACAGCAAAGGCGTTGACAGAATTCGGAAGCGAGTATCTCGGAACTGCTGATTATAGAGAGTCTCTTATATTAAGTGATTATCTGAAGAGGCGTACGAAGAAAAAAGCAAAGATACTTTGCCTCGGCATTCTGACAGAAGAAAAAAAATTCTTTGACGAGGTAGTTACAAGGGATATAGAAGCATCGCTGGCTGAAGTTGATATTGCACAGAAGTTGAATGACTATGCAAGATCGGTTAACAAGAAGGCAACCGTACAGATACAGGTGGATACGGGAATGAACAGGATAGGATTTTCTATGAATGAAGCATATAGTGCAATTGAAGCCATATCAAGGATGAAGAATCTGAAGGTAAAGGGAATTTATTCTCACTTTGCCACAAGCGAGATAGCTGGCAATGCTTTTGCAGGGAAACAGCTCAAACAATTCAAGGACCTTGTTAGATGTCTTGAATCAAGTGTGATGAAGTTTGAGTTGAGGCACATTTCAAACACAGGCGGCATACTCAATTTCAAAGATCCGTATTTTAACATGGTGCGTCCCGGCATATCTCTTTACGGATATTATCCTGACAGAAAAAAAGTTGTAAGGGATATTGGAATCAAACCCGTGATGACGTTAAGGTCGAGGGTAAATTTTCTGAAAAGTGTTCCAAAAAGAGAGAGTATTTCTTACGGGAGGCTGCACTTCACGGACAAGCTGACAAAAATAGCTTCAATACCGGTTGGCTATGGTGACGGATATTCAAGATTGCTTACAAACAAATCAAAGGTGCTGATAAACGGAAAACCGTATGATACAGTCGGTGCAGTGTGCATGGATTGGGTAATGGCTGATACCGGAAGCAGCAGTGAAGTTAATGTTAATGATGAAGTGATATTGTTCGGAGAAGATTATCCTGCATACAAACTTTCAGAGATCACCGGAACAATTGTTTATGAAATAATATGCAGCGTTTCATCGAGAGTTCAGAGGGTTTATACATACTGACGTGCACACAGTAATAATGAATACAGAAAGACAAAAGAGCGATTATATAAATCTTGTCATAAGCAAGGTAAGGAAAGATATATCCTGCTACGATGCCGAAGAACAGAAATTAAGAAATCTGAATCTCTTGTTCAGAAGGATCCAATCGCCCGGTGACATCAACAAAGACTTCTACATTCTTTCCCGCACAAAAGAATTCCGGAAAATGGGAAAGTATCTTCTGTATATCTCAAAAAAAATTGACGACAAGCAGGTAAGCTTTGACAATCTCATAAAGAATGTTACGGATGATGCGGAGTTCATCCGAAAAGAAGTAATTGCTTACATGTCAGACCCGGTTCTGAAACAACCTGTTGAATTCAACGAACAATCTTGGAAAGGGCAATTACAAGAAGATGAAATCATTCCGGTGAAAGATCTTTCCAACGACGAGGAAATTACTCCTGAGATAAAATTGTATGACGAAGGTGACAGATCATCTCCGGCAAATATTTATATGCATCTGATACAGTCAGATGAACACAAGGGAGAAAAAGCCTTTGAGCTTCCCGGGACTGATCAGCTGAATACTGAACAGGGCGGATTAACATCCGACCATACAACAGAAGCATTGGAGGAAGATGATGCAGTATTTGAACTTCCGGATGAATCCTCGATTGGTATTGAACAAGAAACAATTGCACAGAGCAGTGAAGATATGGCAAGTACTGCCGAAGAGGATTTGCTTTCAGAGGAAACACTGACGATTCCTGAAGCAAACAACCAATCCGATACAGAAGGCTCCTTTAAAATCACGAAGAAGTTTTCATTTGGATTTGATGAAGAAGAAGGTGATCTGATTTTGGGTGAAAGGGTTGAAGCTAATGAAGAAGAAGCTATAAGCAAAGCACAAGCGAATGTAGTTGATAAGCAGGCAGATGAGCAAGCAGATGACAAGAAGGAGAAGGAGCGTATTGCGCTAAGCGATGAGTTCAGCAGCGAGATAGATGAGTACATAAAGAAAACTGAGAACGAACCTCTTGAAGCCGAAGAAGAGGATCAGATTGCCAATGCAGAATTTCTTGATTATGAGCGCGAGGTAAGAATATGCAATACTTATCTTGCGGAGGAGATGAAGAATTTCCTTGAAGGAAAACTGACAGACAAGGCAATAAGGCAGCGTACAGTGGAGTCTATAATTGACGCAGCCCGGTTGCTTGAAGAGAGGTCAAAGCACATGTCTTTCGAGCTAATCTCAAATATATATCAGGCAATTTCGCTTTCATTCGAGAAAATAATTGACGGCAAGTATGATATCTCGGAGAGTACGGTTTCGCTCTTGAAGCAGGGATTGGAACTGATTGAGAGTCTTATCAGGGGAGAAGATTACTTTGTTTACAAATCGGCAGTCAAGTCAATAGAAAACATTCGCAAGAATCTGACCGATGAGAAGAAAAAGAAAGAAGAGTATTCATCGAGGGTAAGAGCAAAGGAAGAGATTCAGCGTGAGCTCAATTCAAAATATCCGTTGAAGGAACAGAGGCATCTTGTAAACAGCATACTGTCTAATATCAGGAACATAGAAAGCATATTTAAATCCACAGACTATGCTGACGGAGAGTTTCATACATACGAAGCGCTTAAGATCTTATCCGGTTCGCTAAACAATTTCAAAAGCATAGTGGTATTCAGCCGGGAACTTGACCTGCCGGTTCTCGCACAAATTTCAGAAGCCGGATATAATTTTGTAAAGTACCTCTGCAACTACAGAAAAGATCCTGCAACTACCGAGAACAAAGAGATATTTGATTACCTCATCTACTCACAAAAATCGCTTCTTCTCGGAAGGCACGTTGACGACACCGAAGTTTTCATTTCGTATCTCAACGATCCGATAAAGATTTTCTCAAAGAAAAAAGACCATCAAACCAACTCACAAACCAGATGAACAATTATGCAGTGATCATGGCGGGCGGTGTCGGGACAAGGTTCTGGCCCAAAGGCACATTGAAAGTACCGAAACAGTTTTTAAAGATTGCAAATGACAGTGAAACTCTTCTTCAGCAGGCATATAAGCGACTTGAAGGAATATTCAAGGATGAAAAGATTTTTGTAGTAACAAATGTTATCTACAAAGGCGAAGTTAAAAAACAGTTGCCGAGAATTCCGGAAGAGAACATAATCTGCGAACCTATAGGAAGGAACACGGCACCTTGCATTGGACTTGCCTGCCTGTTTATAGGGCACTTTGATCCTAAGGCAAATGTGCTTGTGGTTGCAGCCGATCACCTGATTGAAGACATTGATGAGTTTCACAGGATAATAAGTTCAGGGCTGACCTTTGTGAATGACAACGGCGGAATCGTAACACTTGGAATTCATCCGACCAATCCGGAGACAGGTTACGGATACATTCAATATGATGCTGATAATTTTGTTGATGTTGAATTTGAGAAAAGAGGAGAACCTGTCAGCGAAAGGATCTACCGTGTGAAGACATTTGCAGAGAAGCCAAACCTTGAAGTAGCAAAGGCGTTTCTTGAGAGCGGCGACTTTTTGTGGAACAGCGGAATGTTCATATTCAGAACGGATACAATGATGCATGAAATAGACGAATTAATGCCGCAGTTGAGTGAATCGCTTAAGAACCTCTCTCAAAAACTGTTCGCACCTGATTTTGCTAAACATTTGGAGGAAGAATATTACCGGCTTAAGAGCATTTCAATTGATTACGGAGTGATGGAAAAATCAAATTGTGTGCATATTATAAGAAGCCGCTTTGGATGGAATGATGTAGGTGCATGGGATGAAGTATATAACATAAAGGAGAAAGACCAGGACGGAAATGTCAAGCAGGGCAGAACAGTTACCGTGGATACAAAGAACTGTCTGATTATAAATGATCAGAAAATAGTTGCCACAATCGGTGTAGAAGATTTGCTGATCATCAATACGGACAACGGGCTTCTGATATGCAAACGCGGCGAGGCACAGAGTGTTAAAGAGGTAGTAGATTATCTCAGACGTAAAGGCATGGAACAATTTCTTTAACAAAAGGAAAATCTTTAATGAAACTTGCACATATAGGTATTGCAGTAAAATCCCTCAGCGACTCGGCGCCGGTATTTGAGAAAATATTCGGCATAGCAGCGGGTGAACTTGAATATGTTGAAGAGCAGAAAGTAAATGTCAGGAAGTTCCACCTTGACAATTGCGACATTGAGCTTCTTGAAGGAACCGATCCTGAATCGCCGATATCAAAGTATATAGAGAAGAGAGGCGAAGGTATTCATCACGTATCTTTCGGGATTGAAGACATAGCCGGTGCATTGAATAAACTCAAAGCATCCGGAATAAATCTTATCAACGAAACTCCGAGAACCGGTGCAGATGATATGCTCATAGCATTTCTTCATCCGAAGTCAACCAACGGAGTATTGATGGAGCTGACTGAACCGAAGAAAAAAGAGTAACTTGTGCGCTGAGTCAATGCGGGCATGTTATCTGAAACAAGCTGAAACAATTTCAAACATCACTCAACAATATCTTGCAGAATACGCCATCACTTGAAGAGAAGCTGAAGAATCTTCCGTCAGGTCCGGGTGTATATCAATTCAAAGATTCTGCCGGTGCTTTGCTTTATGTAGGCAAGGCAAAAGTATTGAAGAACAGAGTCCGACAATATTTCCAGTCACGCCCTAATACTCCGATGCTTAATGCAATGATCTCAAAGATAGAAGATCTTGAGATCATAACAACTGACAACGAGGTTGAGGCATTGATACTGGAACAGAATCTGATCAAATCACAGAAGCCGCGGTACAACATCAACCTGAAGGATGACAAATCCTATCCCTACATTGTGATCACGAATGAACCATTTCCCAGAGTGTTTCCGACAAGAAAGAAAAGATCAGACGGATCAAAATATTTTGGTCCATACACTGACGTGAAGAACATGCGTTTTGCACTTAAAGCAGTAAGAGACATTTTCATGATAAGGTCATGTAATTTTCATCTGACGGATGAGAGTATTGCGCAGGGAAAGTATAAGCTTTGTCTTGATTATCACATACACAAGTGTGAGGGACCGTGTGAAGCACTTGTGAGCAGGGTTGATTACAACGAGATGATCACCGAAGTATCAAAACTTCTCAATGGCAAATCAACAACTCTGATCAACGAACTCAGGCAGAAGATGGAAGAGTATTCCGGTAAGATGCTGTTTGAGAAGGCGGCAAGGACAAGAGATAAAATAAATGCCATTGAGACATATTCATCAAAGCAGAAGATAGTTGACAACGATGAAGCGGACCGAGACATATTTGCGTTTGACAGAGTCAAAGGTGATTGCTGCGGAATGATTCTGAAAGTGCGGGATGGCAAAGTTGCCGGAAAGACACATTACTTCATATCCAATGTAGAAGAGGCTACCGACAGTGAGATCATGGAGAAGCTGATCATGAATCATTACAGTAAGTCGGATTTTGTGCCGGATGAGATTTATCTGATGGAGGAGCCTGAAGATCCTGAGACAGTGCGGGAGTGGCTGATGAAGATGAAGCAGGGGAAAGTTGAATTTGTTTTGCCAAAGATAGGTGACAAGTACAAGCTTGTATTTCTTGTAAAGAAGAATGCAAGACTTCTTCTCGACGAGCTGATACTTACGAAGATGAAACGTGAGTTTGTACCTCCGTCAGTTGAATCTTTAAGAAGGGATCTCAGATTATCAAAACTTCCGAGAAGGATAGAGTGTTTTGACATTTCACACATTCAGGGAACAGACACGGTTGCATCTATGGTAGTATTTTTTGACGGCAAGCCGAAGAAATCAGACTACAGGAAATTCAAGATCAACACGGTGCTCAATGAAACCGGAACACCTGATGATTTTCTTTCAATGCGCGAAGTGATTTACAGAAGATTCAGAAGGATGGCGGAAAATGAAACCAGCGGAGGAGAAAGTTCAAGAAGTGACATGAGTTTTTCTGCCGAACCGGATCTTGTAATTATAGACGGCGGAAAGGGACAGCTTTCCTCGGCAGTGAAGGTGCTTGATGATCTTGGTATGAAGGAGATGCCCGTTATCGGACTTGCGAAAAAACTTGAGGAAGTTTTCATGCCCGGAGATTCAGATCCATTCAACATACCGAAGACATCCGGAGGGTTGAAACTTTTACAGAGAGTGAGGGATGAAGCACACAGATTTGCGATCTCGTTTCACAGGGAGCTTCGAAGCAAGCGGACGCTGACAACTGAGCTGACAGAGATAGAAGGCATAGGAGAAAAGACTGCAAAGAAACTGCTGATTGAATTTGGTTCGGTTGAGAACCTTCGGGAAGTGTTAAAGAACAATTTCAATATTATAGAGAAGTCTGTGGGAAGCAAGACAGCAGTAAAGCTAAGGGATGCGCTTATAATCACCTGAGTGAGAACATTCCGACATCACAACAAAACAGCGTTGAGCCGCCCCCGCGGATTAAATGAAGTGATACTTTAGAGAAAACGAAACAGAGTTTCATGAGCAAGTGCGATCACAAACGGAGTTTGTGAACGAGCGGGAATCCCAACTCGAACTTGTCATTCTGAGCGCCTGCCTTCTAGAGAGTGTTCATGATTCATTGAAGCAGGTGGGCAGGCAGCGAAGAATCCACTGAAATGATTCGCCGAGAGAAAAGGCATGAAACAGAGTTTCATGAGCAAGTGCGATCACAAACGGAGTTTGTGAACGAGCGGG
>CALEVL010000097.1 GCA_937924675.1 uncultured Ignavibacteria bacterium | reverse complement strand
GAAATTCACGTAGCCAAAGCGAGCAATTTTAGGCAATTAGGATGCAGCCTGCCCGGAGAATACTGAACTTCAACACTTTGCGCAGGCGGGCGGGCGACTTTTCTTTGCCAAGCTTTCTTTTGGTCGTTCAAAAGAAAGCAGAATGACTTCTTGCAGCATATTGTGTTAAACATTTCACTTAAATAATTTCAAACTTTTTGGAAAGATATGAATTTAGTCTGCAAAGATTATCATGCGTTGGATTGATTAACGCCAATGTATTAACTAATTTGTATACAACTTTTTAATCCCAACTTAAAGCACTATGCAACAATTCAAATCAATTTTTACATTGCTGACACTGGCAATTGTGTCATTAATACTTCTCGGAAATTCAGGCACAAACTCGGGAAGCCGCAACAATATAAACTCAAATCCAAAATACTCACTCGTAAAAGTTTTTGCCCACGGTGAACAGGACATGAAAAAGATCATGCGCGAAGGTCTGTTCTTTGATCACGTGGATCACAATGACGGAGACTATTTTGAAACCTGGATATCTGATTCTGAACTCGAGATGCTTAGTAAATCAGGCGTTGCTTATGAGATAGTAATTGATGACTTCGAAACATATTTCAACTCCCTTCCTCAAATGAGCGATGCGGAGATTTCTTTAGCACTCGAAAAATCGGAAACCGATTTCAATGTCAGTCATAACATCTATGGAACAATGGGTGGATATCTTACTCTTGATCAGGTTATCAACAAGCTTGATTCAATGAGGATAGAATATCCGGGATTAATTTCAGAAAAATTCAGCATAGGAAACTCTGTTGAGAACAGGCCGCAATGGACAGTAAGGGTCTCTAACAGTCCAAATGCACCTACCGGAAGACCGGAGGTTTGGCTTCATTCACTGATACATGCTAGAGAACCAATGAGCATGATGCAGAATATTTACTTCATGTACTGGCTGTTTGAGAATTATAATATTGACCCTGTTGCAACTTACATTCTTGAAAACAGGGAGATCTACTTCACACCTGTTATAAATCCTGATGGCTATGAATACAACCGTTCCACTAATCCAAATGGTGGAGGAATGTGGAGAAAGAATCGCAAACTTAACTCGGGTACAACTTACGGAATAGACCTTAACAGAAATTTCGGAACCTATGCCTTCTGGAATTCCACAAACAACGGTTCTTCAACTGATCCAACAAGTGATACATACAGAGGTTTGGCACCGTTTTCGGAAGCTGAAACATTTAACATGATGAATTTTGTCAATTCAAGAAATTTCAAAGGCATCCTAAGTTATCATACTTATGGAAATTATCTGATCCGACCCTGGGGTTATGTTGATGCGGCAACGCCCGACGAGCCGATCTTTCAGGAGTTTTCTCAGGAGATGCTGATAGATAATCACTTCACGATGGGAAGATCTAATCAGACTGTTGCTTACGGCGTAAGAGGAGTTACGGATGACTGGTATTACAATGATTCGGGACATTCTAAGGCAATAGCTTTTACTCCGGAGGTTGGCACCGGCAGTGATGGTTTCTGGCCCACTCAGGCAAGAATACTTCCACTTGCTCAATCAACAATTAGACAGAATATTCACTTTGTGCTTGCCGGAGGACCTTACGTAGCTCCAAATACAATCACACTCAACAAAGAAAACTATGTGCCGGGTGAACAGGGTTCAATAGAAATCAAATTCAGAAATAAAGGTTTGATGAATGCGGCAAATGTGAGAATAGAACTTACGGCAGGACAGCAGCTTAGCTTTCAGACAACTTCATATTCTTATCCAAACATTGCATCACTCACTGGAGATTCGATAACCGTTAACTTCACACTCGGAACAGTTATTCCTAATAACTCTGCAATCAAAGTGAATTTGAAGTTCAAGCAGGATAATGATAAGGTGGTTCATACTCAGGATTTCTATGTACCGGTTGGTACAGGTAATGTGCTTGTGCTCGACAGTGCAGAGAACGGTATGGGAAGGTGGACAGTGTCAACGGGTTGGAATGTTGCAACTTCACAATCTTATTCACCGAATAATTCTTTTGCTGACAGCCCTACAGGAAATTATTCAAACTCCACAAACAGGACAATGACTCTCACAGCAGCGCAAAATATTTCTGCCGCGCCTGTTGTATTTCTTAGCTACTGGTACAAGCATACAATAGATCCATTTGACAATGCTTATGTTGATATTTCTGCGGATAACGGTACATCATGGAGATCAAAGAAATTTTTCACGGGCACTGTCAGTGCATGGACAAGAGACGTACTTGATCTTTCTGAACTGGCAAAAGCTTCTTCAACAATGAAGCTGAGATTTTCAATGGTCAGCAACGGAACTATTCCGGCTGACGGAATTTATCTTGATAATATCAGACTCGTGAATTACACACTGACACCAACCGGAATAAACACAGTACAGAGTGAATTGCCTGTTGATTTCGTCTTGTCTCAGAATTATCCAAACCCATTCAACCCTTCAACAAGCATCGCTTTCCAATTGCCTGAAGCGGGAAATGTGTCTCTAAAGATATTTGATGTACTTGGGAAAGAAGTGATGACTCTTGTTGATGAATACAGAGTGCCGGGCAGCTATGAAGTGCGTCTCGATGCAAGTAATCTTGCGGGAGGAATGTATTTCTATAAACTGGTCAGCGGATCATTAAGCGAAACTAAGAAGATGATTCTCGTGAAATAATTCTAAGAAATAATCGAAATTCAAACGCCCCTTGTTTTGAAAACTTGGGGCGTTTTTGTTTAACAAATGATACTCATGTTGTTCATTTCATTTTTCTATATGCTCGTTGCCGGCTATGCTTTTATTGATTGGAAATAAAGCTACTTCAACCTCCAAAAATTATTGAGTTATGTGAAAATAGCCTGAGTTGTTCATGAAAGTGGTCGTCTAAGAATTATTCGTCTATGTCTTTAACATCAACTCTAATAACTTTCTTCATCTGTCGGAAACTTTCCATCCTTAACATCTTTCATATATCTCTTAAATGCATCTTTAGTATCAACAGCCAGGTTTGCATATCTTCTTACAAATCTCGGTTTGAAGTCCTCTATAAGCCCAAGCATGTCATGAGTCACGAGTACCTGTCCGTCACACTTGGGTCCCGCACCAATCCCGATCGTAGGAATTTTGAGAGCCTTCGAAATCTTTGTCCCGAGTTTAGCCGGAATTTTTTCCAACACTATAGCAAAGCATCCGGACTTCTCAAGCAATTGTGCATCGCTGTATATTTTGTCTGCTTCTTCTTTTTCAGTTCCTCTTGTCTTGTAACTGCCGAATTTGTTGATTGACTGTGGTGTCAGTCCAAGATGACCCATAACGGGAATTCCTATCTCTACAACTCTCCTGACTGTCTCCGCAATATAGTCTCCGCCTTCCATCTTTACTGCATCACAGCCTGATTCCTTCATTATGCGTCCGCAGTTTGTAATTGCCTCTTTCACTCCAACCTGATAACTCATAAAAGTCATATCTCCAACTACAATAGCATTCCTCACAGCACGTTTCACAATCTTCGTATGATAGATCATTTCTTCGAGAGTAACAGGCAGAGTTGTTTCATTTCCCTGAATTACATTCCCAAGCGAATCACCAACAAGAATTACTTCTATTCCTGCTTCATCCAAAAATTTAGCTGTAAGAAAATCATAAGCTGTCAGCATTGCAATCTTCTCACCGCGCTGTTTCATTACGGATAATACTTTCGTAGTTATATGAGCAGTTTCGCTTTTTTGAGATGACATTTATTGAAATGTAAGTTTTGATTTGGAATAGAAAGAAACAAGTATTGCAGAAGTTTTATGAATCTAACCTCTGATAATTCCTCTCTTGCTTTCTTTAATGAAGTCAGTGATTGATTTTGCTTCGGAATTATCCTTCATCTGATTTTCTATCTCAAGAACAGCATCACTGACATTTAGTCCTGACTTATAAAGAAGATCATAAGTATCTGAAATATTCCTGATTTGTTCATGTGTGAATCCTCTTCTTCGCAGTCCAACAAGGTTTATCCCTTCAAACCTTAACGGAACTGAACCTGCCAGAATAAATGGCGGCACATCTTTTACAACTCTGAATCCTCCTCCAATCATTGCGTGCATTCCAATCTTAACAAACTGGTGAATTGCAACAAGACCTCCTACAATTACCCAGTCACCTATCTCTACATGACCTCCCATCTGTATTCCGTTTGCCAGAATCACATTATCGCCGATCCGGCAATCATGTGCAACATGAGCATATGCCATTATGAAACAATTCTTTCCTATAATTGTCCTCTTGCTGTGGTTAGTTGCTCTGTTGAGTGTGACAAACTCTCTCACAACTGTTCCATCTCCAATCTCAACTGTTGTCTGCTCCCCTTCAAATTTCAGATCCTGTGGTACCGTACCAATAGATGCTCCGTGAAAGATCTTCACGTTGTTTCCAATCCTTGCTCCATCAGCTATCAGGGCGCAAGAACCAATTTCAACATTATCTCCGATCACTACATCATCTTCTACCGTTGAAAATTGCTTGATCTTCAGATCCTTGCCAACCTTAGCGTTACTGCTGAGAATATAATTTGTCATTCAGACTTTGATTTTGCTTTATTCAGATAGTTGTTTCAATGAGAATGTCCTGTTCGCTGTAATTTGATTTCGTTATGATCTCTGCTATTAATCCTAACGAGAAGAATTGCACACCAAGTATTATCATGAATATTCCCACAATAAACAACGGCCTGTCGCTCAATGGCTTATCTTCAAAGAATTTGAGAAATACAAGATACAGGGTTATAAGGAAGCCGGTCATTGATGAAACCAAACCAATTGCCCCAAAGAAGTGCAGCGGTCTCTTGACGTATCTGTCGATGAATACGACAGTGATCAGATCAAGGAATCCGTTTATGAATCTGTTTGCACCAAATTTTGTTTTTCCATATTTCCTTGCATGATGCTTAACTGGCTTCTCTGTCACACGGAATCCCGAGAGATGCGCAAGTGCCGGAATATACCTGTGCATTTCACCGTAGATTTTAAGACTCTTCACAACATCTCTTTTGTAAGCCTTTAGCCCGCAGTTAAAATCATGCAGCCTGATTCCTGAAAGCTTCGATGTAACAAAGTTGAAAAATTTCGAGGTATGTTTTTTTATGAAGGGGTCATATCTAACTTTCTTCCATCCTGAAACAAGATCGTAACCTGAGTTTAACACCTTAATCAATTCAGGAATTTCTGAAGGATCATCCTGAAGGTCAGCATCCATGGTTATAACAATATTTCCTTTGGCGGCTCTGAAACCTTTGGCAAGCGCGGCTGATTTCCCATAGTTCTTTCTGAATTTTATACAGTGAAATTTTGGATTACGCTTATTGATTTCCTTTATCTTTTCAAATGATTTATCAGTACTTCCATCATCAACAAATACAACTTCATATTCGCATCCTAAATCGCCGAGGGTTTCTTCAAGCTTTTGAGAAAGCTCCGGAAGAGATTCTTCTTCATTTAACAGGGGGATAATGACTGAAATACTTTGATTCTGTCTTATAATTCTTGAACTTTCAGGGGTCTCACGGACTTTCGTGTCAGGATCTTTGGAGGAAGCATCTTTTCCGGTATTCTTTCGGGGATAACGTTTCCACTTATTATTATGTACATTTCTTTTACGCTGTTGTTCCATACATTCAATAAAGTTGAAACAAAGTATGTTTTATCGAGTTTAATTTCAATTGATTAAGAACTTGAAAACAGTGAATAGAACTCATAAACAAGGAATTCCATAGCTGTCTAAAAAAAGTTACACTTTTCTTTAAAAATGGGTTT
>CALEVL010000096.1 GCA_937924675.1 uncultured Ignavibacteria bacterium | reverse complement strand
TCATTACTTACTTATCACTATCTGATAAGCAACATCCTGCTTCTCTCAACTCTGTCTCCGGCCGACAGCACTGAGTAGTAAACTCCCGATGGAAGATCTCCTGCATTGAATTCAACTTCATAACTTCCCGCACTTTGCTTTGCATCAACGAGTGAGATAATGAACCTGCCTGTTATGTCGAAGACATTAAGCTGAACGTAATTAGTATTGAGTAATTTGTAATTGATCTTCGTTGTCGGATTGAAGGGATTTGGATAATTGCTGAGATGAATATCTTCTGACTTGCTGACCTTTGAGTTGTCTGCATCACTTTCCCTGAACAAGTTCTCGAACGGATCTATAGTGTGAATGATGTTGCCGTCAGAATCAAATTTCCTGATTGCATAGTAAGCATGAGTTTCATTCCATGACTGAGCGATGAGATAAGTATTTCCCGAAGAATCCAGTTCAACCACGGCGGCTTTGTTCATATTATTGTTGACCGCGCCGTTCCTCGTGAACGAAGGCACGAACACGTTATCAAATTCTTTGGTAGGATATCCCTGCACCTGATTGTATGCCGCAAGATAGTATCCGTTCTGTGTGCTGTCGCTTGTGCCTGCCCGGAGAATATTGAACTCCAGCACTATACGCAGGCGGCCCGCAATGTAGATGCGGCTGTTCTTTACTTTGATCGATGATGCTTTATCGTTGCCGCTTAGAGAGTCGTAGAAAATTACTGACGGACTGTTCCATCCGTATGAGCCGTCATCTTTGTTGTACTTCATGGAGACAAAGTCGTATCCGTTTCCCGCATTCATGTTCGTATAGCCTGTGACATAAACATTGCCAATCGGGTCTGCAGCTATAGCGGAAGGGATGCTGACGGAACTGCCGCCTCCGGCGAAGTCTCTGATCCAGTAAAGTGAGCTTGTATTGTCATCCTTAAAGTAGTACGTAAGAAAATTATTGCCGCCTTGTCCGAACGGCTTGTCTGTCATAACAACTACCGCGGTTCGTGACTTCTGAAGCGGCGGGGCATCCCATATTTTTGCAAATATGAAGGCTGTAGGAGTTTCATTGGTATACTTCCTGTTGACGATCTCAGTTCTTGCATTCATTCCGTTAAGATCGCATGTGTAGAGTATGATGTCGTTCTTGTAGGTCTCGCCGTTATACGTGTATCCGATCACATAAACAAAATTTCCGTCAACAAGAATATCTGTGGCAA
>CALEVL010000095.1 GCA_937924675.1 uncultured Ignavibacteria bacterium | reverse complement strand
CCGATGGCTATGAAGGCGTTAGGACAAAGGCATTTTACAAATATCTTCAAACGCTTGATTTCATCCCGGAAAGAAAGGAAGTCATAGTTGGTGTGATAGACTCCGGCTTTGACATTGATCATCCCGATCTTAAAGAAAACATTTGGATCAACGAAAAAGAAGCAAACGGCACACCGGGAGTTGATGATGATGAGAACGGATATGTTGATGACGTTAACGGCTGGAATTTTCTCGGGAATGCAAAATACATTTCATATGAAGTTGCAAGAGAATACAAGCGGCTGAAAGATCTTAAAACACCACCGTCAGATTCTTATTATCAAAAAGTGAAGAAAGAATATAACGACAAGTATGATGAAGTCATGTCAACATACGAAGGAATTGAATGGACTCTCAAAGACATAGAAGATGCCGAGATGATACTGAGAGAGAAAAATATTACAACGGACCCGGAAAAACTTCAGGGTATTTCAATGGGGCTCAAGGGTAAGTATTCCGATGCAGCTTCGGTAATACTTGGAGTGTATCTTTTGTATGGCGCAAAAAAAGAAGAAGTTGCTGAACTAAGAGATCAGTATGAGATTAAGTCAAAATATTTATTTGATACAACATCAACATGGCTGCTTGTAGGTGATAATCCCGATGATCTTTATGAAAAGGGATACGGCAATCCGAATGTTGATGAGAAAAATGAAGGACACGGAACGCATGTTGCAGGGATCATAGCATCAAAGAAAACCGGGCAGGCGCCGTTTGCGAAACTCATGTTGCTCAGGGCAGTTCCAAATGAGGGAGATGAGCGCGACAAGGACATAGCCAATGCAATTCGATATGCAGTTGATAACGGAGCAAGCATCATAAATATGTCTGCCGGAAAATATTTCTCTCCAAACCCGGATCTGGTAGTTGAGGCAGTTAAGTATGCGGAAGAAAAAGGCGTCCTGTTTGTTGCCTCAGCCGGAAACGAAGGAAATGACATTTCAAAGACAGGAAACTTCCCAAAAAAATTTCTCACTGATGGTGACAAGAAGATCTACTTTTCCAACATGCTTGTTGTAGGTGCCAACTCATGGATGAAGACCTGGGATCAGGAGAAAGATCCAAAAAACATGAATTCACAGTTTGATCTGTTAGCCCCATTCAGCAATTACTCAAAGGAAGTTGTTGATGTCTTTGCACCCGGAGTTCAGATCAATTCAACAATGCCTAACGGAAAGTACGAACCCCTAAACGGAACAAGTATGGCGGCGCCGGTTGTATCAGGAGTTGCTGCTGTGCTGAAGGCATATTACCCGTCATTAACTGCTCAGCAACTCAAGGAAGTAATCATGTCATCTGCAAGAAAATACGACGGTCTCATGGTGAAGGTCAAGAATAAGAAGAATACAAAGTTCGGAGAGCTTTCCAAATCAGGCGGCGTGATCGATCTTATGAATGCATACAGAAAAGCAGGTGAGGCTGTAGTAAACTGATGACACAAAAAATGAGGTGAATTTTTTCAGATGGTGGGTAAAGATTACCGGCGATCTTCCGGACCATAATGTTTCATTGGTGATAACAGTTTTTCAAATTATTGTGATTGGATAAGAAAGATTATTGAAAATTCTGATGCATAGAATATTTAAAAGACATTTTGCAGTAACTTTGTTTGCTGTATTCATTCTTGGCACTTCCGCATACAGCTTTGACTCAACTCTCTCCGCCAAACTTCAATTCACACTAGACAGTATCCGAACTTCACAGAATTTTAAAGGAGTTTCAGCATCGGTAATTATTCCCGGGCATGGATTGTGGCAAGGAGTAAGCGGCGTTTCGCATGGGAGTGTGAACATTCAACCCGGAATGTATCTTGGCATCGGAAGCAATACAAAGACATTCATGTCAGTACTCGCTTTAAAGCTTGCCGAAATGAATGTCATAAAATTGGAAGATTCACTTTGCAAATGGATTCCTCAATTCATTTTTGTTGATTCAACAATTACAATCAGACAACTTCTAAACCACACGAGCGGCGTATTTAGCATTTCGGAAAAGCCGGGATATGCGGATTCGATAATTGCAGATCCGAACAGGTACTGGTCGCCTGAAGAAGTACTCAACACATTTCTT
Organism: uncultured Ignavibacteria bacterium; assembly: GCA_937924675.1. Lineage (GTDB taxonomy): Bacteria > Bacteroidota > Ignavibacteria > Tepidaquicellales > Tepidaquicellaceae > JADJAH01. The sequence continues at coordinate 2,345 of CALEVL010000095.1, read as the reverse complement.
TCAACTCCTTACTTCCCTAAAGGTCAGGGCTTCAGATATTCCAATACCAATTACATCATACTTGGCATGATCATAAGAAATGCCACCGGAACTCAGGTCAGCGCGAAACTAAATCAACTAATTCTCGATCCTCTCGGACTTCACAATACATTTTTTGCAGTAGAAGAACTTATCCCGGATACAGTTGCTCATCCGTGGGCAAACAGCATTGATATCAACTCAACTCCTAGAACTTCGCTGTTAAGTGCGGCATGGACTGCAGGAGCAATGTATTCCAATTCCGAAAACACGAGCAGATGGTATCAGCTTCTTTTTGGAGGGCAGGTTATATCACAGGCATCACTGACTCAGATGCTTGCCTTCACTCAGCAGTCGAACTTAGCTTACGGACTTGGAGTGACACGATACAATTTCAGCGGCAGGATACTCTTCGGTCACAGTGGAGACATCCGCGGATACACTTCAAGCATGCTTTATGATACAGCAATGAAAATGAGTATAACTGTACTTGTCAATCAACTCGGCATAAATCCTGTTTCAATTGCAGCTTCACTGCTAAATACAATAATCAGAAATCCATTAACAGGTCAGCTTACTCCTGAAACAATTGTAAACAGTTTTGAACTTGAACAGAACTTTCCAAATCCATTCAACCCTTCAACAAAAATTCGTTACAATTTGAAGACGCCGGGCTTTGTCATCATCAGGATTCATGACATAACAGGAAGAGAGATCTCTGAACTTGTGAACAAACAATTGAGAGCGGGGAATTATGAGACAGACTTTATAGCAGTTGAACTTCCGGCAGGAATGTATTTCTACACATTGTATGCAGATGGAGAAGCTGTTGCAACGAAGAAGCTGGCACTTGTGAAATAATGAAATTTGTTCCGGCTGCCATTACTTAAAGCAACCGGAACAAACAACAATCAGACTAATACGGCAGGCATGACTGCTCTTCCGTTAATCAAAGATTATTCATTTATCGGAAACTCTACAACTTTATCTACATACAACACTCTTGAGGCTTCGCCATCCTTTAGTTTATATTGAAGCTGTCTCATCATTTTCGGAACGGCATTCTCACCGGCATTATCTTGATAGACGGGAAATCTCTGCACAAGTGTAGCTTCTACTACTGCAAATTCATCATTCCCTCTGTAGCCTTTTGATGCTTCCACATTATCCTTCAGCTCCGGAAAACTGATTGCACTGACAGACTTTCCGTTGTTAACCGAATAGGCGATCAGAGAACTCTTTCTTGACTTGTCCGGAGATACAGTATATATAAACACTTCCGGATATCCGTCAACATTTAAATCAGCGATCTCAACATTGTCTATCATTCCCTGATATTTATGAACAAGTTTATTGTTATCTGTCTTCAAACCTATTGGTTGAATTACCAATGTATTCTCTCCATCATTCTCTGACGAGGTGATCTCAAACATAATTTCTTTCATCGTCAGTAATCTTTCATACGACAACGAATCAAACTGAGATCTGTCAAGCGGAGTACTGAGTTTTGCATACTTGCCCGAAAGACTTGCACCGCCGGAGCAGAAAAATGAAAGCGCACTTTCATCATCCGGATATTCACCTGAGACAGTAAGTTCATTTCCTGCAACCCTGAAGAGAATCTTGCGTCCGTCGTAATTTGCCGAAAGAGTGTTTGAGTCCTTTTGTGATGCCTTTGCATCAAATGTACACGTTGCTTTTTTTATGTCTGTACGTGAGCGTACCTTCACAATTGCAGTACTATCATTCCATTTGGATATTATTACCGCAACCCAGTCGCTGCCTTCACTGCGTTTCTCATAGCCGTCTGTAACATAAGAGCCAATCAGTTTGTCAATGTTCTTGCCTTGCTTAACTATTGATTCCATCTTGGTTTCTTTATTCACCGTTGTTTGCGTTTCCTTTTTATCAGTTTGGCACGAAACAAACAGAAAAGATAAAGATAGTAAGAAGAGTAAGTACTTCATGTGAGAGGATTTTTTAAATTGCTGTAAAATTGGTAATTTGCAAACATATCATAAAGTCAATAAATTGAAAAACCTCATCCTGTTGCTTACCGGGTTATACTTGCTTCTCGCAATACTTGCGGGAGTGTTGCCGGGGATCATCGGCAAGAGCCAGGAAGGACTTGCTGCCGGAACCACTGCCGCAGTAACCTTCTTTATCACCGGAGGATTGGCAGCATTTATTTCCGCACTGCTGTTTCGTCTTGTATCAAAGCGCCACAGAGAACTTGACCGTACATTAATTATAATTGGACTTGTGCCTGCTGTCATCACAGTAATAACGGCAATTGGATTATACATATATCTCAAGACTCAGTGAAG
>CALEVL010000094.1 GCA_937924675.1 uncultured Ignavibacteria bacterium | reverse complement strand
CGGCACATTGGCATGCATTTGAACTACAGAAGTCAGCCCCCATGTTGTAGTCTTAAGAATCAGTCCATTCTCTCCAACAGCAAGTCCGAGTCCGTTGTCAAGAATTTCTATGTCGTTTATTCTGGATGTAGTTTCTGCGTTTTGAACAACCCATGTTGCTCCTGCATCCGTTGTTCTTGTAATAAATCCTGAATCTCCTGCCGCATAGCCTGTCAAGGAATCTGTGAACGTCATGCATCTTATATTCAGATCGTTTCCAAGATTTAATTCTGTCCAGTTGATTCCACCGTTTGTAGTTCTTGAAGCTAGGCCATAACTACCGGCAATATAATGGTCTCTTATATTGAAGCTATAAGCGGCATAGATGTAAAACCCCGATTGCACAGTACTCGTTACCCAGCTTATTCCACTGTTTGTAGTTATTTGTATACTGCTTCCCGTTACTATTCTTCCGGAATTCACATCAAACATCCTGATCTTCGTTGCTAGTCCCAGACTATTTGCAAAGTAGCGCAACCAACTTATACCTTTGTTAGTTGTTCTGAATACAACCGGCACAGGGCTGAAGTCTTCTCCACAAACAAATCCTGTTTGAGAGTCAATGAAATCAATATCATAAAGATCCGGTGGAGTATCAATGTAACTCCAGCTAAGACCTCCATCTGTTGTTTCATGAATTTGATTATAAGCAAACAAGAATATTGAAGCAGAACTGACAAGACCCAGGGATTTTGTTTGAGCAGTCGGAGCAGCACGCTGATCCCAGGTGATGCCTCCGTTTGTGGTGATTAGTAGAATGCTTGTATCTCCGGCACACATATAAATTAGTGAATCGATGATTATGACATCATTGAGATTGCACTTGAGATCGCTTGTTTGCGTGTGCCAACCGTAGTTAGGAACCTGTGAAAAACAGTTGCAGAAAAAACAATGAAGGCAGAATAAAATTGTCGCAAGTTTCATATTTCCTCCTGTTATTAATAATCATTACAATACCCATTCTAAAGCACTTCTAATCGGCTGCGTACTATCTTATATCTACTCTTACAAACGTAAGTTTAACAATATGAATTTTCAAGTTTGAACTTTATGGAGACTGTAGGTAATTTATAGAAGGCCCTGAAGATCTCTGTCCGAAAATTCGACAATGTTTAACCGGCATCATATAAAATCTCTTGTTTCAATTGCTCTTTTCGAATCGCTGTTCATATCACTCGGTCCAAATCTGTTCTTTGTCTTGAAGCACGATCTGATAACTTCCGTCATACATTTCTATCACTCCCTTTGCATAGACATAAAATTCTTTCACAGTGTCAATATTAATCTCATTAAGAATTTGCTTGTCACTCTCCTTTATGACAAGATCAAAGTCAACACCTTTTGTAATTGGTATCCTGAGCAGATATGGGAATCTGTCTGTCATTACTTTTCCTATTCCTCCGAATACCGTGACTTCTTTTCCGAGATAGTTTGGAAGCTTTTCAAAATCAGCCGGACTCGACAAGTTGACGAACCCTTCTGCTCCCGCAAATGTCTTTTCATAATTCTCAAGCTGATCGGCGCGTTTGTTCCACCATACAAGTCTTTCATCATAATCCGGGTACTTCTTTTTTTCAGGGTCCCAGATGCCGAGCTTATTTTCACGGGCATATTCCTGCGCTTCAACAAACTGCTCATGAAACCTCTTGCTGTTGCCGTATTTGTTGAAGTAAGGACTGTAGCCGTTTCGCACACACTCTATGTTATAATTCACTTCAGAGCCGTCACTTTTGATAGCAATCACATACACAAGATATCTGTCAAATATGTCGACGCTTCTGTCATCAGCTTCGCGTTCAAGTCTGACTTTGCTCACATCCTTCATAAATTCTTCAGCCCATTTCCATGCTTCATACCCGAGTGGTGAATCTGTCTTCACCGGAAATTTGCTGTCACCTTTCTGAAGCTTGTAAAACTCATCCCAGTTCAATGCAATCTCGTCTATCTTTTCTTTTGCATCAGGCGTTTTAAAAGTCTCTTCAGTATCAATGCTAAGAAGTCTTGCCGGCTTGTCAAGTTTATCAAATCTGAATGTATCAGCATCAGTGATTTTTGTGATCCTGAATTCGCCAATGACTAAGTCCTGTTCTGTTTGCGCACAAGCACTTATCACAAATAATAACACCAGAAGTTGAGAGATTAGAAATTTCATTTTTGTTTAGATGATTTTCTGATAAAGAAAAACTCTTATACTTTGACAAGTATAAGAGTCGGAAATTATAATCGCTAAGAAAAAATCAGTATCTTGTGCCTTCGCTGACGAAAGGAATAATTGCAAGGTGTCTTGCCCTCTTCACAGCGGTTGTCAGTTTTCTTTGCATCTTGGCAGTTGAGCCGGTAATTCTTGCCGGAAGAAGTTTTCCCTGATCGTTAAGAAATCTTGTAAGGAGCTTTGCATCAAAAATATCAATATAGTCTTTGACTCCCCTTTCTTTGAACGGATCACGTTTCTTCGGCTGACTCTTTTTTGATGTAATTTGCTGAGTTAGCTTGTAACTGTTTTCTCTCTGATTCTTGAATTGCTTCTTCATTAAGAGCTTATAGGTTTCTTAAAAGTTGTGGCAAAATATGAATTTGAGCCTGTAATTACAATTCCAATTTTGAAAAATCTTGGGAATTCTTAGTTCATATGTCTAAAGGTAATTAGTGCCTTCTGATCTCATATAGAGCGCAATAAGTAAGAAAATAGAACTCCTCCAGTCCAACATCTGCAAAATCCTTCAAATTTCCGGGGAAATGAACTAAATAATTTATTTCAAAAGTATGACAAAAGTCATAACACATAAATCAAAACAATCACTATTTTGATCTACGAAAACAACTTAAAGAATTCAATATGAATCTCTTCAGATACATGATTGCGGCAATATTGCTGCTTTCGATCTCAGGCAGTTTATCTGCTCAAACAGGCCAGAAAGGTGCTGACCAATGTTCACACAAAAAAATGAATTCCACCGAATTACCTATCCTTCTCGGAGGTGATTCACCAAATACTCCAAAGCACAAGTTTGATGTATTGAACTACAAGATCAATATTGACATACGCCATTGCTTCATTTCACCATATCCGAAGAATTTCAACGGAAGTGTTGAAGTCACATTCAGGATTGATACTGCATTGAGTATCATCACATTGAATGCAGTAAACACTTCGATTACCGTAAATTCTGTAGGACTCGCCGGAACTTCTTTCACTCACGCAAGCAATCTTCTGAACATTACATTGGACAGAGTTTACAACCCGGGTGAAGTTGCAACAGTTCGTGTAAATTATTCACATGCCAATGTTAGTGATCAGGCGTTTTATGCAAGCAACGGTATGATATTTACTGACTGTGAGCCGGAGGGCGCAAGAAAGTGGTTCCCTTGTTATGACAAACCAAGTGATAAAGCTACAGTTGACCTTACCGCTAAAGTTCCTCTTAATGCCAGGTTAGGTTCTAACGGAAGACTTGCTGATTCTCTTGTCACCGGTGACTCGATTTATTATCATTGGGTTAGCAGAGATCCTGTTGCAACTTATCTGACAGTAATGTCGGGTAAGGTTAATTATAACCTCGACATTGTCTATTGGCATAAATTGTCCAACCCTAATGATAGTGTTCCGATTCGCTTTTATTACAACAGCGGCGAGAATCCTTCAAACATCAAGACGAAGATCATTCCCATGACAACATACTTCTCTCAGAAATTCGGAGAACATCCTTTTGAAAAGAATGGTTTTGCAACTCTGAATAATCAGTTCACATGGGGAGGAATGGAAAACCAAACTCTTACAAGTCTCTGCCCGAATTGCTGGGGAGAGAATCTGATCTCTCACGAGTATGCTCATCAGTGGTTTGGTGATATGATAACTTGCGGAACATGGGCAGACATCTGGCTCAATGAAGGCTTTGCAACTTATTGCGAAGCTCTTTGGTATGAAAGCACTTCCGGTTACACTGCATACAAGAATGATATTCTTTCGGATGCAAGCGGATATCTTAGCGGAAATCCAGGTTGGGCTATGTACAATCCCGATTGGATAACTAATACTCCGCCAACAAGCCAGCTGTTCAATACTGCTATCACATATTACAAAGGAGCATGCGTTCTCCATATGTTAAGATATACTCTTGGAGATTCTGTGTTCTTCAATGTGATCAATTCTTATGCAACCGATTCGCTCGGTGGATTCAAGTATAACTCTGCCGTTACAGATGACTTTGCAGCAAAGGTCAGCCAAGCATCTGAACAGGATATGACATGGTTTATCAATCAATGGGTAAAGGAACCCAACCATCCGGTCTATCAGAATTATTACAACTTTGCTGATCTTGGCGGTGGTCAGTGGAGAGTTAACTTTACTGCACGACAGACTCAGACAAACTCAGTGTTCCATAGAATGCCGATAGTAATCAAAGTAGGATTTACTTC
>CALEVL010000093.1 GCA_937924675.1 uncultured Ignavibacteria bacterium | reverse complement strand
GAAATGAACAACGATCTTTCTCAAGGGACCTCCGCTTAGAATAGAATTCTGTCCGTTGATGGGAACAAGTGAATTTTGATTTGCAATTATTTTAGAAGGAAGTCCTTTGAATGTCATTGAATTAGGAAACGACATTCCAATACTCCTGTTCTCAAATTGTCTGTTTGTAATGACCTTTGCAGTCTTGACTGCATTCGTATCAGGACCTTCGAACCAAATGTTGCCGGGAGGCAAATATTCATAACCTCTTCCAGCTGCATACTTCACTCCATTGAGCTGGGAATTATCTCTAACTATGCCGGAATCTCTAATGATCTGTTGATAGAAATTCATTCCGTCAAATGTGAATGAAGAGTCAGGCACCGCGGAAAAATTCTTTGGATCAGAAAGAACATTAACAGTATCACCGTTCATTATCTTCTGAAGAGTCCATTTGAATACGCCTGAACTTTTGGAGATAGTTGTGGCATAAGTTGCATTGACCAGTTTCAAAGGATCATTCAATACAGGAATTACTCCGAAATCACCCTGGTCGGTTAGAAGCGTATCTCCAAATTGATATTCAATCTGAGTTTCCGGCGCCAGACCTTGAGCCACAACTTTAATGATGTTTCCGCTGATTGGTGAAACCAAAACCTTTGGCAAAGTAAATAAACCTCCTGTCGGGTCATAGTAATATGCCGCTACTGCAAACTTATACTCACTGCCGTTCTTGAATTCACTGCCGCTTACTGTATCTTTGTGAAGTTCAATTGATCTGGCAATTCCGTTGTCACTTCCATATTGAACGATACCGTATGTTATGCTCTGATACTCTTCGAGATAAACGCTGTCACGTATATCGGTCACTCCGTCAACAATGTCGAACGTTTTGATAAGTATCGTATCAGCTTTGGAAGGAGAAACATTGTTCGGACGAATGCGATAGATATTGTAGCCCTGAAACCTGTATGTCCCGCCTGAGAAATTATTGGGATAAGTAATTCTTTCACATGTATCATTCCAGGAAAGAGAGATACTGCCATTGCCCGGGGTGAAGGAATTCACGGTTGGTTGAACCAATGATATCCCGGCATCATAATTACTGTCGAAATAATTCTGTACAAACTTAGCCGAAGTTTTCAATGATGCAACGCTGGAGAGATTTGTAGATCCTCTGGCTATTATCTGAGCCGTGATTATAGACTGTGTATCACCCGGATTAACTGTCAATGGCCCCATGGATTGAAGAAAGCGCCGGTCTCCTGACATCGTTTCATTCCAGCCTGTTCCCGTGCTTGGATCGCCGGAGTATGCAAAACTTGTCACTTGTCCATTGATAGGGTTAATCCAAACCGTTCCGTCCCTTTTTATCCCCTGAAGATTGAGATACGCTTCTCTGTAGTCCACAGGATCTCCAAGAGACGGAGCTCCACCGAGATACATTGTGAATGCTGACATACCGGAGATCTTGTATCCGGGCTTCACTTTAAGATTGTTACTACCGGGTGGACTGTAGTATCTCGCCGTGTCATTTGCACTTGGAACAAGAGGACCCTTGAGTATTTTAAATGCCACTGCCGGAGGTCCCGAGCCATATGCCGGATCAAAATTATCATAGTTGTAAGTATAGCCTAAACTAAGATTAGTATCACACCCTACAGCATCGTCATTTGCATCTCCAAGATCGTCATCGGTCCATATTGCAATATAACACTTGTTCCATGGAAGGTTACTTCTGTTTATGATCCGGTGCTCGGTGAATATTACCGAATTAAGAGGACCCGTGTTCTTAACATAGCTCCAGTTTGTTTGAAGTATCTGCGCTTTCAATGGTGCCGTACTTCCTGCGTTGTTGTTGTGTGCTTCAGGATATCCGTCTGTATGAGAATAGAACATTGTCTGATCACCCATCACAAATGGCTTCCCCGTGGAATCAAAATAAGCTCCCTGATTTAAGGGCCAATGTAAATAATCATATGCCGAAAGATCTTTCTTGTAAAAGTTATATATGCGATAGAGTGAATCATCTTTCCCCTGTGCAATACCGTTATTATCAATATATCCGGGAAGATATTCGTAGTTGTATTCTGCTATTGCAATGAGCGTATCGTTTCCTACGATTGCCGCTATCCAAAGTCCGGATGCATATCTGGCAAAATGCTGAGAACCCTTCGGGCATTCAAATCCCGCGTATCCTGTAATAGGTTGTCTGTTGAAACTGCCGTTGTTCCTGTACCATGTGCTGATAGTATTTGCATCCATCTGCTTACTGCTGATGACAGCAAGTGGATTATCCTGATTGCCGGACCTATTAGGATCATCCATGAATCTTGCTGAGCCGAGAAGAAGTATGCAGATCAGCAAGCAAATGAAGACCGATGTTAATTTTGTAATTTTCATTGCCGTAATTTTTAACAATTAAAAATTGAAAATTAAAAATTAGAAATAGCTGTGTACAAAATTCCAGAGATTCAAAACGCGCTGTTCATAGTGCATAATTACTAATTTCATGACTTTTAACTTTTAACTTTCAACTTTCAATTTTCAACTTTCAATTTTTAACTTTCAATTTTTAACTTTCAATTTTTAACTTTTAACTTTTAACTTTCAACTTTCAATTTTTAACTTTCAACTTTCAACTTTCAACTTTCAACTTTTAACTTTTAACTTTCAACTTTCAACTTTCAACTTTCAACTTTCCCGTCAGGGACGGGCAGGCAACTTTTCCCGAAGGAACCCCTTTGGGGCAACTCATTATTCTGAATTTGATTCAAACTAAGCGGAAGGATTAATATTGTCAAAGACTTCTTTTTGAGTTTTCCCTGCCAAAAACTCACTATGAAGGACCTATAAAAAACACGAAAGCTTCGATTCCGGATTGAAATCGAAGCTTTTCATTGAATTTTCTTTGGACGCAAATCTCTATTTTCCCGGATTTTTTCATTAACAAAAACTGCTAATCTGATAAAATCTCGGACAATGTCCTGCAAATCCTCAAATCATGCTGACCTTTGTCAGCGGCCGTATCTCGGAATGAGATGAATATGAGCATGCATGACTATCTGTCCTGCGGCTTCACCTGCATTGATCAGAACATTGTATCCGTTCGGAAAATGATAGTCATCAGTATAAAGCTTTGCCTGATCAAGAAGGTTCATCATTGCTCCTTTTTCTTCGGCAGTAAGTTCAAAGTAAGTTTTTACATGCCTCCTTGGGATTATCAGCAGGTGACCCTTTGATTGTGGAAATTTATCAGGCACTACAAATGCAAAATCATTCTGGAAAATAAAATTCTCTGAGTTCATGTTGCAAAATACACATGTACCATCCATGTCAGTTACTTTTTAATTTAGAAATAATATTTGTTATGAATATTGGATCACTGTTGTCAGAAATTTTACATCCGAATTTTAACATTACTCGGATCTCATTTTCAGCTTTTTTGGGGGATGCTTTCAACTTCACTTTTGTGTACCTCAATTTAAGAATGTGTTGCTCCAAAAAAAATACAGTTATTAGAAAATTATGAACTGATTAAGTTTTCTTCCTTAATTAACTTGATCAAAATAAAACTATAGACCGCACAATGCTGAAGAATGATCTGCTGACTTTACTGGCAGGATTGGATAAAGAAGAAATGAAAAGATTGAGTAAGTTTGTCAACTCGCCTTATTTTAATACAAACTCAAAAGCTTCTGAATTGTTTGATTTACTTAAGCAATTTTATCCGGAATATGATTCCGATAAGTTGACGAAACAATATCTTCACCGTGAATTGTATGGAAGCGGGAAGTTTGTTGAAGGCACCATTAATTATCTTCTTTCCGAGCTTCAACAACTTGCCGAGCAGTTCATTTCCATTGAAATGACTGATCCGGAAATCAATGACCTTGCATATTTGAAGTACCTGAGCGACAATGCACATGAGAACATGTTTTACAAGAACTATGAACGGATTTGGAAAAGGATATCAAAGTCACAGAACAGACTCTATGAATTTCTGTTGGCCGATCTGCTGGGTCATCAGATAGATCGTGAGAAAAGGCATGTAACAAAGAGAGATCATTACAGGAGCGAGTGGCTCGATCCTTCAAAGAAGCTCATCAACTTCTTTGTGGATGCAATGCTTTCAGAATTAATTTTGCTTGCCAATTACAGGAATACATTGAATGCATCAATCGATATACCTCTGCTAAATGAGATAATTATATTCCTTGAGAAGAATCCTTCATATTTGAATGACAATATCACTGCTCTCAACTATCACCTCATAAGGATTCTGATTTACTTTGATGAAAAGAGCTATGTGACCGCAAAAGAACTTATGAAGAAAAAACATAAGGAATATCCTCCATCAAAAAGCGGTGAGGCGCTGAATGCATTTCAGATATTCTGCAGCAAGAAACTTCTTGACGGCGAGGATTACAGGAAAGAAGAATTTGATGTTGCAAAGCTCCGCCTTGCAGTGACTTCATACTCGGCAAAGAGAAGTATCGGTATCGACGTTTTTTACAAGACCTTTATGCTTGCGATTTCCGTGAGTGAATTCAAGTGGGCAGAAGATTTTGCCAAAAAGTATGCGAAGTACTTACCGGAGAAATTCCGGAACAATGCCGTTCATTACAGCAATGCGAGAATACTCTATCAGAAGAAACAATATGACAAAGCATTACAGGAACTGAGCAAGATCAATAGCTTTTCATTCATACATTACAAGCCCGCTGTAAAGATATTGCAGATGATGATACTGTTTGATACCGCAGACTTTGTTTTAGCTGAAGATTCCGCAAATGCATTTTCTCAGTTTCTTAGGCAGGACAAGCTTATTCCCGATGGACACAAGAAAGAGTATCAGAAATTCATCAAGTTTTATCTTTTGCTCACAAAAACTGTATCTTCCAAAAAACTTTCAAAGACCGATGAGGCTGTTGCCAAGATTAACGCGGTAAAAGGCTTTCTTATTGGAAGGAAATGGTTTGGAGAAAAAATTGAAGAACTGCATGGAAAGAAGATAAGCGAGTCAAAATAGAAATGCCCGCAGACTTTCATCTGCAGGCACTCTGCATGAAACTAAATATCTGAATTCCGTTATGGTCTGACTACGCTTACAAAATTGTCTGAATTGTTTCCCGCTATTGATGCATCCGAGCCATCAATGAAGCTGTCCCCGTTTACATCGGTTGGGAGATAGCCTGAGTTGAACAAGAACGAATCATTATCAATGAGCTGAGTGTCCGTCCCGTCAACGGTTCCGTCCTGATTTACATCACCGCTATAGATACAGTAAGCACCTGCTTTCAGAACAAGATTGCTTCCGTATGCCTGTGACGCAGATGAAATAAAGTCATAGTAGTTGAAATTGGAATTCAATGCCACCGGTAACGCGCTCCAGGTCTCAATAGAATTTCTGTGTTTCAGCACTATGTAATAATTACCAGGAGCAACATTTGGAACGCAAACAGTTAAGTTACCGAAAGCATCAACAATTCCTTTTTCTGATCCGACAATCGGATAAGGAGATGCAGCACTTCTAAGCAAGACCGTAACCGTATCCTGGATCATTGTTGTTCCGTCCCAGAAGCCCTCTATAAACATTGATATGTTGAGCGGAAGCGTATTGTTTATGTATGTGACTGTGAGTCTCGGTACAAAACTAGTGTCAATATTTTCGTGTGTGTCAAATCTCTTGGCAGTTGCAGTTGCAGTTTCATTTCCGATAAGTATCCATCCAAAATTGCTGTTTGGATTTCGAAGCCAGCTTTGAACTTCACTTGCCATCTTCGCGGAAGTCCATGTATAGAAACCGATCTGGTCAACGCTTGCAATGGCACTTGTATCAGATGCATACACGCCACCGGAATTGGTCCAGCTGTCTGTATTATAGAATGTATATCTCCATGTCGCGTCGCCGGATTCTGCCTGTGTTCCGAATCCTTCTTCTCCGGATGCATCAGAGAATGATTCACCCCAGTCTTCATTCAGTTTCCTGAGTTGCACATTCATCGGACCGGAGATAGTTCTTGACATGTGCAGTGTAAGAGAAGCGCTCAATATTGTTGCGCACGGAGGAAGGAACTCCCCAAGGGCGTCAAATTTTATGAGACCTCTTCTTTTATTTCCCGGAACTGTTGTCCCTGTAAAAAAATATTCTCCCGCTCCGTTGCTGTTGTTTGTAAATTCTTCGTAGATGGTGTTATCGTTGCAGAACTTGAGAGTCTTGGTAATTTGCGCATCTGATTTCTCAGTTGATGCCAGCAACAGAAACGCGATAACTAACAAATTGAACAAGAAAAACTGTTGAAAAAAATTTTCTTTCATTTTCTTTCTTAAAGGTTTTTGATTTAATGCAATTTGGACATTGCCCGTGTTTTTTACAAGGCGGAATTCAGTTCAATTGAGAATTAGGAATTACGAATTAAGAATGAGAACATCTATCATTTTCCGACTTTGAATACAGCGCTAAAATTTTTTCAGCTCTCAATATTACTCTTGAATTGATAACAAATGAAATTCAAATCAGCAAACAGAATTAATTTTCATGGATTTCTAACGTGTATTGCCAAAAATATACTATAAGCACCCTTTGGATCATCTGTTGTGTCTGTGGATATTTTCCCTTTCAATAAGTATTTGTGTGGATATTAGCCACACATTTCATTCTAAACCGTCAAATCATTACATTTTGGCGGTTTTTTCTTGGCACTAAATATGTAGTCTAATTCACAGATAAGTACATCAATTACATAAAAGGAGTTTACTATGAAAGCGAGATTTGCAAGTATCAAAAGAACCAAGATTAATTCCATTAATGCAAAATTACTTTATCTGTTTTGCATAGTCACTGTATCATTATTTTTGCTGAGCGAATTTCCGGGGTGCAGTGAAAATCCAACTACACCGACAAATCCCCCGCCATCGGGCACAAGCATTGGAACACTTTCTGTCATACCAGACCTGCTGACCGCAAATATTCCGGACACAATTCTTGCCCGGCTATCTGCAACAAGCGGTACATTCTTTACGGACTCAATTGTACGGCTTGTAAAAGTGGATAACAGCGGCAACACTGTATCGGAGATTGGTATTCTTTACGATAACGGGCAGCTTGCAAACGGAGATGACATTGCAAGAGACAACATCTATAGTGGAAGATTCATTATAACTGAGACTTCGGCAGGAACATTGAACCTGGCTGCTAAAGGGAGCGTAAATTCAGGTGGCACCACAGCTGCAGCTCAGACAAGTTCTGTCAGTATCACAGTTTACGGTGCATTAAACTCGGGTCAGGTAGGAACAGTCCTTTCTACTCAAGACAACGCAGCAATACAACTACAGACATACCTTGGTGGAAATCCAAATAACATAACTGCCGCATCAAACCAGCTCAAGACATGGCTTGAGTCTCAGCCCGGTGTTGCATCAGTTGAGAACGACGGAAATACGAGTATGATAATACATTATACCAATGGCCTGATGGGAGGTCTTATTTTTTCCAGAGAAGGAATTGAAACCAGAGGCGGGATTGAATCAGATTCAGGCAAAAGTACACGACTTGTTAAGATTCCTGAAGACAAACAAACTATTGGAGAGAATTTTTTTGAAGGTTCCAACAGGGCAGGCTTTTCCCGCGACAATACGCAACTTGATCCGAACCTGATTGGCAACAGGAATGTATTGGTATTTGCAGCTTATGAAGGTGTTTGGACAAATGATGAAAGACCTTTGATCATAAACAGGCTTGCAAATGCGCCGTGTCAGGAATTTCAGGTAACATCCTTTGTAGATGAAAATGCAAATGTTAGTTGTCTCTACAATCTGACTCAATACGGATACGTAGTATTTGCTACACACGGCAGCAGAGGGAAAGCCATACTTACTGCAGAAGTTGTTGATTCCAATTCCGCAATATTCAGAGACTCCTATAATGCTCTGCTTCAGGCAAACAGACTTGCATTGTTCAAGAACATGAAAGTTAGTACAGCCGGTAATGTAATCACAATAGCAAACGTGTATGCCGTAACAAGTTCATTCATTTCAAATCTTGCGGGAACTTTCCCCAATACTGTGATTCTTAACAACTCATGCGCAAGCACTCAGAATCCGGATCTTGCTAATGCATTTATTGGAAAAGGAGCCAAAACATACTACGGGTATGACAAGACTGTAAACGGAGCTTTTGCAAAGACAATTGCTGACTCTATTACCAAGAGATTGGCAATAACAGGACTTACTACCGGTAATGCATTTTTCAATGCAGTTGATCCTCAAAATCCGAATGCAAATTTCCAAATGAATGCCGCATCGAATTCAAATCTGAAATATTCAACATCTATAATAAACGGGGACTTTGAAGAGGGAAACATTTCCGGATGGACCAAGTCCGGAGACGGAAGAGTAATTAACCGCCTCGGATATCTTGGCTCAACACAAGGCTCATTCATGGGAATTATCTCGACGGGACTGGGATTCACAACGTCAAGCGGCTCTATCTCGCAATGTTTCACTGTTGCCGACAATCAATCACAACTCACTCTGAAATGGAACTTCCTTTCGGAAGAATTTCTTGAATACATTCACTCTCAGTTTCAGGATTATTTTAAAATTGTTCTGAAAAAATCTGACGGCAGTGAAGTCACACTACTTACAAAGAACATTGATCAAATTGCTTCACAGTTCGGAGCTGATACCAATCAGGTCGGACAACTTGTAGGCGTATCACCTGGCATTGTTTTTGACCAGGGAGGAGTATACATGACTGATTGGCAGACGGCAACATTTGATATTACTCCATACAGGGGTCAGACAATTGTTGTGGTCTTGATTTGCGGAGATGTTGGTGACAGCATTTATGACACTGCCATTCTGATAGACGAGATGAAAGTGAACTGACTTTTTTAAATGTGTTTTTCAGAGCTGCAGAATATTGTTCAAAGTATTTTGCAGCTCTTCCTGTTTTATGACATCATACACCTGTACAATTATTCTTTGATGTCATTTTTCATATCATCCCATTCTCTCTTCAGCATGGCATATTGATACTCACTGCATCTATTTCCTTTGAATATTCTGCTCTCCACGAAATGTCCTTCCTTTCTGAATCCGCAACTCTTAAGAAGATTCACTGACGCAGTATTTTTTACATCAGTTAGCTCAACAACTCTGTGAATATTTTTCTTATCAAACAGAAATTTCAATATTCCATTCATTACCTCTTTGGCAAATCCTTTCCTTTGGTGCAGATGAGAAATTGTAATGCCTATCTCTGCACTCTCCGACTCTTCTTCCAATAGACGAATAGCGCAATCTCCTACAAGCCTTCCGCTCATTCTCTCTTCTATTCCATACTGTACCCATTCACCAAGTATGCCGAACTCTTTCTTACATTGACTGATGATAAATCTTTCGGTTTCGCTCAGTGTCATTACATCAAATCCCTGGTACTCTGTAACTTCAGGATTAGACCTGTATTCAAAAAAGTCATCGAGATCTTTGAGTTCAAGATTTCTTATTGTAAGCCGTGAAGTTGAGATTCGGATCTTCTCTGTCATGTTCGGTTGATGTGTTTCAGTTTCCTAATATTAGGATTTTCTTTTGGTTGCCCGCAAGAGCACTTTTCTGAAGTAAGGCGGTGTAAGATGGCTGTATAAAAAAAGCATAAATCCGGGAGTCGGTTCACAGGTATAACCGCATTTGTTCAGACTACTCTCGACTGAATCCTTGTCAGCAGAGGTGTGATACGTACACACAGCAAGCTTCAGATCATGTGCATCTTTGAGAATGTCTTCTGAGCTTTCCAGAATTTCTACTTCTGCTCCTTCAACATCCATCTTAATAAAATCTATTTTTGTCTCATTAAAAAGTCTCTTAAGGGTAATGCACTTATGATTATCAACATTGGAGACAAACTTGTTAATGATAGTAACTTTCTCTTTCCATGGCTCGAATGTATGCTGAAGCGCTTCAATCCATTTTTCATCCGTCTCAAAAAGAATCAATCTTCCTGCCTTCTCAACAACATCAAGCGCGAAATTTCCTTCTGCCGCGCCGATGTCAAGGACCGTATCTCCTTCGTTAACATTGAAGCTTTCTGTCAAATATCTGTGCGGAGAACGAAGATCCTGTTCAATGCAGATACAGTTGTATGTGAAAGCAACCTTTGCCGGATTGGTGTGGTCAGAACTGTAAAAGAGTTTCTTACCGTTATGCATAACATAATGCAGTCCGGAAGCATCATCCTTCAGAACCTGAACTTTCGAACTGTCATAGTCAAAGACAAATTCATACGGCAGAATGTATGAAAACTTTATATCTGCTTTAGACTGTGTGTTGATGAATTCAATTTCTTTCGCAAAATTTTTCTTTGCGGATGGAAATAACTTAAAACACAGATTGATCTTTTCGCGAAGTGACTCAACACTATCTCCGGGGAAATAATCGAATCCAAAATTCTTCATCCTGTGAAAAGCCTTCGATAGCAATTTTCTTTTTTCGTCAGGTAAAATATTCTTGATCCTGCTTAGCAATTTTTTTTCAGCGTTTAGTTTAATTGTGACTGGGAGAAATGATTAGGATCAAACCATTGTTTTTGAGCGTTCAGTCCTTCATGTATCTGTAATTCTGCGAAGACAGATAGTCATACGTTTCATTTACATATTTCATTACCTCTTTGTAAGCGGCATTAGCATCTTCACACTTGTAGCTTTTACGGAAAAACTCCCCTGCCTTGTTAATGCTTCCGGATAGTTTCGCCTGTATAAGATACGCCTCAAAGAGCGTGATGTATCCGGATCCTTCATTGCAGACATCCTCAGTGTTTCCAAAATCCGTTATGGCTTCTTCAAGTGCTGCTGAGTAATCTGTACTCAGTTGTGCGGAGTATTGGCCATCAGGATCATTGAAAATGAAAAGTTCATTGTTTCTGAACTCGAGAAGATATGAGTACAAAGCACCCAAATAAGCAGGACTCAAACGAACAATTGCTCTTATCAAACTCTTCCCGTCCGCCGTATTTACAAGTTCACCATTGACCACTTCAAGAGGAATGAGCTCATACGAATTCATATCAAAGATCAGCAAGGAACTCCACATATATGGAGACATTCCGGTTGCCAACCCGAGAACAAGTTCATTGTTTCCATCTCCATCAAGGTCAGCAAGTGTATCATGATAGCACGAAGAATAGAAATCTTCATCATTGAAAAGAGTATCTCCGTAGCTATTCTTCACATTCAGACTGCCTTTGAAGAACTCTGTGCTGTCATACTCAAGATTGAATTCATAGCCGCGGGCAGTTATTACTCTCTTAACTGTATTACTCGTAATCTGTGAAATTCCTACAGACGAAATGAAAAGCACAGCAATGATCAGAAGAAGATTCCTAATCATTGGTGAAGTAATCTGCTGATTGATAAAAACCCGACTTCTGTTTTTCAATTTGCATCAGTAAATCATTCAAGACTGAACTAGCACCCAGACGGAACAGATCAGGTGTCAGCCACTTCTCACCAAGGGTTTCGTTCACAAGCACAAGATAGGCGATTGCATCCTTTGCTGTCTTTATGCCGCCTGCAGGCTTCATTCCGATTATCTTTCCCGTATCATCATAGAAATCTCGAATGGCTTCGAGCATGACAAGAGTTACGGGAAGTGTTGCAGCGGGCTGAACTTTGCCGGTAGATGTTTTAATGAAGTCAGCTCCCGCATTCATAGCAATGAAACTTGCTTTCCTTACATTATCAAAAGTTTCAAGCTCTCCTGTTTCTAAGATTACTTTAAGATGCACATCAACATGCTCTCCTGACTTCTGACTCAATGCTTCTGATGACATCACGCAACATTCTTTTATCTGTTTGATCTCATCAAAGACAAAATCGTAATTGCCTTCAAGAAACTCACCGCGTGATATGACCATGTCAATTTCATCTGCGCCGTCAAAGATCGCCCGCTTTGTATCTTCCAGTTTGACTTTGAGCGGATACTGTCCTGATGGAAATGAAGTAGCGACTGATGCCACTTTGACACCGGAGCCTTCAACAGTTTGTTTTGCGATCCTGATAAGATTAGGATAGACACAAACCGCTGCTACATGCGGAATACTTGGGTCTCCAGGCTTTGGGCTTATCGCTTTCCTGCACATAGCAATGACCTTGCCCTCGGAGTCTTTGCCTTCGAGGGTAGTCAGATCTATCATTGAAATCGCAAGTCTTAAAGCCTGCATTTTACTTTCTGTCTTTATGCTTCTTGATGCAAGCATTGCGGCTCGTTCCTTTGCGCCGATCTCATCAACAGAGAGGTTAATGCTGTTTAGATAGGAAAGTACTTTAGACATGAGAATTTTTATTTGTAAACAAAATATGGGTTTTGCATTAATTGCGAAATGGCATTTAGATTTGACGAGTAATTACTCCACAACTCATTGAGACATTTCTTCATCAATCAGAATGGTTCAATATTTTTTGATCTTTTTCAGAATCTGCTTTATCTTATCACTCATTTCATCTTCTTCAGCTTTTACTTCATTCTTCAATTCAACAGTTGACGGAAGTTTTTCTTCTTTATCAACAGTAATCAATTCATCATTCTCTTTAGTTACAGCTACTACACTAATCTTCTCCGTAAGGACTTCAGGCGCTTTGGCAGTTGTCTCAATTGCAGATTCTTCACTCGCAGGAATAGACTCTTGCTCTGATTCTGCATCCGGAATTTGCACCGCTTGTGTTTCGGTTTTTTCAAAAGAGTATATGTTAACAGCAAGAGGAGGCAAAGTCACTTTAACCGAATACGGGAAATCAAATCTTGGCACATCTTCAGACTGAACACCACCGAGATTGCCGACTCCGCTTCCTCCGAATTGTTCTGCATTGCTGTTCAGGATCTCTCTGTAAAAGCCGTGATATGGAACACCGAGTACATAATCATTTCTTACAACAGGAGTCATATTAAATGTGAATAACATCATCTTAGTCTTATCAAGATTGTACCTTACAAAACAAATGATTGATTCGTCCGCATTTGAAAAATCGATCCATTGAAATCCCGTGCTGTCAAAGTCATCTTCATGCAGTGCAGGTTCTTCCGAGTATAGGCGGTTGAGTCCTTTGAAGTATTCATGGAACTTCCTGTTAAGGTCATAATCCAATGCTTCCCAGTCAAGCTGCGTTTCCGAATTCCATTCTCTGTATTGCGCAATATCGTTGCCCATGAAATTTAGTTTCTTACCCGGATGTCCGAACATGAAGCCGAACAGCAAACGCAGGTTGGCAAACTTGTGCCATTCATCTCCAGGCATCTTCTCTGCTACTGATTTTTTGAGATGCACAACTTCATCATGTGACAGCGGCAATACAAAGTTCTCGTTGAAAGCATACCAGATTGCAAAAGTCAGCTTGCCGTGATGGAACTTTCTGAAGATTGGATCCATCGAAAAGTATGCAAGAATATCATGCATCCATCCCATGTTCCACTTCATGTCAAAGCCAAGTCCCCCGAGATGCACAGGCCTTGTCACACCCGGCCATGAGCTTGACTCTTCGGCAATCATGATCACACCCTTGTGAGTATTGTGAACAGTTTCATTCAGCTTCTTGAGGAAAGCAATAGCTTCGAGATTTTCATTGCTTCCGTATATGTTCGGTTCCCATTCACCGGG
>CALEVL010000092.1 GCA_937924675.1 uncultured Ignavibacteria bacterium | reverse complement strand
CATATTTATAATTTCTAATTTTTAATTTTGAATTGCTCTTCCCTGCTCCCGAGCCGGAACCTCCCGATGAATAGTGTATCGTATCCGATATTCCGTTTCCCAGATCAAAGACCAACAGGTTCTCCGGCCTTTCTGAATTGCAGCTTGATGGTACCGTGTCAAGATTTATCTCCGTTTCGTCTATCCATCTTAAGTTGTGTTTTACCAGGAGTCCGTTGCCAAGTTGGAAGCAGTTGTTCTCTGCCGGATACGGATCAGCGCCGAGTTCATTCGGGATCGTTCCTTCAAGATGATAATTGTTTGTCTGCGAATCTTCGAGCCGGAAGATGTTGTATCCTTCATCAATCAATAGATATGAATTTGAAAGTTGAATACATTTTGCGGTTTGACCTTCAGCAGTAATTGAGTTGTATCCTCCGGTGAACATCTCACCCGATGCTGAAAGATTTGCATTAGATGCGGAATGCTGAATGATTCCTATTGAACTTTGATCGCTTCCGACGATGTAGTTCCCGTAGAAGTCAATTGATGAACCGAGCAAGAAGACTGCCTTGTCATAACCGATAAAGTTATTTTCCTTAATTGCTCCGCCGGTTACATTGCTCATAAGAACTGCAATAGTATTATTCTCTGAGGTTGATTGAAATTCATTCCATTCCATCAGCAAAGGCACTTCATCATAACCGGTGGAGATAACAGACACCGAAGGCATTCCGCCTATATTCAATCCGAAAGTGTTGCTTGAGATATAGATGTCTTTAGGGCTGCCCTGAGATGTGTAGCTAAGAAGTTATGAACCTGTCTTTCCAGTTTGTGAAGTATCGAATGTGCAGTTTGTGACCTGTACGTTGTCACAGTCTGTCAGCTCCACTGCATAAGTACTGTCAACAGGATACGGAGATATGTTTTCAAAAACAGTGTTGCGCAAGTACGCATCTTCGCAGTTGTTGAGCTTCAATCCCCTCCAAGTTCCACTGGATTTTGCTTTCAGGTAAAGAGGAATGCTTTCCGAACTGCTTCCCGAATAGAACGAACCGCCGTTCATTACTATTCTTGCATTTGTTCCAGCGAAAAGTATTGTAGTTTGCGGCTTGATCGTAACATTATGCCCGTTATTGAGAACCTCGCCTCTGCACTCAAACTCAAACCCGCCGCAGTCTTCATCTGAAACGACCGTTCCGCCTTCCTGCATAACCGGTGCGAGTTTGTAGAGCTTGCCTTCGCCGGGGAGGAACCAGCCGAGGTTAATTGTTGAATTATCTGTCTTATCAAATGTTGCTGTAAGTGAATCATTCTCCAGAACATACAGACTCCAGTTATTGAAGCCGCTGAAATCAGAATGATTTGAATCAAGCTTCACAGTAACATACCTGATCCCGCTGATCAATCCCGGATCATTTGGATTGAATGGCGAGCACCTTCTGTTGACAACCATAAAGAATTTATCAACTTCTGAATTTGGATCGTTGAACGTTGCCACTTGAAGATATCTTTGCGCTTCAGTTTCGGGGTAAATCTGATGTGAAGGAAAATCCTGATCCAGAGGCTTATAAGTCAGTATGTCATCAAAGAACGTTTCGCTTGTCAGAGCATTCTTCTCTGACCTGACTATATATGAACTTCTTTGTGAATCGAATCTCATGAGATATGAATCCCATTTCTTTATCTTCTCATTTATCTGCTTAATAGCTTCCCATTTGTTCTGTCCATATACATTCAACCTGCGGGGAGTGTAGTCGGTGTTAACTAAGCCTCTTGAGCAAACAACCGGCCCTGTGGTGTCAACCCTTGCAGTATCATAAGTGGAATTTGACGAACCCCAAGCAAAATACATAAGTCCTTTTGCTCCATAACTTATTGCCAGATTTGCTGTTAAGGCCATTTCTTCATTCGTAGGCTCCTTAAGCATATGACCCTTGTCCATCCACAAATGAGCCTGATGCAGAAATTGAAATGGAACATTGCCCAATCTCGAAACGGAATCTGACAATTGAAGAATATGCCGCAAGTTAAGTCCGGGTTCTCGGTAATTATCAAAGTGGTCTTGAATCCAGTCGTCATAGTCTGCCGGGAGCATCTTGTAAGCCAAAATCCCATCGAGGATCTGATAATTCTGCCTGTTGTACAATGTTGTTGGCACATAGCTTTCCCTACCGCCGCCATGTTCGTCATCTCTCCAGCCTTCAAAATTGTAGCACTCTGTGAAGATCTCGCGTAATCCGGCTGAATCTATTAAGTACTTTTTAACCTGTTGCGGCGAGAATAGTTTCTGCCAGGAGTTTGGAATGAATGCCTCCACCAAATCATGATTGTAATTCACCATCAGACTCATTCTGCCATTCGAATATTCAATAATCTTCCTATTCAGATATCCGATGCATGGCAGATGATTCATTTCAAATTCTTCAATGTAAAACTTGTAAGGGGATTCATTTCCACTGTTGATTTCCGCCATGGCAATATCCTGAACTTCAGCACGGATCCATTCTTCGTAGTCGGAACTCTGCAGAGTCATCATTCTGTGTGCAGGCTCATCTTCAACTCTGATCCTGTCAATCCACATGTCGCACTTGTCGTACCAAAACACCTTAAAATCAACGCGACAGTTCTGATCTCCGAAACTGACAGCAGGATCATCATTGAACCAGTATCCGGAGGGAATGGTCAGATTGGTTATGGGATCTTCAAAATAAGTGTAGAACGACTCTATGAAGTTGCCACGATAAACTGAGTCAGCTGATGGCTTGAAGTTCTTAACTTTTATCACTTGCGTTATGGAATCTCCTTCCCTGTTCTTAATTATCACTTTGCACACTTCAGTGTTCTGATTTGCAGGATTGTTTGCAAATGCAGAATCAATTCTGATTCTCGGCATTATGTACCAGCCGTAATGTGAATCTCCCAGCCATGTTACTCCCCAGTAAGTATTGATCTGTTCCATATTTCCTCTTAGCGAGTCAAATAACATCCGGGCATTGGAACCCGGGTTTGAACGGTTGTAGAAGCATCGCTTTACATAACCGGAGCCGCCGTTTGAATAGTCCAGAGTGTCTTTGATAGTTGAGCCGTTATCGGCGCTGTTGTAATAAGTGTAAAACCAGTAGTCCTGATCAACTTTTGAAATGTCCTCGCATTGATAATCAGACCTTTGTCCGAAAGCCAGATACTGAAACTTTGGCCTGTCCATAAGCGTCAGGAGTCCATTGGCAATATTTGTATCAAGTCTTGCACGGATATCGGCTGAGTACCTGTAAACAGGAGTATCAAGCTGATCTGCCGGCAATGTGTACATGTTGCTTTGCATTAACGGCCAGCCCCAACCTCTGGGCACCGTATATTTATGCCACACGTTGAACCCAAGCGTGTCTGAAAGATATGTATAAGTTGAATCAAGATAATCATGCATGGCGCCAAGAAGGAAAGAATCCTGAACAACACCGGACTGTGTTTCCGTAAATTTCCTTTCACTGCCTGGCTCGACCTTGCTGAATGAGTATATTAGAGTGATAGAAAGCAATATGGCTGAAATCAGATTCTTCTTTTTCATTTCTGCTTCTCCTTTTTTCAAAATTTTAGTTGATCTTGCTATTTATCTCGTGCATTGATGTTAAACCATCGCACTTGTTACCTAATCAGTATCATCTTTCTAGTTTGAACAAAAGACTTTTCCAGATAGAGACTGTAAAAGTAGATGCCGCTTGGCAATCCTTCAGCATCAAATTCAACTTTGTGTTTTCCGGACTGTTGACTTGAATTAACTAATGTGCGAACTTCCTTGCCTTGCGTATCTGATAACTTCAGCAATACATTGCTTGATATATCCAATTCGTACTCAATCGTTGTACTTGGATTGAACGGATTGGGATAATTCTGATACAGCCTGAACCCACTAGGCAGACTGATGCTTTGGTTACTGACGGAAGTAAGCGGATAGGTTGCCGAGTCTCCGCCGGTAACGGTATGAACTGAACTATAAGCCCATCCAACTTCCGGACTAAGGAACTGACAGAACTTAAAGAAAGTCATTCTGAATGATGTGTCAGGGAGCTGATACCCCCAATGCGAGCCTGAGTCTGTTGACTTAAAGATGACACCTCTGTATTGATTATTCGGAAACAATATTGCGCCGGACGGATTGATTCCCCAGATTGTATCACCTAAGATTGTAAAAGATGTTGCACCCAATACGGGGTTGCCGCCTGAAACTGCATGTATGATAGTATTCCACGTTAACCCACCGTCAGTAGTTTTTTGGAAATTGTCATTCTGGAAGAGTGCTCTCCAGCCCTTTAGAGAGTCTTGAAAGAACATATTATACCAGCCATCACCGTTTGGGATCTCTACCCATGTGTCTCCGGCATCTGTTGTCTTTCTCAACCATGAATTGACATTATCTCCGTTACTGATAAACCCTATTCTTGAATTTATCATATAAACCCTGTCGGCTTGAGATGACATGTAATGCTTTCTTTGCCATGTAATGCCGCCGTTTGTAGTTCTGAATACGCCGCCTTCAAGCGGCTCACTATTTACAGCCCATATCTCAGTTTCACTTAAGACGTACATATCTTCATATGTGAAATATGTGCTTGGATTATTCAGAACATTCCATTCATTTCCGCCATTTGTGGTCGCAAACAATCTTGCCCCTCCCGTCTGATAGTCAGTACAAACAAACCCATTACTTGCATTGAGGAACTCGACATCAGTAAACATTCTCCCCGAGCTATCAGTTAGAACAAAGCTCCAGTTATCGCCGCCGTCAGTTGTTTTGATGACATATGACTTGTTGTCTAAATTCCGCATTGTAACTGCATACCCTGTCAGGCTGTCCTTAAAAGTCAGGACATTTATCGGCGGAAGGTTTTGCGGCAGAATTTGCCTGTACCATCCCGTGGGCGGATTATGCTGAAAGTTGAACGCATTGATGAATATGAAGATGCTGAAGAAATACAACAGGCTCGAAAGAAACCTGACTGCGCGGGAATGTGAGGTGTGTTTCATAATAACTTCCTTT
>CALEVL010000091.1 GCA_937924675.1 uncultured Ignavibacteria bacterium | reverse complement strand
GGGCAAACGTGCGATTGCTTCAAAGTCAGGAGTATAATTAACAACAAGATCTTCTGAAGGCAATTCAACAAGGAAGTGATTACCGGCAATTCCGATAAACTTTGGTTCAACATCGAACAGATTTCTTACAGATTTTTCATGCTCCGTCGAAAATAATTTAGCAGCGGGGAAATCAAGAATTATTTCTTCTCCTATTTTTCTTGCCTTAAGAATTCCCTTTTGCATAGTATAAAAGACCGCCTCCTCATCTCCTCTCAAATACCCTTCCTGCCAAAGTATATGTGCGCTTGCAAGTGTTGCATGGCCGCAAAGATCAACCTCGGAAACCGGAGTAAACCACCTCAATCCGATACCGCCATTCTGCCTGACGACAAAAGCAGTTTCGGAAAGGTTCATTTCAGATGCGATGCACTGTTTGAGATCATCTGAAATATCATCGTCAAGGATACACACAGCGGCAGGATTTCCGTGAAACAATCTGCCTGTAAAGGCATCAACCGTGAAAATGCGCAAATGAAAATTTTTTTGCATAGTATACAATTAACCCGGAAGAAGCAATTGACATAATTGCCGCAAACCCGCAGTGGCAAGGGATTTCGGAGGTTTGACAAGATAAACCGCGAAGCCGGAAGGCGCTAAGCTCAAAATTTTTTTGAATGAAAAATGTGAATTGAACGGGAAGTCAAATTTTTCTTAAAATCAATAGTGAAATTTTCTGAAGGCGTTTGCATTTATAAAACAATTAGTCTAATTTTATTTAAAATTTTCTGACGCAGTATTCACCACCCTAATGAAACTACAGGAAGAATTTTCTAAGAAACAATTAGTCATTAACCGGATAAATTTTAGTAAATGAAAATTGACAGACTCTTTGTAAAAAAAGGAGAATCTGCTTTTGACTCAATCGAGTTTGACACCCGCTCATCAGTAATCCGTAATCCTGACGGTTCAATAGTTTTTGAAATGAATGATATAGAAGTTCCTGCACATTGGTCGCAGGTGGCTACCGATATCATTGCACAAAAATATTTCAGGAAAGCAGGAGTACCTTTATATCTTAAGAAAGTTGAAGAAGAAGGTGTTCCCGGATGGCTTCAAAGGTCTGAGCCTGATACGGACAAGTTAAGGGAAATTGCGGATGAGGAAAGACATACATCTGAGTCTGATTCGAGACAGGTATTTTCAAGGTTGGCCGGCTGCTGGACTTACTGGGGATGGAAGCACAAATATTTTGGCAGTGAGGAAGATGCAAAGAATTTCTACGAAGAACTTTGCTACATGCTTGCTATGCAGTTTGCAGCTCCAAATTCACCTCAGTGGTTCAATACCGGACTTAACTGGGCTTATGGAATCACAGGACCTTCACAGGGACATTTTTATGTGGACCCGATAACGGAAAAGCTTACAACTTCAAGGGATGCTTATACACATCCTCAGCCGCATGCATGCTTTATTCAGTCGCTCACAGATGATCTTGTCAATGAAGGCGGCATCATGGATCTTTGGGTCAGAGAAGCAAGACTATTCAAGTACGGGTCAGGCACAGGTTCCAACTTTTCCAATCTTCGGGGCGGAAACGAGCCGTTAAGCGGAGGCGGAAGATCATCAGGTCTTATGTCATTTCTCAGGATAGGTGACAGAAGCGCGGGAGCGATCAAATCAGGCGGAACAACAAGACGCGCTGCAAAGATGGTCACACTTGATCTGGATCATCCCGACATTGAAGATTATGTTAACTGGAAAGTAGTTGAAGAGCAGAAAGTGGCAGCTCTTGTAGCAGGCTCCAAACTTCTGAATCTGCATCTCAACAGGATCATGAAGGCATGTCATTCCGTTCATCCTGAAAATGACGGATTCGACAGAAGAACAAACAAGTATCTTGCCCAGTCAATATCCGATGCACGAAAGGCACACACACCGGAGAACTATATTGAACGTGTGATACAGCTTGCAAGACTCGGATATAAGGAAATCGATTTTCCTGAATATGATACTGATTGGAATTCCGAAGCTTATGTTACTGTGTCCGGACAGAACTCAAACAACAGTATAAGAGCAACAAACGGATTCATGGAAGCAGTAGAAAATGACGGTGAGTGGAATCTCTATTGGAGAACCGAACTCTCAAAAGCATCAAAAGAAGGACGGTTGCCAAAGCCATGCAAGACAATGAAGGCAAATGAATTGTGGGAACAGATCTCATACGCAACATGGTCATGCGCTGATCCCGGAATTCAGTTTCATACTACGATCAACGAGTGGCATACTTGTCCTGCCGGCGGTGAGATCAAGGCATCTAATCCATGTTCAGAGTATATGTTTCTTGATGATACAGCATGCAATCTTGCATCGCTTAATCTGATGAAGTTTTATGATCTGAAAAGTAATAAGTTCAACTTGGAAGGTTACAAACATGCAACCAGACTATGGACAATTGTACTTGAGATAAGCGTGCTTATGGCTCAGTTTCCTTCAAAGAACATTGCAAAGCTTTCATACGAGTACAGGACACTCGGACTCGGTTATGCGAATCTAGGAGCTTTGCTGATGGTTCAGGGTATTCCTTATGATTCTCCGGAGGCGCTTGCAACTACAGGTGCGCTTACGGCGATTCTTCACATGGGCTCATATGCAACATCTGCTGAGATGGCAGGTGAATTAGGTCCGTTTATGAGATACGCCGAGAATGAAGAGAACATGCTTCGTGTTATCAGAAATCATAAGAGAGCCGTTCACAATTCCAATAACAGCGAGTATGAAGGTCTTACAATCTTCCCGATGGGAATAACGAAAAAGCATTGTCCCGAAGATCTGCTCGAGTCAGCAATTGAGGAAGCGGACAGGGCACTTGTTTTAGGAGAAGCAAACGGCTTCAGAAATGCTCAGGTAACTGTCATTGCTCCTACGGGAACTATCGGACTTCTCATGGATTGCGACACAACAGGTGTCGAACCTGATTTTGCTTTGGTCAAATTCAAGAAACTTGCCGGAGGCGGATATTTCAAGATCATAAATGAATCTGTTCCACCTGCATTGAGAAATCTTGGATACAGCGAAAAGGAAATTGATGAAATGATTAAGTACACGAAAGGTCACGGTTCATTGATCGGATGTCCTCATATAAATGCTCAGACACTTACTGAAAAAGGCTTCACCAAAGAGATAATAACGAAAATTGAAAAGTCCCTTCCGTCTGTATTTGACATAAACTTCACATTCAATAAATGGACACTGGGCGCAGGCTTCTGCAAGAACGCTCTTGGATTCTCTGAAGAACAGCTTGACGATCCAAGTTTTAATGTATTGAAGGAACTTGGTTTCACAAAAGAGCAGATAGAAGAAGCCAATGATTATGTTTGCGGAACAATGACAATCGAAGGCGCGCCGCATCTGAGACAGGAACATTATCCTATATTTGATTGCGCCAACAGATGCGGAAGAAAGGGAACAAGATACATTCATGCAGATGCGCACATTAAGATCATGGCTGCTGCACAGCCGTTCATTTCCGGAGCAATATCCAAGACAATCAATCTGCCGAATCATGCAACAGTAGATGACATGAAGAAGGCATATATGCTTTCATGGAAACTAGGAGTAAAGGCAAATGCATTGTACAGGGATGGTTCTAAACTTTCACAGCCGCTCAACTCTGTGAATGATGATGACACTATTGATGTCAGCAATCCTGACGAAGTCAATGCGGAAGTATCAAGAACCAATGACATTGTCAAAGTTGCCGAGAGGATAATACACAGATACATTGCCAAGAGAAGAAAACTGCCGTTCAGAAGAAAAGGATATACACAGAAGGCGAAGATTGGAACTCACTCAGTTTATTTGAGAACCGGTGAATACGAGAATGGTCAGCTTGGTGAGATATTCATTGACATGCACAAAGAGGGCGCGGCATTCAGGAGTCTTATGAACTGCTTTGCCATTGCAATTTCTCTCGGACTTCAGCACGGTGTTCCATTGGATGAATTTGTAGATGCGTTTGTCTATACGAGATTTGAGCCGAACGGAATAGTGATTGGCAATCCGAATATTAAGATGAGCACATCTATCATTGACTATATCTTCCGAGAACTTGCGGTAACTTATCTTAACAGAAACGATCTATCACACATTGAGAACAATTCGGAATATCAAAGATCACCGATTGATGCACTGAATAGTCTTGAGGGAGATTCCGATTTTGATGATGAAGAAATTTTCAGCGAAAGAATTGTAGAAGAACCGGCAAAAGTCACAAAGCCTGCAGAAAAGACAACTACCTTGACGGCTGCCACAGTGATAAAACTATCTTCACATGTGAGTGGCATTAATTCAACTGCTGAAAAGATAAAAGAGGCGAAGCTAAAAGGTTATACCGGAGATATTTGTTCTTCATGCGGCAGTCTTACAATGGTGAGGAATGGAACCTGTCTCAAGTGCATGACCTGCGGTGATACAAGCGGTTGTTCATGATATCACATTAGAAATTAAGTGGGAAACCGAAGCCCTGTATGAAAATACAGGGCTTTTTCTTTTTGTGTTTAAAAACTGTTTCAAAGATCTGCCTCAGCCGGTTGCATTGAGATATTTAGTGCGTAAAACTTCATCTCCTACTTTCTCTGAAGTTATTTAAGACCCAAGCTTCTAGTATATTCTTCGATTTTGTGAAAGATGCTTAGATGTGAAGCACCTGCTTCTTTCAATTGAATTAACCGATTCAAAACCGTAAAATAAAAGTAAACAATTTGCAAATTTTCTTCGAATGAGAATCTTACTGTGCGTTATCATGCTATTTTGCATCTGCCAAATCACTCTTGCCGATGCATCACCTTTTTACAGCAACGCAAAAATCGATATCGAATATGATAAACCGGATACGGCATCCTTGCTGGAATGCTGTGTCATTTACAAAAATGATTCAGGAGTAGAAGATACTTCCTGCAGTCAGAACAGAGGTTCGGTATATGTTGCTGCTGTCAGCAGGGAAAGAATAAAGATCATACGCTCAATACCGGAAGAATTCCGTTTGATATTGAAATACAGCAACGGAGTTGTAACAACTCCGGAAATGAAAAAGAACGGTATGAATTCTTACCACAGAATCATGATCACCGGAAATACTGCCGTTGATGTTACGCCGGTATTCAAGACAACATATTCAAACTACAGCATTGCCTTGCTTGCAACTTTGGTACTTGAGCTGATAGTTGCCGGAATCTTTTTCTTCTTTGCAAAAGTCCCGATGAAATATCTTTTCGTAATTGGAATGCTAAATCTAATAACGCACCCTTTGCTTTGGCTGATCACATCAAACATCACCGGTTACGGAACTCCCCTTATAATACTTGAAGCAATTGTTACAGCATTCGAAGGTTATGTGCTCTACAGATTCTTGAAGGGAAGGATGAGCCTCTTCAAGTCGCTTGTACTTAGTGTGTTGATGAATGTGATTAGCTTTATTGTTGGGGGAGGGATTTATTTGCTATTTGCATAACAGAAAATTACTGAAGCATGGGTTCCGCGCCGGATTTGGAGCGGAACCCATTTGGCATCAAAACTGCAAGCTGAATCCGGCAACAGGAAAGAATCCCCAGTGTAAAATTTCACCAACTTCATTTTTGTCATCATCCCAATAATATTCGCTTACGTTTTCCCTGTTAAACAAATTCTGAAATTCTATATATGCGACGAGTCCGATATTGCTAAAACTGAATCTTTTGTCAACGCGAAGATCAATCCTCATGTAATCAGGAGTTCTTTCAGAGTTGTAAAGCTCCATATCATAAACTCCTCTTCCTGCAGCCGCAGATGCGGCCACATCATACGGAGTGTATGGTTTGCCTGTTGCATATTTATACTTCAAACCTACAAGCCAGTCATCAGCAACCTGGTAACCAACAGTAAGATTAAGCTGATGAGTCTGATCGAATGCTCCGGGAACTTCACCACCTTCGAGCGCTTTGAACTTCGAATTCATATATGAATAATTCAGCATGCCGTATATACCGTTTCCGCTGAGTTTCTTCTGCAAGGAAACATCGAATCCGCGGACAGTACCAGTTCCCTCGCTAACAGCACTCGTCACATAGTTAGGACCGTATTCGGCACCGCCGTTGACAAGAATGTAGGTTGGATTGTCAACACTTACGGCGTAGTTGTCATATTGCTTTTCATAGACTTCGACAGTAGCTCTGATATCCGCGCTGAATAAGTGATCGATACCTGCGATGTAATGATTTGCGCGGATGTTATCGAGATCTTTATTTGATTCTTCAGTTGCAAGCCAGATATATGCGGGGTTCTGATGGAAAATTCCCGCAGAAGCATTCAGGCTTGTAACCGGTGATATCTTATAACTTATTCCGATTCTCGGTGATACAGATCCCGGATTTGTTATGTAATCAAAGTAATCATACCGTATTCCTGAATTGATGATCAGCCGGTCATCAAAAAGCTTCGTTGTCAGATTTGCATAACCATGCAGCTTGAATGAATTGATAAGACTATTACTATTGACTTCAGGAATTATGAAACCTGTTGCGCTTGTATCCTGCTCACTGTAAAGGTCGTTATCGGATCTGACAAGCTTACCTCCTACACCTGCATCAATGCTGAAGTATCTTGAAACATTCTTGCTAAGATCTGACTTGAGTGTTACTTCTGATTCTACATATTTATTCTTGTAGATCTCTCCTGTATTGGTCTCATTGTTCTGCCGGGTATCGCCGTCGGTAACAACAGCTGAGAATACATTTCTAATGAATCCGTTCTTGATCAAATATGTATGATTAAGTCCTGCCGTGTAAAACTGTCTGTCAACAAAAGCATTCTCAAATGGATTTGCTGTTTCGTCTTCAGGATCTCTTTCTCCGAACTCAATATTATCAGTAGCCCAGAATCCGAGAAAGCTAAGATTATTTTTTGCATTAAG
>CALEVL010000090.1 GCA_937924675.1 uncultured Ignavibacteria bacterium | reverse complement strand
TACTTAAAGCACTTTGGAAAATGCTTCCATGCAAACTTTTGGGAACACCAACAACGGCGAAAATTCAAGATTCTTGATACAGGAATTAGTATTCATGAAACGAAACGTCTAAATCTCTTTTATTAATTTTATCAATCCGGCAAAGTTCTCTGATTTCCAGGTTTAAAGATTCAATCAGTGAAAACCGTCGGACAATTCCCGGACAAAAATTGTAATTGAAAATAAAATTAAAAAGGTTAACATTACGTTCAAATTGCTTATTGCTTCAAACGGCACTTACGTAGATTTACCATATACACGCCGGTTGTTCTTGAGTTATTTAAGGGGAACGAATTTGAATGAACCTTATATATTGTTCACCTGCTATTTAGATTATTGAATAATTTTTTCTCTTCTTCAAAGTAGCAAGTATGCAACATTTATAACAGGTAACATTTAAAAGACCATTCGAATCTTTCCCGATTTATAATAATACACAGTTAGTTTCAAAAATGAAGGGAGGTAATTGAAGTCACTCGCAAAAGTTTCGCATTGACAGCGGGGAAGAACATCTATTTTAGACTTAGATACACATAAGCCGGAATTCCTACTTCCTCGAAGTTCCTCAATAATTTTTATTAACTCAATTTACAGCATTATGAAACGCTTATCTACTTTTTTTGCTACATTCTCTATCTCACGTAAACTTCCATTACAAATCACATTAATTACTTCATTACTGATTGGAAGTATTACAACTCCGGATATATTTGCACAGAGAAATGACGATGCTCAGCCAGTCGAGAAAGTCTTACGTGAATCAGATTCTCGCGATAAGAATAAACCCGGCAATAAGAAGTCCGCAAATGAAAGAAACCAGAAGAATTACAGGTCAACGTCACTTCAACCTACTTTTGGAAAATCACTGGAAGGCGATGACATAAAACCGATCGAGAAAGTTCTTCGAGCCGGGACAGAACGCAATACAACTCCCACATCTACATCAGACGGGAAAATTGATCCCAATGTTCAGGAAATAGTACGAAATGTTCCTGGAGATCACCCGACAATTCAGGCAGCTATTAATGCTGCTAGCAATGGAGATATTATTTCCGTTGCTCCCGGAATCTACAGGGAGAACATTACTCTCAACAAGTTCCTTTCAATCAGAGGAGCGAATTATGGGATAAATCCGAATACCGGTGTGAGAGGATCTGAATCTATTATTCAGCCGGGAACATCTGACCCCGACCCAAACAGTCCGACTGCTGTGACTTTCTTTTATATCGAGCCCGGGGGCAGTGGTTCAACAATTGACGGATTTACTTTCGACGGTGATAATAATCTGCTCATAAGCTCTGTCAATATCAATGGTGCTAACATTGATGCAGCCGAAGCAATTGGTGCTTATGATGGATTGTCTAACACTACGATAAGGAATAATATTGTCAAGAATCTGAACTATGCAGGAATTGATTTCTACAATTTCACCAACGGCGGCGCATCAACATACGATAACGTTGTCACAGGAAATCTTTTTGATAATATTATACCAAACTTATACGGCATTGCAGTTCTCATATACAATAACTGCTATACGAGCATCACAAGTAACGTGATGACACGTGTAAGGATTGGAATACAGACAGGAAATTTCTACAACTCTGATCTCGGCACAAATCACAGCATAACAAACAATGAGGTCGAATCATACAGAGTTGGTATTTTTCACAATCTCGCATATACAAATGCAACTGCCTACACAATCTCAGACAACGTATTTACAACACTGGCAGGAGCTCCGAACAATAATGGTATGGTAATAGCATCAATACAGAGCGCTGTAGGAGCGACTATAACAGACAATGATGTATCTGACGCAAGAGTCGGATGCAATTTATGGAATTGCCCGACCACAAATACGATTACTATAACAGGAGGCAACTTAACGGATTGCAACATCGGAGTTTTTCCAAACAACTATGATGGATATTCTTCTGATGCAGCAACAAGTTCTTACATCATATCCGGTGTCAACATTACTAATTGCGATACATCGATTTGGATAAGGGACAATAATCTTAATACTAACAGCTCAACAGTCACTCTGAACATTAACAACACAACTAATGCTGTCAGCGGAAGCGGAATCGGTCTGCTGATTGAAGGCGGAGATGCCTTTGTTAATTTCAACGGATCAGTGCCGGTTGATTTCAGCACTTCGCACAGCAAATACATAAGGCTGATATCCAACGGAAGCAGTTATCCGGTTACAGATATTAGTGCTTTGAATGTTCAGTTTGGCGGAACAAACGGAGCAGGATTAAGCAATTCACAGCTGTTTGCTGTCGAAGATAAGATTGACCACAAGATGGACTTTGATACTCTGGGATTTGTCAGAGTAAAAGCCGACAATAGTTATATTACGGTCAATAGTTTTTATCTTCCTGAAACATTTTCTGCTTCAATTCAAAACGCTATAGACATCACACCGGCAGGAGATACGATTTCTGCTGCGCAGGGTGTATATCGGGAAGACATTACCCTGGACAAGCAGTTGATCTTAAGGGGAACAAATTTTGGGATCAATCCAAACACAGGTGTCAGAGTTCCGGAAACCATAATTCAGCCGGGCTCATCTGATCCGGATCCGAACAGCCCTACTGCTCTCACATATTTTTACATTTCACCAAGCGGAAGCGGATCACACATCGACGGATTCACTTTTGACGGAGACAATACTACTATCACTAGCGCTGTTAACATCAATGGTGCAAACATTGATGCGGCAGAAGCCATAGGCGCATACGAGGGTTTGTCAGATTTCAAACTGCAGAATAACATAGTGAAGAATCTGAACTACGCAGCTATCGATCTGTACAACTATTATAACTCAGGTGCAGCCACAACAGGCAATGATGTAAGCGAGAACCTCTTTGACAACATTATTCC
>CALEVL010000089.1 GCA_937924675.1 uncultured Ignavibacteria bacterium | reverse complement strand
AATTCTCAATTCTCAATTCTTAATTTAATTTCACCGCCTCAATGAGTATATTTGCACTGTTTGGAAAATACAGAGCAAAATACACCGGAAGCGGGTCATGAAGACGGCCAGAATCGTATTCATCAGGGTCAATACAAGGCACGGCTCAATGAATTTGAAGGTCCGCTTGACATCCTCCTTCACTTCGTAAAAGTAGAAGAGCTCGACATATACAATATTCCCATCTCAAGAATCACAAAAGACTTTCTCAATTATATAAATTTCATGCAATCGCTTGATATTGAGTTTGCGGGAGAGTTTCTTGTGATGGCATCGGAACTGATGAAGATCAAAGCCAGAATGATGATCCCGAGAGTTGATGAGGAAGGCAACGTAATAGAAGAAGATCCGAGACTGACTCTTGTAAGGAAGCTTCTTGAGTATAAGAGATTCAAGGATGCTTCAGAGGAGATAGCTCAGATAGAAGCTGAGCAGAGAAAACGATCATTCCGCAAGAACTTTAATAATGATGAAAAAGAATTTGACGAAGGAGTTGAGATAGATCTCAGTCTGAGGAATGTAACAATATTCAACCTTATTAAAGCATACAAGAGAGTCATCACAAGCATACGCAAAGAAGTGATTCATCCGATTGAACTTCTAAATTTCACACCGGAGAATCAACGCGAGTATCTTGCGGTAGAATTGTCAGAAAATGAAGAAGTTGAGTTTAATGAACTGATTTCGAAAATAGATGAAAGGCTCCGAGTCATCTGCATTTTCCTTGCGATACTGCAGCTTGCGCTGGAGGGATATGTTGAAGTAAGAATTGTTGACGGGAACATGTCAAAGTTTGTAATAAGAAAAAAGGAGACCTGGCCCGTTGATCAGCAGTGAGTTAAAGGCGATTGTAGAGGCGATAATTTTTGCTTCGGAGGAAGAAATTACACCGAAGCAGATCAAAGATATAGTTGACAGTTCAGGGTTGCGGATTTCTCTGTCTGAAATTGAAGAGACAATTTCAGAACTGAATCAGGAATACAGATCTGAAGACAGAGCTTTCGAGATCATGAGCATTTCCGGCGGATATTCATTTGCAACAAAGAAAGACTTCAGCAGATTTGTAGGCAAGCTTTACGAAGAGAAACAAAAGAAGAAGCTGTCTCAATCTGCAATTGAGACATTGTCGATCATAGCTTACAAACAACCGATCACAAGGAATGAGATCGAGTTTGTACGAGGAGTAAATGTAGATTACATAGTTAACTCTCTGCTTGAACGAGATCTGATAACTATTCATGGCAGGGCTGATTCTCCCGGAAGACCGATACTTTACGGAACCACGAAAACATTTCTCAAAGTACTGGGTCTGAATTCACTTGAGGATCTTCCGAAGCTTAAAGAGATCAATGAGATACTTAAGAATGAAGAGATAGAAGGAATTACGGAAGCTGATATCGAGTTGTTTAATTCCGTAAGTTCAGCAGGCCAGGGACAATCAACCAATGACAGCACACAGCTAACGCTTATTACCAATGAAGGCGATGTTTCCTCAGAGATTGTCAGTGATGCTGCCGTTATCTTAACAGGCAATAACGATATATTAAGTGATGAAGTTGAATTGATACAAGAGTCAGAATCAAACAAAGCAGATGATGTTGTTGAATTGATGCATGAGTCAGATTTAAACGAAGCCGTTGATGATGATGTTGAATTGATGAAAGAAACAGAATCAAACAAAGCAGTTGATCCGGACGAAGTCCAAACTAATATGACAAAGAATGAAGAAGGAAACCCCGAGGAAGAGTTCGACAGGGAAGAAGGAACCATTCGCAAGGAAGAAGACAACGAGTAGCAGCGCATTTTCCGGAAGAAGCGGAGCAGGTAGCAGAAGCAAATCAACCCCTTGGAAGAAAGACTCTGCCGAAGGTAATGACAAAAGAAAAAGTTTTGGACCAAAGAGAGAATTCTCCGGAAGCAAAAGCTTCAGTGACAGAAAGAGAACTCCATGGAAGAAAGACTCTGCCGATGGCGATGATAAGAGAAAGAGTTTCGGACCTAAGAGAGAATTCTCCGGAAGCAAAAGCTTCAGTGACAGAAAGAGAACTCCATGGAAGAAAGACTCTGCCGATGGCGATGATAAGAGAAAGAGTTTCGGACCTAAGAGAGAATTCTCCGGAAGCAAAAGCTTCAGTGACAGAAAGGGAACTCCATGGAAGAAAGACTCTGCCGATGGAGATGACAGAAGAAAGAGTTTCGGACCAAAGAGAGAATTCTCCGGAAGCAAAAGCTTCAGCGACAGAAAGAGAACTCCATGGAAGAAAGACTCTGCCGATGGCGATGACAGAAGAAAGAGCTTCGGACCAAAGAGAGAATTCTCCGGAAGCAAAAGCTTCAGCGACAGAAAGAGAACTCCATGGAAGAAAGACTCTGCCGAAGGCGATGACAAGAGAAAGAGTTACGGACCAAAGAGAGAATTCTCCGGAAGCAAAAGCTTCAGCGACAGAAAGAGAACT
>CALEVL010000088.1 GCA_937924675.1 uncultured Ignavibacteria bacterium | reverse complement strand
CTGCTAAAGAGTTCGGACGCTCTGCTAAAATGCAAATTCTGCGAAAAAACTAATATTCGTAGCTTTTTAATCTATGAGAAAGGACAACTTGACAATAATTCCTAATTCCTAATTCTCAATTCTTAATTCTTACTTCACCACCATCATCTTCTTCGTATCCTGAAACGCACCGGCTTTCAGCTTGTAGAAATAAACCCCGCTTGAAAGATTTGACTTCCCGGAGATATCAAAATTTACAGAATAGTTTCCGGCGTTCATAAATCCGTCTGCCAGCGTCTGAACTACTCTCCCGGATGTGTCGTAAACTTTCAGCGAAACATTCGTCGCTTGTTTTAGAGTGAATGAAATTTTAGTGGACGGATTAAACGGGTTCGGAAAATTCTGATTTAAAATTACTTCACCCGCAACTTGCTTCTTCGGCATAGAGTTTTGCGGGATGATGAGCGGCAGCGTCTTGAACTGCTGCAGCAATACATTCAGAAGTTCATCATCAGTTGCGGCAAAGAGTTGCTTGAGAACCGAAGCATAAATCTGCCTGAAGTCATACTGATGAATGAGATTGTTGTTCACTAAATTTATGAGATCGGGATTGTTACCGTAAACTCCCTCATTTACAAGATCACCGAAGATGAACATAGGCGCTGCGGTCCCGTGATCAGTGCCGGAACTTCCGTTCTCGTTCACTCTTCTGCCAAACTCTGAAATGGTCATCCCCACAACTCTGTTGTTAATGTTGTTCAGAGAAAGATCCTGCATGAATGCTGCAACACCGGAGTTAAGCTGATTGAGAAGATTCAGATGCGTGTTTGCCTGATTCGAGTGAGTATCAAACCCGCCGAGAGTAACTACATAGAGCCGTGTCTGCAATCCGCCGTCAATAAGTTTTGCAACGATCTTCAACTGATCAGCGAGGCGATTGTTTGCAGGATACGTTGCGAGATTCTGTCCGTTGTCTGCCGCCTGTTTGACTCTAGTCGCGTATTGAAGTGAATCCGCCATCACCTTGCGCGTGAAATTCAGCTCGTCACCGGCAAGTGTTTTCACTCTTTCGTATCCCGAATAGTTGCCTCCCTGAACAAGCTGATAGAACTGATTCGGATCCTGAAACGACAATGCCATGCTGCCGACCTGCGAGATAAGCGAGAGGTCAGCGCTTGTGCCTATCTGGATTGACATCGGATCATTCGGTAACTGACCGGGATAGTTCGGATATTCTTCATGAAGATATCTGCCAAGCCAGCCGGTTGTAAGTATTGTGCTCGAGTCAGAAGCAGTATGCCAGATATCCGTAGAGCGGAAGTGAGAAAAATTCGGATTGGGATATCCGACATTCTGAACAACGGCAAACTTTCCGTCAAGCATCAGATTTCTGAACTCGGTAAGCGCAGGATGAAGACCCATTGTAGAATTGGGAATCGTGAGAACGCTTGAAGAAGAAATTCCGATATTCGGACGTTTCACATAATACTGACTGTCCTGATACGGCACAACAGTATTGAGTCCGTCATTTCCGCCAAGCAGCTGAATTACAACAAGTACTTTGTCAGTATCAATAAACGGGTCAAGCAGTTTTGCAGCAACGGAATTTATTCCGAGCGCTTTCATCGGAATGGAGTTGAACGTCAGAGCTGCTCCGGCTCCTCCAACCGCTATTGTCTTGATGAAGTCTCTTCTTTTCATAAAGCTGTTTGTAAAATTTTATACCAGTTGATATTCTGCAAGATACATTACCGACTTGAGGAATTTCTTGATTCGTGACGGCGCCTGCGGATCGTTTATGTCCCAGTCGTAAACTTCTGAACCATCCAACAGAACAAGCAGCAGTTCTTCTCTTTGTTTCGGCGTCAGCGTGAGCCGCACAAGATGCTCGCATATTTCATTCACTAATTTGACCGCGTCATTCGGATCTGAAAAACTCATTGCATAAGCGATCGGGTCAACGGAGAATCCTGTCGGCGTAAGGTCTTTTTTAGTTCCGGTGATTATGCTCTCGAGATACGAAGTTCTTGTCGGCAGAGAATTTGTATTCACCCATTCACGGTATCCCGGCCAACCCTGAACATTCGGCGGTTCGAGAATAAGTTGCCCCGAAGAACTTGCCTGAGAAGATATATAAGCCATGTGTGTGTTGATGTTCGAACTGTCAAGTGAGATCTTCAATTGTCTTAGCGCGCTGATCATAATATCTATAGGAGATTTGATCACAGAGCTGATGACATTTTCGGAGAAGAACAACTGACTTTTGAACAGAGTCTTAAGCAACGGCATTGTCTCGTAATTGCTGTTCCGCAAAATGTCAGCCATCTCATTTATCACAGGCATTGCGTAGCTCATATCATCTTTTTGAGTTACAAAGTTTCTGTACAACTTTTTGCAGAAGAAAATCGCCGTTTCCGGCTTGGTGAAGATTATATCAGCTACGTCTTCATCATCGAAATTGCCTGTTTGCCCGAGGTATGTCTTTTGTCCATTGTCATGTCTGCTTGCAACAAACTGCGATGTGAGTCCGTTGATTATCCAGCCGGTTAGAGCCCTTGCGCCTTCGCGAATATCTTCTTCTGTATAATTGCCAATGCCTATTGTAAAAAGTTCGAGAAGCTCCCGTGAATAATTTTCATTTGGACTGCCCACAGTATTGAGCCGGCCGTCAAGATAATACAGCATTGCAGGATCGCGCGTGATTGATTTGGTGAGGTTCTTGAAATTTCCAAAGACATTATTTCTGAAAAGCGTATTCTGAATATACATGTGCTGTGGAATTCGAACTGTAGTGTTTTCAGAAGTAAAATGATTATGCCAGAACAGAACCATCTTTTCTCTGAAGGAAATTGTTTGCTCATACATGAGTTTCATCCACCAGTATCTGAGCATGCTGAATCTTGCATTGTTAAGATTGGAGCCGTAATTGGGCGGTTCAGTAACCCAGGTTCCGGGAGGATCAGGTAACGGAAGATTCTGGAAGAGCAAATCAACGGCTTCGGTGGGAGTAAGAGTTTGGACATAGCTAATGTCAGAAGTTTTTGCTCCGAACATTGTCCTGTTAAGAAGATGTGACACGAGTTTCTTATTCCACGGCCGTGTAGTCGTGGGAATATAGGGATTGAGTAAACCTGTTTCTGATCTCATACTATTGAAGTTAATGAATTACAATAGACGGACTTTAGACCAAGAATGCTTTCGAATGGTTTAACTTAATGTTATTGGTTTTTAGAATCAATAGTTTTGGCTTGTATGGAGAAGGCATGATTCCTGTGGAGTCAGAACTTTCGTTCAGAAACGAGTTTGTAAGCAACAGAACGAAAGTCCTGATGCTACAAGGAGCAAAAGTGCGTCATGCTGAGCCTGCTTGCCCGGCTGGGAGAGTTCTTGTTTTTACTGCCTGCCACTTGGTGGCCAGCAACTTCGCTGAGTCCCCTCTGAAAACTTAGGAAGAGAGCATCAGCAAATCAAACGGGAGACTCCGCGGGGACAGAAGGAATATTGCTGCAGCCTATCCTGTTGAAGTCTTTTCAATCAACAATTGAATCTTCATTTCATTATTGATAAGTTGCATCAAATCCAATTCATGAGAATTAATTCAATCCTGCTTGCTGTTTTGCTTCTGGCAATTTCGGACGAATGCAGTGCTCAATATTACACCAATCAGTATCTCTCTCTTGATGGCATTAATGACTTTCTTTCAACGCCAAATCAAAACGAGATAAACTTCGACAGCGC
>CALEVL010000087.1 GCA_937924675.1 uncultured Ignavibacteria bacterium | reverse complement strand
ATTTCAACTCCTCACCCAAACGTTAGCACGTTTGGGTTCGTCAAACAAGAAATTCACGCCCGCCTGCGCAAAGTGTTGAAGTTCAGTATTCTTCGGGCAGGTTGACGCCGTCCCTCGCAATTTTTTAACGGCAATTAGGCTGAGGCCTGTCCGCCGTCATTCGCTTCAAGTGAGTAGTAATTCGACAGGCGGGCGGGTTGGTTTTCCGAACCGAATGTTTTCTAACTTTCCAGTTTGATTTCGAAAAAAATTTCGAAATTCAAAAACGTTTTGGACAGCAATGCAATTGGATTCTTTTTCCCGACTGATTCCCCTATATTTGCTACAATTTTTAATCCAACTAAACTATGCAAAATTCCGCAGAACCAAAGAAAAGCACATCTAAAGCCGAGTGGCTGGATGATGCAGCTAAGGCAAAAACAAACGGAATGAAATTCACTTCCCTTAGCGGAAGAGAACTTGATATCTGCTATACTCCAGAAGAGACCAAAGAACTAAATTACTATAAGGAAGTCGGCTACCCGGGTGAATATCCTTACACACGAGGAATCCATCATAACATGTACCGCGGTAAGATATGGACAATGAGACAGTTTGCGGGATTCGGGACTCCCGAAGATACAAATCAACGTTTCAAATACCTTCTGGAGCATGGACAAACCGGACTTTCAACGGCATTTGATCTTCCTACACTTATGGGCTGGGATTCAGACTCACCAATTTCCGAAGGTGAAGTTGGAATTTGCGGAGTAGCTGTTTCTTCACTTCAGGATATGGAAATCTTATTCGACGGGATCCCTCTTGACAAGGTTTCAACATCCATGACAATCAACTCCCCTGCCATAATGGTATATGCATTCTATCTTGCAGTTGCAGAAAAACAAGGAGTTCCCTTCAACAAGCTTCGCGGAACATTGCAGAATGATATCTTAAAGGAGTACATTGCACAGAAGGAATATATTTATCCTCCAAAGGAATCAATGAGAATTATAACGGATATGATTGAGTATTCGGCAAAGGAAGTGCCGCAGTTCAATCCTGTCAGCGTAAGCGGTTACCACATCAGGGAAGCCGGTTCCACTGCAGCACAGGAACTTGCTTTCACACTTGCCGATGGATTCACATATATTGAACATTGCATTGAAAGAGGAATGGATGTTGATGATTTCGCTCCGAGAATTTCTCACTTCTTCAATTCTCATCTGGATTTCTTCGAGGAGATTGCAAAATTCAGGGCGGCAAGAAGGATCTATGCAAAGAGAATGAGGAATAAGTATGGAGCTAAGAATCCAAAGTCATGGACATTGAGATTCCACACGCAGACAGCAGGATGCTCTCTTACAGCTCAGCAGCCGGAAAACAATATTGTACGAACTGCCATTGAAGCGCTTGCCGGAGTGCTCGGAGGAACTCAAAGTCTTCACACTAACTCTATGGATGAGACTCTCGCGCTTCCATCTGACAAGGCCGTAAAGATTGCACTCAGAACGCAACAGATAATTGCATATGAACATGGCGTAATAAATGTGGCCGATCCGCTCGGTGGAAGTTATTATGTAGAGAAGCTTACGGACGATATTGAAGCAGAGGCGGAAAAATATTTTGATATGATTGATTCACAGGGTGGTGTAATAGCATGTATAGAGAACGGATTTTTTCAGCGTGAAATTGCGGATGCAGCATATAGATATCAGCAGGAACTCGACAGGAAGGAAAAGATCGTTGTTGGTGTGAATGATTTTGTTGAAGAAAACGAGAAGATTGAAATTCCTATTCTTTCAATTTCTAAGGAGGTTGAAGAGAAACAAGTCAAGAGATTAAAAGAGCTGAAGGCATCGAGAAACAATGACGAAGTTAAGAGGTCACTTGACGAACTCCGAAAATCCGCATCTGACGGTACTAACCTGATGCCCAGAGTGCTTGATTGTGCGAGGAATTATGTAACGCTTGGAGAGATGTGTGCTGAGCTGAAAGAAGTGTTTGGTGTGTATGAAGAGCAGGCTGTGTTCTAAAATTTGTTTGCCCTTTGGAATTCTGATTTACACAGAGTTCCACTGAGGTACGCAGATATCCACAGAGGTGTGCAGCATTGTAATGAATTGCACTAAAAATGATTTACTCAGACAGTTAGTTAAGACTTCAAAGGGCTTTGATTTTGTGGAAACAAACGAATTCTCTTTTTGCTCTAACCTCAAAGTAACTTTGAGTATTCGCTTGAATTCCACCCTGAAACTCAGAGTGTCTCTGTGAAACTCAGTTTAACTTATACAAAGCCATTCACTAAAAATTACAAGGCGATTGATTCGCCTTTTTTGTTTATAAAAATTGAAAGATAAAAAGTACTTATATATAATAATTGCCTTGTGCATTCTGTCATACGCTCTCTATTTGCTGTTCCAGTTTTACTATACGGACGGGCAGATGGGTGTACCATTGGATGACACATGGATTCACTTTCAGTTTGCAGATAATTTCGCAAAAGGAAATTTCTATGAGTATAATGTAGGTGAACCAACGGCAGGTACTACTTCCCCGCTGTATGTTATAATACTCGCGGCTGCATCATTGATTAGCGGCAACTTCATATTGAATTCAATCATCATCTCAGCAATTTTTCATCTTCTTTCCTGCATTCTTATATTCAAACTTGCATCGGTCTTATTCTCAGCGAAAGGATTCAAAGAACAGATTGAAGTATTAGGATTGGATGTTTCGGATGCTTCATTGCTAACAGCACTGCTTACTGTCTTTTCGGGCAGATTTATCT
The DNA here is from genome assembly GCA_937924675.1 of uncultured Ignavibacteria bacterium. Taxonomy (GTDB): domain Bacteria; phylum Bacteroidota; class Ignavibacteria; order Tepidaquicellales; family Tepidaquicellaceae; genus JADJAH01. Next base: position 39,169 of record CALEVL010000087.1, on the reverse strand, counting down.
GGGCAGGTGTCTCAGGTATGGAAACAACAATGTTTACATTCTTCACAATCTGGGCCGTTTATAATTATGCTGCAAATAATGGCAAAAAATATGAGATATATGTAACCTCAATATTACTTGCTTTATGCACAGTTTCAAGGCCTGAGGGTTTCTTACTCTTCTCTATTTTTGTTGCATTCAGAGCATACAACTATATTAAAAATAAAAAGATAGGCGGCAATGCATTGAAGTTAATCTTAAGCGCTGTCTTGTTTCTTTTAATTGCGTTGCCATATTTCATATTTAGCTATAATGTAAGCGGACACTTCTTCCCGAATACCTTTCGCGGACAAGGAGGAGGGCTTCACTTGATGCCCGGATTAAATTATCTCAGAATAGTAGCAATCTATTTTCTTCGGGATAATTTGGTCACAGGGATTTTGTACCTAAGCGGGTTTGTGCATTTGATATTCAATATTAAGAAGTTTTTACGAGGTGATTATGGCAGTCTCGCACTGGTCTTCTTATGGCTCTATTTGCTTCCACTGGTATCATCATTTCTTGTTCCAAACTGGCGACATCATGTGCGATATATGATTCCCGCAATTCCTTTTGTTAATATTGCCGCAGTCTATTTCCTGGCTGTATTCTTGAAGTCAACTAAACTCAAAAAGGTAAGGAACTTTCTGACTTTGACACCTAAGAGGTATGCAATTATTGTTTCATTATCTCTGATTTACTTTGTCGTATATGCAATTGCATTTGGCAAGAACACCGACAACATAAACGATCAACAGGTTAAGATTGCTGAATGGGTTGGAAAAAATGTGGGAAGAAATGAAACAATTGCCGTCAATGACATAGGCGCGATAATTTATCTGAACAAGAACAGAGTAATAGACATGGCAGGGCTCGTTACACCGGAGATCTTAAAATACAGAGAATACACATGGGATGACAATCTTGATTCATTAAATTCTCTATTAAAGAAAAATAATGTTAGCTATATTATTATTTACGATCATTGGTTTACCGAGTACTTAGCAAGGCATAAAGATGAACTTGAGTTTGTTACCTCTGCCATACTTGAAGATAACACAATATGCGGCGGTGAAGAAATGAAAGTTTATAAAACAAAATTCAAATAGCCGGTATTTGAAAGCGCTTAAGGTTATCGAACTTCTTCGTCCCAAACAATGGATCAAAAATTTATTTGTCTTTGCTCCCATTCTGTTTGCCGGAAAACTCTTAGACTTCCCTCTGCTTCTTACGAATATGCTGGCATTTTTGTCCTTCTGCTGTATTTCAAGCAGTGTTTACATACTCAATGACATAGTTGATGTTGAGGCCGACAGAATACACAAGAAGAAGAGATACAGGCCGATAGCAGCCGGATACGTTCAGGAAAAAGAGGCAAAGATACTGTTTGTTGTAATGGTAATGCTGTCATTGATTATTGCAGTGAACCTGAACTATCTCTTTGTGATAACCATCCTGGCATATTTTGTAAACAACCTCCTTTACTCATTCAGGATCAAGAATATAGTATTGCTTGATGTCTTTTCAATTTCATTCGGTTTCATGCTTAGGGTGGTCGGCGGTGCAGTTGCAATAGATGTAAGCATCTCAAGCTGGATGATTATAACAACAATCTTCATATCACTTTTCCTCGGCATCTCAAAGCGCCGCGCAGAACTCTCCGGTCCTAACCAGGAGAATCTCGAAAAGCAAAGAAAAGTGCTGAGTGATTACGATATACTTTTCGCAGATCAGCTTAATACGATTGCCGCAACCGGTACAATAATCTCATATGCTCTTTACACAGTTTCCGAAAAAGCACTTCAGTCATTTCATACAGACAAACTTATTTATACAACACCCTTTGTGATCTATGGAATCTTCAGATATTTGTATTTACTTCATCAGAAAAATCTGGGAGAAAGCCCTACACAAATAGTCACAAAGGACATTCCAATTATTATCAATTCCCTGATATGGCTTATAGCCTGTGCATTCATCATTTATAAATCACGGTTCGGATTCTGATTTCAGTTGAATCAAAAAATCAATAATTCCGGAAGAATTACAGTTACTTACAAGGCAGAGTTGATGCTGCTTTTTGTAACTCTGACGTGGGGTCTGTCATTTCCACTTCTCAAAATACTGCTTCAATATGTATCACCGTTCATGCTTGTTGCTGCAAGATTTACACTCACACTGGTTTTCTTTTTGATTTTTTACGGGCGTAGTTTTAATATATCTGATTTTAATGTTTGGAAATCCGGTTTGATACTTGGTGTTTTGTTGTTTCTAGGCTACACACTTCAAACCTTGGGACTAATAAATACAACTGCTTCAAAGTCAGCATTCATTACCGGCATCAATCTGATATTCATTCCTTTTATACAGTATTTAGTGCTTCGCATAAAACCTGGGCTATTCAATGTGATAGGAGCCATGCTGGTGATGGCAGGATTATACATTTTTACGGGAACTCATCTCGGTCCACCTAATCTCGGTGATATACTGACTATCTTTTGTGCTGTTTGTTTTGCAGTTCACATTGTTCTTCTTAGCAAGTTTTCCAAAACCACTGAATTCCTTCCGCTCGCATTTGGCCAGTTTCTTGCGATGGCAGTCTTGTCCGTTCTTTCCACTCTATTCCTGGATATTCCGATCTTTGGGGAGATAAAGTTCGAATTGAATGCAACGGCTATAGTTAGTTTCCTGATACTGGCATTGCTGTCAACGTTGCTTAGTCTGGTATTGATGACAAAATATCAATCATCTACAACTCCCTTCAGGGCCGGAATTATCTACAACACTGAAGCTGTTTTTGCCGCCATATTCTCTTATTATCTTCTACAGGAAGTCATGTCACAGACACAAGTCATTGCTGCAATTGTAATTATAGCCGGACTGTTGATTTCAGAAGCTGCAGGTCTGTTTAAATTAAGGTATGCAAATGAAACTATTGAAGATTAGAGTAATTGGTCATGTTCAGGGTGTGGGATACAGATACTTCGCCTACAGGTCTGCTAATGAAAACAACATAACCGGTTTTGTAAGAAATGAATATGACGGTTCCGTTTACATTAAAGCATGCGGAGGACAGGAATCACTTGATTCATTTTGCAGTGATTTAAAGACCGGGCCATCAAGAGCAATTGTAAAAGAAGTGAAAATTACTGAAGAAGGTGAATGTGATGGGTTTGGGTCATTCTCTATGATGTGAATGTAAGGTATGAGTTGAGAGGTAAGAGGTGTGAGTTATGAGGTTTGAGGTGTGAATATTTCCTTATCATTGCTATGCCTCATGAACAGTGACAGATGACAAACTTCCTTCAGAATCTTTGTGAAGTTTATTTAGAGAGATGCCAGACTGTAAAGGACTTAATTGAGTTTAGGGAATTGACTTGCTGTGAGCCTTTCATTTATGGAATTGGTGAAGACTGAAAATTGAAACCAAATGGAATTTAGATTTGACATCATCGGTTTCCCTGAATGAAAAATGGTTGAGAATATAAGTGATGTACAATGCCAGACATTCAATAAACTTATGTAATTGAAATAAAGCTATTAATATGATATACTTGAACCCAAAAATAACAACAAGCCGCTGACAGTTGATACGATTCGCTAATCAAACCGAATAAAAACATTGAACCGCAAAATTTTTTTGACACTGAGTGTATTAGCGCTCATTTCATTTCCGCAAACAAGCAAATCACAGGTTAGTTCAACATATAATTTCCTGAAACTGGATGTTGGTGCAAGAGCATCTGCATTGGGAGGAAGTTTCAGTACATCAACAGATGACTCATATTCCATGTTCTATAATCCTGCAGCAATATCAACAATCACTAAAACACAGGGGCAGGTTGGATTTCATAAATATCTGCTTGACATAAACGGAGGCACGGCTGCTTATAATCAGAAGCTTGGAAAATCAGGATACTTCGGTGCCGGAATCAGATACTTGAATTATGGCAGCTTTGAGGAGTATGATGAAAATTCTGTTTCTTTAGGAACATTTTCTGCGAATGACCTGGCATTTTCAGTTGGTTATTCAAATACTTATGTTGACAATTTTCATTACGGCGTAAGTCTGAAGTTCATTTATTCAAATATCGGTGAATATTCTTCGTCTGCCGTAGCAGCCGATCTCGGAGTTCAATACATTATTCCGTCATCAATGTGGAATATTGGATTGAGTCTTCTGAATGTTGGAACGCAGATGTCAAAGTATGGCTCTGTTTCCGAAGACCTTCCAATAGATCTCAGAGCCGGAGTCAGCAAGAAATTGGAGCATCTTCCATTGAGAGTATATTTTGAGTTTGACAACCTTGTTTCCGGTGAGGAAGATTTTTTTGGCAACCTAAAGAATATCTCGGTTGGCGGAGAATTTGAAATAAGCAAGAATGTTGACCTCAGGGTAGGTTACAATAACGGTCAAAGACAAGATCTTAAGACGGGAAGTTCTTTGGGTATTGCAGGTTTTTCGGCAGGTATCGGACTCAAACTGATAGAGAATTATTCTCTTGATTATGCATTCAACTCACTTGGCAACGTCGGCTCAAACCACAGAATTGACATCGGCTTCGATCTAAAATAAATTTATCTTAACACCGCCTTTTCTGATGCTTTTTGTTAGTTTCTCTATTTCGGTGAGCATATTGTTGATGTTGTTGTAGAATTTGTCATCATAAATTATCTTTCCAACACTTGTACTGGTATCTCTCATATCTGTGACAACCGTATTGAGATTTCCCACAAGTGTATCAACGGTAAGTGTAAGACTCTGAATTTCTGCCAGAGTATTCTTAAGTCCCGTGCTGTTTTCTCCGATTGCCATATCAATATTATTCATTGTCACACCTGCTTTATTCGTAAGTCCGCCAATGCCTGATTTGCTCTCGCTGATAAGCTGATTGAGATTATTCGATGCTGTCTGCAGATTGCTCACCGTAACAGATATGTTTGCTTTCAGTCCGTTATCTCCCACAATATCGTTAACATTTGTAAGTACTGCACTTAGTTTATCATTTGACTTCCTGAATTCCCCAACTAAATCTCTCACTTCGGTAGTAATTCCCTCAACAGAATTCATAAGCGAAGTAAAGTCTGCTCCGGGTCTGCCGATGAGAGGCTCATTTGGTTCAATCACAGTCGACTCTTTTCCCGGCTCAAGGTAAAGCACTTTTCCGCCGGTCAGCTCTGTAGCTGCAACATAGATCTGATAGTCTCTTCTTACATTAACACTTTTATCAAGGTTGAATGTAATCTTAACAGAGTCACCTTCAAGTTCAATTGATTCAATTTCACCTTTCTTAACACCGTTAACACTCACACCGTCACCTTCATTAATTCCGCTCACTTTTGGGAAGTATGCAACATGCTCTTTAAGCGCCATGCTTACAGTGCAACCCTTCGCCCAAAAAATAGTAAGCAGCAGAATCAACACTGCAATGAAAACGAAGAGACCTACTTTGAAATCGGACAAAGTTGAAGCTTTCATGACTTCAGGACAATTTTGAGATTGATAGTATCTTGTATCTTATTCGGCCGGCAGGTACATCTATTTCAATTGTTTCGTTAAGCCGCTTTCCCAGAAGCGCATTTCCTATCGGTGAAGTCACGGAAATCTTGTCAAGCTCAATATCCGCTTCCTCAGGTGAAACAAGTGTGAATGCTATTTCTTCCTTTGAGCCAAGGTCAATTAGTTTGACAACCGAGAGAATATAAACTTCATCTCCGGGCATATCTTCAGGAGAAATTATCTTAACTCTGCTAAGCATTGTTTCAAGTTTGCCAATTTTCATTTCAAGATGGCTCTGTGCTTCTTTGGCAGCATCGTATTCAGCATTCTCACTGAGATCACCATGCCCGCGAGCTTCAGCAATTTTCTCCGCAATGCTCTTCCTGCCTGCAGTTTTCAGTTCAATAAGTTGGTTTTCAATTTCAACGAGTCTGCTCTTTGTCAGATAGATTGTTTCTGATACTTTCATTTTTAATGGGTTTTTTTATTGCTTCTTTTCTTTATTGAGTCAGATACCAGAGTTCCTCCGGACATTATCAAATGCCCGAGCTTGTCGCGCTTTGCTGTCAGGTATCTCTTATTAATTGAGTTTGCCTTTATTTCGATCGGAACCCGTTCAACGATTTCCAGGCCGTATGCGTTTAGTCCTACAATTTTTTTTGGATTGTTAGTCAACAATCTCATTTGTCTTACACCAAGTTCACGCAAGATCTGAGCTCCAATGCCATAGTCTCTTAGGTCAGGACTAAAACCGAGTTCAATGTTTGCTTCAACTGTATCGCGTCCTTTCTCCTGAAGCTTATATGCTTTCAGCTTATTATGAAGACCAATTCCTCTTCCTTCCTGTCTCATGTAAAGCAATATACCGCTCTTACTGCTTTCTATTATCCTAAGCGACATCAAAAGCTGTTCTCTGCAATCGCATCGCAAAGATCCAAACACATCTCCGGTAAGACACTCTGAATGAACCCGAACAAGAACAGGCTTAGAGCTGTCAATCGTCCCTTTTACGAGGGCAACATGCTCCTTGTTATCAACTCTGCTTCTAAATAGTACAATCTTAAAACTTCCAAACTCGCTCGGCAAATTTGCATCTACAAGTCTTTCTATCAGGACTTCCCTTTGAAGTCTGTACTGAATGAGATCCTGTATAGAAATTATCTTCAGTCCGAACTTAGCCGCAATTTCATAAAGATCAGTTAACCTTGCCATTTCCCCGTTCTCTTTAAGGACCTCACACAACACACCGGCAGGATAATGTCCTGCAAGCTTTGCAAGATCAACCGCTGCTTCAGTATGTCCTGCTCTTCTGAGCACTCCGCCCGGTACTGATCTTAACGGAAAAATATGACCGGGTCTGCCAAGGTCGGATGGCTTTGTCTTGCTGTTAATGAGCGAGAGAATTGTCTTATTCCTGTCTGATGCCGAAATGCCTGTTGAAGTACCATGAACATAGTCAACGCTAACAGTGAACGCAGTCTCATGAAGAGCTGTATTGTTTGTAGTCATCATGCCAAGTTCAAGCTTATTCAACCTGTCATCTTCCATCGGAACACAAATGAGTCCCCTGCCATGCTTAGCGAGAAAATTCACAAGTTCTGGAGTTGACTTCTGCGCCGAGTAGATCATATCTCCTTCATTCTCGCGATCTTCGTCATCTACAACAAGGACAACCTTGCCTTTTCTGAAATCAGAAACGGCATCTTCAATGCTGTCGAGCTTACCGGCGATATTCTTTTTTGCCTTGGTCAATGAGTGTTTTATTTACGCGTTTCGATATCCGTAACGCCTGCTATATTTGTAACCGCAGATCTTTCAAACTTCAACTTTACATTATCAGCCACTTTTATCAAAAGTGAATTATCCTCTACTCCTTCTACAACTCCGTGAATTCCGCCGGCCGTAAGTACTTTGTCACCTTTCTTTATAGAATCAAGGAGTTTTTGTCTTTCCTTTTGTTTCTTTTGCTGCGGTCTTATTATCAGGAAGTAAAATATCCCGATGATCAATATGAATGGAACAAGAGAAGTTATCATCTGTTCAAAGCCGCCGCCTTGCTGTAAAAGGATTGGTGAGAAGTTTATGTTATTCATGACTTTACTTTTTATTTGTTAGATTTTTATTTTGTTGCCTGAAAAATATTTGCTTTCAAATTCTTTTCTGAACTCAAGGAATTTTCCATCAGAAATTGATTCTCTGATGCGCCTCATCAAATCAAGATAGAAGACTATATTATGAATTGTTGCAAGCTGAATTCCAAGTATTTCATTTGCAATGAACAAGTGCCTCAAATAAGCGAGAGTGAAATTTTCAGAAGTGTATGAACTCACTTCCGGATCCGGTGATTCAAAACACTCTTTATATTTTGCACCCTTAAGATTCAGCTCTCCAAATGTCGTATAAAGCTTTCCGTGCCTTGCATTTCTTGTTGGCAGAACACAATCAAACATATCAATACCTTTTTCAACACATTCCAGCAAGTCAATTGGAGTGCCAACTCCCATAAGATATCTAGGCTTGTTTAACGGTAGAAGGTCTGTACAGAAATCAACAGTCTCATACATTGACTCTGCCTTTTCACCAACAGCTAATCCACCAATTGCATTGCCGTCAAAATCAAGCGATGAAAGCTCGCTGATGCTTTGTCTTCTAAGGTCTTTATGAATCCCTCCCTGACAAATTGAAAACAAGAATTGCCTGTGTGAATATGCCGGTTGTGTATTTCTGAAATGATCAAGACATCTGCTTTCCCATGCTGTAGTGAGCCGGACAGATTTCTCGAAAACTTTCTTGTCTTCATTCCCCGGGAGACATTCATCGAGCGGCATCATAATGTCTGAACCAATGACTCTTTGTATGTCAATTACTTTTTCGGGTGTGAGAAAGAACTTTTCACCGCTCAGATGCGATGAGAACTCAACTCCATCGTTGCTGATCTTACGAAACTTTGCCAAACTGAAGATCTGAAATCCGCCGCTGTCAGTCAGTATGCTCTTTTTCCAGTTCATGAAACTGTGCAGCCCGCCTGCCTTTGACATTACTTCCATGCCCGGTCTCAAAAACAGATGATAAGTATTACCCAGTATGATTCCTGCACCTGATTCGTGCAACTCTCTTTGTTCCATTGCTTTAACAGTTCCAAGTGTACCTACAGGCATAAAAGCAGGAGTCTCAAAAGTAGAGTGGGCCGTAGAAATTATTCCTCTTCTTGCCTTAACTCCCTTCTCACGACTATTACAAAGAACTCTGAAAAACTTTTCTTCTCCCAAATTGTTCATCTGCAATTAATATTCATCTTACCGGGTCCCAGCTTTTGGAGATTGACCTGTTCAGAAAGAATACAGCATATGCGTTCTTGTTCCAGTCCAAAATGATCCTTCCATAGCCATATTTTCGGTATCTTCTGGGTGATTCGTAAATCAAAAAATCGTTTCGGAATTTTACTTTCCCTTTTTTTCGAAGTCTGTTATACAAGTCAAAGTCTTCACCTGCAGCAAGTTTCTCATTATAGCCGCCTGCATTATCAAATGCCTCACGCTTGATAATATGGCATTCTCCCCTGCCCATCCCAATAAAAACCCTGTTGAGAATTCTTACATAATTATTGTAGAACCCATGAAACAACATGTCGCTCAGTATTCTTTCCGACTCATGAACTTCTACGCGGCATGCGATTGCAGAACAGTTCCCTTCCCTAATCTCCTTCAGGGATTCACTAAGCAGGCGATCCGGATCTTCAAGAAAGACATCTGCATTTAAAAAAATAAGAACATCTCCCTGAGACTGCCTGGCTCCATCATTACGGCCTTGGGAGATGTTCTGCGTTCTGTTATTGTCCTTCGTTACAACTTTGTCCGCATGTTTGTCACAAATCGCAAGCGTGTTATCATCGCTTCCTCCGTCACTGACAATGAGCTCGATATCATACTTCTTCTTAAGGTCTTCATCAAATTGCAACAACAATCTTTCAACAAGTTTTTCTTCATTAAGCGTGGGTATTATGACACTTACTTTTTGCTTCAAAAAGAAACGTCATCTGTTAACAAGCACTTTGCTTCCCTTCTTGTCGAGAGTTTTGATACCTCTGGCGGATACTCTGATAGTAACCCATTTTTTTTCTTCTTCAATCCAGACACGTTTCTTCTGAAGATTAGGAAGCTGTTTTCTCTTGGTTTTGTTATTGGCATGAGAAACATTGTTGCCTGAAAGCGGTTTCTTGCCTGTAACTCTGCATACTTTTGACATGTCTGGCAGTTACGGTTTATATGGTTTGTAAGTTGACTCGTACACTTTCATATTTCTGTCAAGAAATTTGAATGTACCCTTGTCTGTCTTGATTGTATCAACGATTCTAACGCTGATTATTTTCGTTTCCTGGTTTGTGTCCGGGCACATTACAATCAGCTCCGATTTCTTGCCCAGTTTATTTGCCTTATCGGCAAAAGATTGTTGTTTAGCCATTTAAAGTGATTGTTACATTTTAATTTTGCAAATATACTTTTGTGAGCCCTAAAAAGAAAGTCTAATGAACAGCTTTCAATCAATGCAAGTACTTAGAGCAGATAAGACCTGGTTACAATTTTGTTCTTTTACTGAGATCATCTCCACAAGAGCGGAGCGTCAATTATTCCTTGCTCCCAATTCACTCCTTATCTTTCTATTCACATCCTTTCTTATCATCTCTTCAGCTTTGAGTATCATATTCTTAATAGCTATCGGTGATGATTTTCCATGCCCTATTATTACAATTCCGTTGACTCCAAGTAATGGAACACCTCCGTACTCCTGGTAATCAAAGTCTTTGAGTATAACGTTCTTTAGTGTACCATACATCATCCCAACCCATATCTTCTTAAAAAAACCCTTTGATGCATAAGACCTGAATTTGTTCTTCATTAATTCCAGAACGCTTTCAGCAAATTTCAGTATGACATTTCCAACATAGCCATCACAAACTACGATATCCACCTTTCCGTTAAGTATGTCCCTTCCTTCAACATTTCCGACAAAATTCAAATTGGATGTCTCCAACAATTCATGCGCCTCAACAGTTACATTGTTACCTTTAGTCTTTTCTTCGCCTACACTTAACAATGCTACTCTTGGATTCTCGACGCCGTAAATATTTCTGACATAGATGCTTCCCATCATAGCAAACTCTACAAGATGCTGTGCCTTGCAATCAACAGAGGCACCAACATCAAACACCATCGTGCGACCTTTATCTGTAGGAAACAAAGAACCAATAGTCGGCCTGCCTACTCCCTCAAGCCTTCCAAGCCGCAAGGTCGCAGCAGCCATTACCGCACCTGTATTGCCTGCACTGACAAATGCATCGGCTTTGCCTTCTTTAACAAGCTTTATGCCAACGCTGAGAGATGAATCAGGTTTGGTTTTCAGAGACTCGGTAGGAGAATCATCCATATTCACAACTTCCGTTGCATTTACAATTTGAATATTGGATGGTGAAACTTTATGCTTTAATAATTCATCTTTGATCAGTTTCTCATTTCCGGCAAGAATTATTTCCAATGAATTTGGATTGCCTTCTGCAGCGATGATCGCACCGGAAACATCGTTCAAGGGAGCGAAATCGCTCCCCATGGCATCTACAACAATTCTTATCTTTTGCATTTAATTAGTATGAGAAAAAGTTCAACGGATGAACAGAACTCTTAATATACAGCAGGTTGATGTTGCAGGTCAATTATTTCCTTGGCAGCACAACGGACTTGCCATCATAGAAACCGCATGAAGGGCAAACCTTGTGTGCTTGCTTCATTTCACTGCAGTTCGGGCATGTCATCAAAGCAGGAGCAGTAGCTTTGTAATGTGTCCTTCTTTTTCTTCCTCGTGCCTTTGAATGTCTTCTTTTAGGATTTGGCATTATTATTCTTTCGTCTTTAGTTTAACAAGTTTTTCCCACACGGGATTAATCTCTTTTTCTTTTTCCGGATATAGAAAATTTTCGAAGTTCTTTCCGCAATACTCACAGATCCCATCTTTGTCAAGGGGTACAGCTTTCATCGGCACGGCAAGGCATATGTAATCTCTGACTTCATCTGTGATGTCAACGAAGACAGTCTTTGGAGAAATGAATTTGATATTGTCATCAGTATTTTCTTTTTCCCCCGTGAAGTCATGCTTGTAAGCTATCGCAAAACTATTCTCAAACGGTTGCTCATAAACTTCCAGGCATCTGTCACATGAGAGAACGAAAATTCCTGTAATCTCACAATCAAGAACAAGCTGAGAACCGGTTTTATTGATTTCAACTTCAAGCTTTAGATCCTTGCATTCCAAGTCACCAAGTTTCAGTTCTTCACTTCCCGGTGCAAATTCAAACTTATGCTGACCTTCGGTCAGATTTGCAATGTTGATTTTTTCCATTTCTCAAAGAACTCTTAACTCTGAATAAATTCCGTTTATGCTCCGATGAGAGTCTTATAAGATTCTGCATCCAATAATGCAGAAAATTCACCCGCACTTGACGGCTCAATTTTCAGCATCCAGCCTGCTCCGTATGGGTCAGTATTCACAACGGAAGGATTATCATTAACTGCGGTATTCACTTCCACAATCTTCCCTGAGACAGGGCTGAATATTTCAGAAACTGTTTTGATAGCTTCAATAGATCCGATTGTTTCACCAAGCTTCACTTCTGTACCGGGTTCGGCAGTCACATCAAGATAGATGATGTCTCCAAGTTCTCCCTGTGCAAAATCCGTAATCCCTACCAGACAAATTCCATTATCTTCTTTAACCCACTCATGCTCTTTAGTAAACTTGAGTCCTTCAGGTATGTTCATTGTAGTAAAATTATTTTGACGAGCAAATTAACGATTTATGCAATCGTATTCAATGAAAAGAATATGCCTTGCACATAATAGCAATGAGCAAGGCAAATCTTGTTTCTGTTCTTGTAATAAAGAAACTGTAGAGTAATTAAGCCATATCTTCAACTTTCACTGATGTGTCCTGAAACTTGTGCAAGTCATCATAGATCCTCTCCCAGTCTTCGTTTCTCTTTTGTGGGGTAGGATACTCAAAATAATATTCCATATCTCTAATGGTGGAAAAAACTCCGATGAAGAACTTTCCATCCTTCGAATCAACTTTCATGATGTGTTTTACAAAGTTGAAATTGAAGATTTGATGCTGTACTCTAAATACCATTTCTTATTTCCCTTCTTTCCTGCTTTTGTTTTTTTTGTGCGGAACCAGCAGGAATCATGATTTCCGCTCAATAGAATTTACTCTGAATTCAGACAATTCAGATCAAAATGTGGATTGAAATTTTTGGGTTATGCAAATATAAGGTTTATGATTTGCAATTGGAATGGGTTTATGCAGATATTAGATCCTGATATGAAAATTATTGAAACCTTAATCTGCTTCAGCAACAATATGTGGACGAAATTAACATCCGCTTTTACTGAAGTAAAGTGTATGCACAACCCGAAGAAAATTGTTCACGCGATGCTGTGCATTAAAACCTGATTTTTCACAGATTTCTGCAAACTCATCCGGCGTGTAAAAACTCTCAACAGACCTGAATAAATAGCTGTATGCATTCGGGCTTCCTGATATCCAGTTACCCAGTGCAGGCATGATCTTTCCAAAATAGAAATTGAATGCACTGTTGAGCATTCCGCTTCCTCTGAACATTTCCAAAACTATGAGTATGCCGCCGGGTTTAAGAACTCTTGAGATCTCATCTAAGCATTTGCTCAGGTCAAAGAAATTTCGGACTCCAAATCCAATTGTTACTATGTCAAAAGATTCGTTATCAAACAGAAGTTCTGAGGCATCTGCTTGAATGAGTCTTACAGAAGGATGGCTCTTATGTTTTTTCTGATATTCAAGCATCCGGCTGGAAAAATCTGCTGCTATTATTTCTTCAGGATTAAGTGCTGTCAGCTCCAATGCCAGATCACCGGTACCTGTGGCCAGGTCAAGTATCCTTGAACAATCAATTTTCCTTTTCTGAATTTCCTTCACAATGTTTTTTCTCCATTTATTATCGAGATTAAACGTAAAGGCATGATTCAGTTTATCGTATGTAGGGGCGATCTCATCAAACATCGCAGAGATCTTTTCAGGTGATTTGTCAGTCATGTTAACTGAACCTCAATGATCTTACCGGATCAAGTCTTGATGCCAGATAAGCCGGAACTATTGTTGCAAGGAAGGTTAATGTCAAAGCAAGCAAGGATATCAGCACAATCTGAAAAGGATCAATGAGTATTGGAACATTCTTCATGTAATAGATTTCGGGCAATGAAAAGAATCTGAATTTTTGCTCCGCAAGACAGATTCCCAAACCAAGTAGGTTTCCCAAAATGATTCCAATGATTCCAATGATAAGACCATTTGCCAGAAAGACTTTCATGATTCCCATCCTACTGGATCCTAAGGATTTCAGAATTCCAATTGATTGAGTCTTCTCTAAAACAAGCATTAGCAAGGTTCCGACAATGTTGAATGTTGCTACTATGATTATGAGTCCAAGTATGATAGGCGTTGGTGCTTTCTGAAGTTCAACCCATGTAAACAATGGCTTGTAAAGTCGGAAAAGTGATCTTGGATAGTATGGATATCCCGCAATTCTTTTTATCTCATTTGAAACTATCTCTGCGCTGTCAATATTGTTCAACTTTATCTCAATTCCTGTAACATTCATTCCAAGGTCGAAAGTCCTTTGAGCGGTCTTAAGATCAGTATAAACTATCATGTCATCGTACTCGCGCAATCCGCTTTCATAAATTCCGCTTACAATGAACTGTTTGATCTTCGGAGTATTGACAGGAGAAGGAACGCCGGTAAGTCCAAATACAATTACTTTACTGCCAAGTTCAATCTTCATCTTGTCAGCAAGTTTGTTTCCAACAACCAGTCGGGAGTAAGTTGAATCGATTGGCTCTATGTTGAATTCACCCTGCATGAGTCTGGATCTTGCAGTTGATACATCGGTTTCAGGAACAATTCCTTTGAGTATAAGACCTTCGACGCCAACTTTCGTTCTCAGTACTGCTTCCTTCTGAACTATTGGTGAAATACCCGTAATTCCCGGAATACTATCCTTGAAGTTAGTAATTGCTTCTTCATAATCCGGAAGTCCTTCCGGTTTGAATGAAGTTACCTGAATATGTGCAACGAGTCCGGAAACTTTTTCCTTAATCTCTCTTTCAAAACCGTTCATTATTGATGTAGCAATTATCAGCGCAGATACCCCCAATGTAACTCCAAGAATTGATATCAGAGTAATAAAGTGTATGAACCCTGAACTGTTTCTTGAGAACAGGTATCGGGATGCTATGAAGAGACTATAATTCAATCCAGATTATTTTTCCAGCAGAAACGCTTTTATGAACTCTTCGAGATCACCGTCCATAACACCTTGTGTGTCGCTTGTTTCGTAATCAGTTCTGTGATCTTTCACCATATTGTAGGGATGAAATACATAACTTCTGATCTGACTTCCCCACTCAATTTTCTTCTTGCTGCTTTCAACAGTCTTGATCCTCTCAAGCTCTTTCTCCTTTTCTATTATATATAGCTTTGACTTGAGCATCTTCATGGCGCTCATCTTGTTCTGTATCTGCGATCTTTCATTCTGACATTGTACAACTATACCGGAAGGAATATGAGTAATTCTGATTGCTGTTTCGACCTTATTTACATTCTGCCCGCCTGCACCTCCGGCACGGAATGTGTCAATCTTAATTTCAGCCGGATTTATCTGGATGTCAATGCTGTCATCAACAATAGGGCTTACATATACTGCGGCAAATGATGTGTGCCTTTTTTTGTTTGAATCAAAAGGAGAGATTCTGACAAGTCGATGAACTCCGTTCTCTGCCTTCAGATATCCGTAAGCATATTCACCCTTAACTTCTATTGTAGCACTCTTTATTCCTGCTCCGTCTCCGTCAAGTCTGTCTGCAAGAACAGCATCAAACCCTTTCTTTTCACAATACCGTAGATACATTCTCAGCAACATATCGGCCCAGTCCTGTGATTCTGTTCCACCTGCACCTGAATTGATGGTAATGATTGCATCTCTTTTGTCATCCTCATCGGCAAGCATTACTTTGAATTCAGCTTCATCAAGCTCCTTCAGAAACTTATCTGTCTCCTGAGTAATTTCACCTTCGAGTGACTCGTCATTCTCAGCTTCTGCAAGTTCTATCAATCCTGTAACATCGCCGAACTTGCCTACAACAACATCAAATTCCTCAACTGTTTTCTTAAGTGCTGAAGTTTGCTGCAAAATACCTTGAGCTGCTTTGTTGTCGTCCCAGAAATTCTCTGCTCCGGCCAACGCTTCAAGCTCCTTTATTTTTTCAATCTTCTTGTCGATTTCAAAGAAACCTCCTCAAAGAGCTGATTTTCTCTTTGCAATCCTTTAGTCTATACTTTTGCTGATCAAACATTCTTAATATTTATTTTTCAATTTCCATTTTTAACAAAGCCGATGCGAGAGTCTTCCCTTGCGCATCAAGTTTCAGAGATACTGTTCCGCCTCCGCCAAGAGTATTGTTGAGTACAAAATTCAGCGCCTTAATGTTCGGCATTTCATACCTCTTAACATCGCCATAGCAGATACCCTCAAAAAATTTCTTTACTTTTTCTGCGGTCACTTCCCTTTCAATGAGCTTATAATCTTCCTCATTGTATGCGATCAATCCAATGTTTGCCGCATCACCTTTGTCGCCGCTGCGACCGTGACAAATTTCCCTTAGTTTAACTTTCATTCTTATATCTTTAATGCTTTGTTTTCCTCTTTGATTCTCATATACAGGATCAAAGCGTTCAATATTGTGAAAATAGCTGCCGTGTAATACAGTCCGAAAATCATGGGCAGGCAAAAAATTTCCAGGGATACTACAAGATAATTTGGGTGTTTCAGGAATTTGTATGGACCCTTTTTGACAAGTTCACTTCCCGGAACCCTTATTATTCTTGTACTCCAGAACTTTCCGAGTGAAGTGATCACCCAAACTCTCATTGCCTGAAGAAAAATGAAAAATACCAAAAACAAATAACTAATATCATTCAATTTCCCATAATGATCTCTCAGCAGATATTCTGTGAGCATAGAAATTATAAACAGTGAATGCATCACCACAATGTATTTGTAATGTTCCTTTCCATATTCTATCCCTCCTTCTTTCAGCATTGCTCTGACATTGCGTGAAGATATAGACAGTTCTACCAACCTCTGAATGATTAGAAAAGACATTACTGCTGTGAATAGAATCATAAAATTAAACTCAGGATTATATTAGATTGAATCAGCAAATTGCCGGAATGAAATATTTTCAATTGATTTTACTGCGATGCACACTTAGAATGCCCCGAGTGAAATTTAAAATTGATACTCTCTTTAAATTAGTTCAAAAAGAATTTGTTCACTTGTGAAGCCGGGACCCAATGAGGCCATTAGACTTTTGCCTTTAGTAAATCCATTTTGGCTGAACTCATTCAGTACATATAAAACAGTTGCACTTGACATGTTTCCAAATTTCTGTAGCACCGACCGCGTGTTTGCAAATTTTATGTTTTCAATGTCCAATGATCTTACATAAGCATCAATTACTTTAACTCCACCCGGATGGATGATGAAATTACTGATCTCGGATATCGTGAGATTTCTTGAATCAATGAAAGAGCGAACGTCATCCTTAACTTGCATTGAAACGATATTAGGTATATCCTTAGAGAATACCACCTTGAAACCCTCATCCTTTATTTCCCATCCCATCACATCTTTTGAATCATAGTATATTCTGCTTCTTGAGTCCAGATACCTCAGGTCAAAGCTTCCTTTAATTTTCTCTGCTGCCGAATCACCGCAAATCAATGCAGCGGCAATGCCGTCAGAGAATAGCCCTGTGGCAATGAGATTACTCTTCGACATGTCACCTTTAATAAAAGTAAGTGAGCAAAGTTCAGTTGCTGCCACAAGTACAATTGCATCAGGATCTGCCTTTGCTAACTTGCAGGCAAGAGCAATACCTGCAACTCCCCCGGCACATCCGAGTCCCCACATAGGAATTCGCGTGATGTTCTGATTCAGCTTTAGTTCATTTACTACTAATGCGTCTATACTGGGTGTTGAAAGTCCGGTGCTTGACACAAAAATAAAATCTGTAACTTCTGCTGTGCTGACTCCGCTATTTTCTAAACAAGCTTTAACAGATTGAGAGGTAAGTTCTGTGGCAAGCCTTACATAATCTTCGTTTCGCTCACTGAATGTCTTGTGAGAGCTGAAGTATTCTATCGGCACACAAAGATTTCTTTCCTTTATTTCAGAGTTTTCAAATGACTCAAGCAGCCTGTCAAGGTCAGCGAATGACCCGGCAAAAGTTTTCTCTGCCAGTTTCCTGAGTGCCGATTGCGGCGCTTTGTGTTCAAGGGAAAGACATGTTACGTTTTTTACTGAAGGCAAATCAATTAATTAATTTTTGGAAATTAATCTACAATTGTAATTGCAGAAATTGTATGTAAAAATCTTGAATGTGTTTTTAAAGTATCTTCAATTAACTATTTTCTTAAAAAATTCCATGACTACCAGACGTGAGTTTCTCAAACAGGCATCCTTACTGGCAGCAGCATCTGCAATACCGGTGAATTCATTCGGTTTCAGCATCTTAAAGAAGAAAAGGGTTATAATCATAGGAGCGGGATTTGCGGGACTATCGAGCGCTCTTATGCTTAAGAATAACGGGCTTGATGTGACCGTGATAGAAGCTCGAAAGAGAACCGGCGGAAGGGTATTCTCATACAGGCCTGACACTAATCCGGAGCTGGTCATTGAGCTTGGAGCAGAATGGATTGGAGCCTCACATCCAAGAGTAATTGATCTCTGCAAGAAATACGGAATAGAGATTGAGGACAACACTTTCCGCGACAGACTCATCTACGAAAACAAATTCTACAAACCGGGTGAATGGAGTTACAGCGCCGAGTGGAAAGAGAAGTTTGACAGGATCATTGAGGATTATGCTAAAATGAGCGAACAGGACAAAAAGATGCTGGATAAAATGGACTGGTGGAGATTTCTTGTAAACAACGGAATCTCTGACAAAGACCTTGATATAAGAGAGTATGCTGACAGTACAGACTTTGGTGAGTCAATCAGATTTGTCTCCGCCTATGCGGCGCTTGCTGAGTATGCCGAGTCAAGCGCCAACAACGAAATGGACTTCAAGGCAAAGAATGGAAATTCTTCTATAATTGATGCAATGGCAAATGATCTGGGGAAAGAGAACATCAAGCTTGGAGTCAAGGTCTTGTCAGTCAAAAGCGGCAGCGTGATATCAGTTCAGTGTGACAACGGTGAAACTCTTGAATGTGATTATCTTGTATGTACGGCACCCACATATTCGCTGATGAAGATAAACTGGGATCCGGCTTTGCCAAAGGAAAAAATTGAAGCGATAAATTCGCTTCAGTATGCCAGGATCAACAAATGCGCAACGTTATTCAGCGAGCGATTTTGGGATGAAGAAGGATACAGCATTCTCACCGATACCTTTTCACATTACTTCTATCATGCGACAAAGAATCAGAAAGAAAAAAATGGAATTCTCATTTCATATACAATTGGCGACAAGGCAGACATGTTTTCCAAGATGAACAAAGAACAGAGGATAAATACCGTTGCCTCATCGCTTGAACTTCCTGCCGGCGATGTTAAGAAATATGTTCTGGAAAATGTAAATTATTACTGGGGAAGCGATGAGTATTCAAAAGGTGCTTATGCACTTTATGGAAAGGGACAATGGTTCTCCGTGATGCCGGTGATCAAAGAGAAGGCAGGCAACATTTATTTTGCAGGAGAGCATCTTGCTGATTGGCAGGGATTTATGGAGGGGGCAATCAATTCCGGTGAGGAAGCAGCAGAAAGTATTATCGGATGAGATGCGTATCCGAGTTCCACACTTTCTTTCAACTTAATCAATCAACAATAAGAATATTTCTATCATGCCGGACTTCTTCATAATTGCAGGCGAAGCATCCGGCGACCTGCATTCATCATGTCTTGTGAAGGAAATTATCAGCATATGCCCGGAATCGAGATTCACAGGAATCGGCGGAAAGGAAATGCGTGGATCAGGAGTCATGACCCTTTACGATATTAATGATGTCAACTTTATTGGATTCACATCAGTGATGAGGAATGCATTTACTATCAAGAAAATAATGAAGTCAACGGTCGATTCAATCAGAGAGCAGAATCCCGATGCAGTTATATTGGTTGATTTTCCCGGATTCAATCTGAGAATTGCTGAGCAGATAAAAAAATTTTACTCCGGCAAAATAGTTTATTATATCTCACCACAGGTATGGGCATGGCATAAAAGCAGGATAAAGAAAATGCAGAAGATTATTGATCTCTTGCTGGTTGTCTTTCCGTTTGAGGTACCTTTTTTCAGGAAAGAAGGAATGGAATCTGTTTATGTCGGGCATCCTTTGATTAAACGAATAGATTCATTTCTTTCGAGGCATCAGAAGAAGAAAACTGACAGGATTATCATTAGCCTTTTGCCAGGAAGCAGAAGATCAGAGGTTGAATCAATACTTCCCACATTGATTGATTCCGCTAAGTTGTTGACTGAAAAATTCAATTGTGAGATCAGGATCCTGTGCAATCCGCACATTGATAAAGAATTCTACTTACGGTTCAGTGGTATTGAAAACTACAAACTGATTTACACACCTCACAACCTTGATGCTAATTATGAATCTATTCTAAATTCTGACATTGTCATAACGAAGTCAGGAACTTCAACACTTGAATGCGCATTGATTGGCACTCCATTCCTGGTTGTTTATAAGACCGGTCCTGTGAATTACGCTATTGGCAAATCACTCGTTGATGTAAAATATATTTCAATTGTAAACATACTTCTGGATAAGCCGGCAGTGAGAGAATTTCTGCAATATGATATGACTGCCGAGAACATTTTCAAAGAAGCATCACGGCTTCTCGAAGACAAAAAATACTCGGAAACTCAGTGTAGTGAGTTCAAGGAACTGAGACATATTCTTGGACATGAAGATGCTTCACTTAATGCCGCAAAACAGATTTGTTCACTCGTTGGCATTTCAATATGAATCAGACTGCCGGGAAACTTGCTCCAGCACTTGTAGATCTGTTGATGAGAAGCATTAGAGTAAGAGCAAATGCTGAACTTGATACGTCCCAAAACGCAATCTACATTTTCTGGCACGGTAAAATGCTTGGAGGATGGTTTGCACTAAGAAAGCTTAAGCCGGGCGCTTTGGTTTCAATGAGCAAGGACGGAGAGCTCTTGTCACAGCTCTTGTATGGTTGGAACTATAATCTGTTTCGTGGTTCAAGTTCCGCCGGTGGGAAAGAAGCATTGAATGATCTTTCCGTATTTGTAAGCAAAGGCAATTCTGCAGTAATTACTCCTGATGGTCCTCGAGGGCCTGCAAGATATGTTAAGAACGGAGCGCTACTGCTATCATATAAGAATGGAATACCAATTGTTCCTGTCAAAGTTGAATACTCCTCCAAAAAGACATTGGAAAAAAGCTGGGACAAATTTGAAATTCCCTACCCGTTAGCGGAGTGCTCAATAACATTCGGCAAACCGCGGCACTATACGAAGATGCTCACAGGCACTGAGCTTGATGAATACAAGAAGTCACTTGCTGATGAAATGTGACCTATGAAAAGAAGTAAAATAATCTGTATTGCATTGTTGCCATTGTCGTTAATGTATTCTGCAGTAATGTCTGTAAGAAACTATTTCTATGACAAAGGACTTTTCAGCATAGTAAAAAAGATTGTTCCTGTAATTTCGATCGGCAATATTACTACGGGCGGCACAGGCAAGACTCCTTTAAGCATCTGGGTTTCAGATTATCTTATAAAGAAGGGCAGAAATGTTGCCGTAATATCCAGAGGATACGGAAGAGAGTCCACAAATTCAGTGATTGTATGTGACGGACACAAGATACTTGCAGATCTCAGTGAATCCGGTGATGAACTTCAAATGATATCGGAAGAACTTCTACGTATTCACAGGGGAAATTTTGTAGTTGCCGCAGGAAGTAACAGAAGCGAAACAATTGATTTGGTATGTAGAGAGTTTGATGTTGATATAGTAGTTCTTGATGATGCTTTTCAGCACAGAAAGATTGCCAGAGATCTGGACATAGTGTTGATGAATGCAGATGATTATTATAGAAATCCATGTTCTCATAAATGGACAATTCCCTCCGGCAATCTGAGAGAAAGCATCCGTTCTATTGAGAGAGCAGGAATGATCATTCAAAACAACAAAGGGAACAATTATCCATCTATCAAGTTTGTTGAGGAATCCGGAATAGATCATTTTACAATGAGGTATAAATCTGAATACTTTGTAGATATGGAAAACGTTATTTTGCAAACAATAGATGAAGATGTTATCTTGTTTTCCGGTTTGGCTGACAATGACTCTTTCTTTTCTTCTGCAATGGCATTGGGAATGAATGTTGCGGATAAAATAGGATTTGAAGATCACCATGACTATACTGATGCCGATATAGATGTTTTGAAACGGAAATTCACAGGGAAAGAAATATTTGTAACTTCGCAAAAAGACTTCACTAAAATAAAGACATTGAGGAATAGTTTTGATGAATTGGATATTGTATATCTGAAAGTCAAACCGGAATTCGGCAATGATATTGAAAAACTTACAAACAAAATTGACAGGATCGCAGGTTTATGATAGGTATTGCTAAAACCGATACAAAATTGAAATTCTACTTCGATTGGCTCGACTATTTTGGAGTGAAGTATGAATTACTGGATTACGAAGAAAGTGTTTCCGGATATAAGAACTTAGAGAATTGCAGCGGTCTGATACTTACCGGCGGCGTTGACATTTATCCTGAATTGTATTGCGACTGGGATACAGCTGAAACGAAAGGAACCTATAAACCGGAGCGGGATGGTTTTGAACTTAAGATACTTGAAATGGCATTAGCATCAGGAAAACCCGTGCTTGGGATTTGCAGAGGGATGCAGCTTATGAATGTCTATTTTGGCGGAAGCCTTATTTATGACATACTGGATCAGAGAGGAACTGATCACTCCAGATTCCCGGACGGCAATCCCAGGCTTCATGAAATTAGAATTTTTGAGAGTACACTGTTGCATGAAATAACGGGCACCGATTCAGGAACTGTAAACAGCTATCATCATCAGGCAGTTGACAGACTTGGAAACGGCCTAACACCAAATTGCCGCTCTGTTGATGGTATTGTTGAAGGACTTGAGTATGAAGATCCAAAAGACAAACCTTTTCTTCTTGGAATACAATGGCATCCGGAAAGAATGGAGCCGACAGACATATTTTCATCAAGCATTATAAAACGTTTCATTTCAGAATGTCAGGTATCTGTATAAATCGTTTAGCGAGAACTTTATTGTTGGTTGCAGTTGCTGTTACGGTAGCATCATGCAGTTCTTCGCCTGAGCTTACAAACAAAAGCCGGATTTCTTTTGCAGACCTTTCACGAAGAGTAAATGAAAGTGCAGGCAGATTGTCATCACTCAATGCAGAAGGTGAAATATCAATTGACACTCCGACACTCTCAAATACCGGCTCTCTGACTGTGAGCATAAACAGGCCGGACAGTCTTTATACAAAGATAGAAGGTCCATTCGGAATTGATATAGCCGATGTGCTTGTCACAAGAAATGAATTCACCTATTACAATGCATCAGAAAACAAAGTGATCAGAGGCCCTTCCACGCAGAGAAATCTGGGAATCATTTTAAAGATGAAAGTTGAGTTTGATGATCTTGTAAATGCACTTTCGGGCAGCTTCATCATTTCAGACAAGGATACTTCGAACTACAGCATCTCCGAAGGTGAAGATCACTATCTGCTTGAGCAAATAGTTGGCTCATCCACAATACGTTACAAAATAAACTCAGAGTATTTTTACGTCACAAGAATTCAGAGTTACGACAGCAAAGGAAAAATGGTACTTGAAATTACCTATGATGAATTCTATGAAAGCGACGGCATTTATTTCCCCAAGAAGATTCATCTTGTTCGTCCTAAGGAAAAACAATACATCTGGGTAAGTTATAAGATAGAAGATTTTAATCCCGGCAAGCTTAGCTATCGGCTTAAGATACCGGGCAGTGCCAGGAAAATACAGTGGTAACTGAAATGAAGCAATATCAGGTTTCTATTGTATTGGCAACTTATAACAGCGAGAAGTTTTTGGATAGATCGGTCAGCTCTGTATTAAGTCAGACATTTAAGGATTACGAACTGTTTTTGATTGATGACGGAAGCACTGATAAGACATTTGAAGTTCTTTTTCCATATCTGAGAGAGAATGACAATTTCAAATACATGCGTCATTCCAACAGGAAGCATCCGCTATCACTCAATGCAGGCATCACAAATACTACAGGAATGTTTATAACATTTCTTGATGCGGACGATGAATACTCGCCTGAACATATTGAGCTTCGAGTTAATCACATGAATCGCAATCAGGAAATTGACTTGCTTCACTCCCCTGCTTTGCTGGCTGACGGTAATGAAGATGATTTTCTGATACCCGATGCTAATGACATGAGCAAACTGATTCACATAAACGAATGCATCATTGGCGGCACATTATTCGGGAAAAGAGAAGTTTTTATGAATTCCGGCGGATTTAAGAATATTTATTCACATGATTCTGAATTTGTGAAGAGAGTCAGTGTTGATCACAAAGTTCAAAGATTTGAATACCCGACTTACATTTACCATAGAGATAATCCGGATAGCGTTACTTCAAGTCTTCGCAGGACATCTTAATGACACTTGAAGAGAAGTATATGGCGGAATGCATTAAGCTTGCAAAAAAAGGTGCGGGTTTTGTTTCCCCAAATCCGCTTGTAGGATGTGTTATAGTAAAAGATGGAAGGATCATCGGTAAGGGATATCACAAGAGATTTGGTGAAGCTCATGCTGAAGTGAATGCGGTTCAGGATGCTAAGAGGAATGGGTTTGATGTGAAGGGCTCTGAAGTCTATGTCAATCTTGAGCCTTGTGCTCATACTGGAAAGACAGGTCCTTGCGCAGTTATGCTGAGCGAAGAATCTCCATCTGCCGTTTATGTTGGTATGAAAGATCCGTTTGAAAATGTGAACGGAAAAGGACTGAAAATTCTTAAGCAATCCGGTGTCAGAGTTTACGAGAATGTACTCAAGGAGAAATGTGAGGAATTGAACAAATTCTTCACGACTTATGTAACTCTGAAGCGACCTTATGTTACACTTAAAATTGCGCAGAGTATTGACGGGAAGATTGCACTTGGCAATAATGAATCGAAGTACATTACTTCTGAAGCATCGCGTAGAGTTGTACACAGTATGCGCTCGAAATATGATGCAGTTCTTATTGGTGCTAATACTGCAATGCATGACAACCCAAAGCTTGATTCACGATTGACAAGTGGAAGAAACCCATTAAGGGTAGTAATTGATCCGGAGCTTAGACTGCCGCACAGTTTATCTCTTTTTACAGATGAGCTTAAAGAAAGGACAATTATTCTTGCATCTGCAAAAGCGTTGAAACGAAAGAAGAACATACCCGTCAGGGCAGTCCAGGTTAAAGAGGTCAAAGGAATATTTCCGGCGAAGAATATTCTGAATGAGCTATATGATCTCAATATTGCGAGTCTGATTGTGGAAGGAGGCAGATACTTGTTTTCGCAATTCCTCAAATCACGGCTTTATGATGATCTGTATTTTTTTGTGGCACCTAAAATCATTGGCACAGGAATTTCCGCGTTTGACGATCTATCGATCAGGAGTTTAAGTTCTTCAAAGGAACTTATTTTGAAAAAACACAAATCAATCGGAAACGATATCTTAATTCAATACGACAATGTTCACAGGCATAGTTGAAACAACAGGAAAAGTAAAATCAAGAACCAAAGAAGGATCAGGCATTCGGCTTTCAATTGAACCTAATGCCAATGGCTATCTCAAGAAGCAAAAGATTGGCGACAGTATTGCGATCAACGGCGCATGCATGACCATTACATCAAAGGATGCAAACAGTTTTTCGTTTGATACTATGGCAGAGTCGTTGAAGAAGACAAATCTCGGACTGCTCAAGAAAGGAAGCCTTGTAAATCTGGAGAGAGCAATGTCTGCAGGAGCGCGATTCGACGGACATTTTGTGCAGGGTCACGTTGACACTACAGGAAAGATCACAAAGATAAACATTTTAGACGGAAGCTGGGAAATCTTCATTGAATTTCCTGCGAAGCTCGGAGACAGTGTGATCTATGTCGGTTCTATATCTATTGACGGCATCAGTCTTACTGTTGCGGAAATCCTAAAGACCAAAAAGACCGTTACTTTGATTAAGGTAGCAATTATTCCACATACTCTAGAAGTAACAACACTTGGCAATGCAAAACCGGGAGATACAGTCAACATCGAGTTTGACATGATCGGCAAATACATTAAAAGAATTATTGAAACAAATAAACTGAAATAGGATGATATTCCAATCTGACAAGACTATGTTTGAGATCTACCGCGAAGGAGATTTCAACAAGAAATTCAGGGTAGTCTATTTTACCGAGCTGGATGAACACAACAAAGAAGCTGAGATCAATCATGCTCTGCTTGGAGAGCCGGTTTTCTCAGGATTTTTGAGAGACGATATGAAATCAGAAGGAAGAGCTATCATAGATGATCTTATCAAGCGAATGAATGAGAACGGTGAGGCTTTTGGTGAAAAAGAGATTTCGGGAAAATTGAAACTATGCTTGTCGGACTAATGAAATAATTTTTTCCGTAACATTCGATTCATTAATCATCTTCATGCAGTCAAGTGTATCCACAGGACAGTTTGTTCTGCCATGGATTCCACAGGGCCTGCATGACAATCCGTTTACTTCAAAAATATTATCAGGCTTTCCGTAAGGATAGAATCCAAAGCCGGGAACGGTTGAACCGAAGATGGCATAAACAGGGGTATTTACTGCATTTCCAATATGTAGTGGTGCAGAATCGTTTGTTAATAGGACAGATGACCTTCGAACGAGTTCTGCGGATTCAAGTACCGACAATTTGCCGGCAACGCTATTTATTAAAGGACTCCTGCAACCTTCAACAATTCGCTCCGCTGTTTCAAAATCACTCATGCCGCCAATCAAAATAGTTTTGATACCTTCAACTGATAAGAAATTGCAGATGTTAATAAACTTACTTTCCGGGAACCTCTTTGTAAACCATACAGAGCCCGGAGCTATTGTAACAAACTTTTCTCCGGTTGGCACATCTAAACCATCCAAGACTTCATCAACTGACTCTCTTTCAATATTGCTTATGAACAATTCAGGTCTGACAATTACACTTTCAGAAATGCCCAAAGGGTCGAGGAGCTTTAGATTTCTTTGTATTTCATGTATCCCCTTTTCATACTTTACAGTCTCATTATACAGAAAGCTTAATGTTGAAGTATCGAATGAAATGCTCAGATCGGGAAATGACAAGTAGCTTATCAATGCAGACCTGGCTGAGCGATGTGGAGAGATAATCACATCATAAGAACTATTACGGAGTTCATTGGCAATCTTTAGCAACTTCCCAATGCCTGAAATTTTCTTATCATATATAATCACTTTTCTTATCAAAGAATTGTGATTGAGTAATTCGGCAGTTGACGGGATAACCAGCACATCAACTTCTGCATCGGGAAGCTTTTCCTTAATTATCTGAATCACAGGCAATGTCAGGACAAGATCACCCAGGAATGCTGTTTGTATGATAAGTATTCGTTTCAATCTATTTACCGAGTATGCTTGAATCGTTTGTGAAACCAAAGCCATTGTTCAGGAAATTCTGTAATCGCCTTTTCCATTTCAAGCTGAATCATCTGCGATAATTGCTTCACGCTTTCCTCTGATCTGTCGTGGAATTTCTCATAGCTTATTTTGCGTGTATAAACCGTGTAAGTAAAGTTCGGACTTCTGACCATATAAGAAAACAACAACACCGGTTTTTCTGACAATGCAAGCTTAGCAGGTCCTCCGAAGGAGGCAACGTTTTTTCCGAAAAAATGAGTATAGACAGAATAGTCCGGATGCCCTGCCTGATCTACAAGAAAACAAACAGGCTCCTTTTTCTTTACAACTCTAATTGCTTCTTTCAGAGTCATGCCCGTTTCTATCAACTTATTTCCGCTTAATGCGCGATACTTGTTAATGAGAGTATTGAGTTTTCTGCTTGCCTGTCTTTTTGTAATTATGTTGAGCGGATGTCCTGTGAGTGACGGAAAAGAAAAGGCCATGAGTTCCCAGTTAGCAAAGTGTCCGCTGAGAAAGAAGACTCCATTGCCTTCTTCAATTGCACTACTCATTTCCAAAATGTTCTCAAAAAAAACATTTTCTCTGATTTTGTTTGAATCGAAATCAGGCAGATAGAGGAATTCAACAAGATCTATTGAAAGATTAATATAGGATTTTTTGACAATGTTGAGATTCCAATCGAGGTCTTTTTCAGGAAAGCAGATCTGAAGATTTGCGAGTGCTACCTGCTTTCTTATCGGAAGCAGATAAAAAAAAACTTACCTATTAATACACCGATCTTTCTGACGAGCAATAACGGCAACAGCCGTATCAAAAAGCCAAACACTTTAAATGCCAATACGCTCAGTATATCAGCCAAATCAGAATTATGAGATTGTTGGAATGTTTTCAATAACCGGGTCACCAAACAGAGTTGCTGAATTTGCCTTTGTTATCAGAACATCTGCAAATTCACCTATTGAAACTGATCCAGTGCTTGATGAGTAATGGGAATGAGAGATTGTGTTTTTTGCGGGAATTATGACTGACTTGTTACAGTCAGTCCTTGCCATTAAGAATTCATCAGACTTCTTGCTGAATGATTCTATCAGAACTCTCTTTGTCTTTCCTATCATTTTTTTGTTGATATCAAAAGAGATCTCTCTCTGCAATGTGATTATCTCGTCAATTCTTCTCTTGCGCACTTCATCAGGAATATCAAAAGGCATTGAAAACGCTTTAGTGTTTTCTCTTGGTGAATATAAGAACGTAAATGCACCGTCATATCGAACTTCTCTTATTACATCGAGAGTCATATTATGTTCCTCTTCTGTTTCTCCCGGAAAACATGAAATTATGTCAGTTGATAAACCTATATCAGGCATCATCATCTTTGCAGTGCTCATCACCTCCATATATTGTTCTACGGTATAGAGGCGGTTCATCAATGAAAGAATTCTGTCTGATCCGGATTGGACAGGAAGATGAATATACTTGCAAATATTTTCAAACTCAGCCATCGTCTCAAGCAGCTTGATGGAGAGGTCATAAGGATGAGAGGTCGTGTATCTGATTCTGACATGAGGCAACTCTGAAGCTACGGCTCTAAGCAGGTCAGGGAAATCATGACTTTCGTATCTGTATGAGTTGACATTCTGACCCAACAGCCAAATATCCTTTACACCTTCATCTGACAAACGTTTTGCCTCATCAACTATTCCTTCTAGTCTTCTGCTTCTTTCTCTTCCGCGAGTGAATGGTACAACACAATAAGTACAAAACTTATCGCATCCTCTCATTATTGAAAGCCATGCCGTTACTCCTTCTCTCCGCAGCGGAGCAATATCATCATAGGTCTCAACTCTCGAAAGCTTTACTGCAATTCCTTTTTCACCTGTTTCAAGCACATTGTCTATGAGTTCAGGAATTCTCCGGTATTCATCGGGTCCAACTATAATATCAACACATTTTCTGTCTTGCAGCAGATCTTTTCTCAGCCTCTCAGCCATGCATCCCAATATACCGATTATGATGTTGGGATTTCGTCTTTTGAGAAACTTAAGGTCATCGAGCCGCTTATATATTTTTCTTTCGGCATTCTCCCTAATGCTGCAGGTATTTAACAGAACCACGTCCGATTCTTCGGCAGAAAGAGTCTCGTTGTATCCAAATCTGCTCATTACGCCGAGCACAATTTCGGTGTCAGAAAAATTCATCTGACATCCGAACGTCTCAATAAAAACCTTCTTGTCGTTATCCGGCTTCTCAAAAGCAGTAAGACTCTGCGGCTGATTTGAATTATTTAAAATGAGGTCAGTTAATTGCAATGCAGGATTTATTTAATTCCGTAAACCCTTACATCCCTGAGGGTAAGGTAATAGATCTGCCCTGTGCAGACAGATGATTTTAGTGTAACTCTTGTATACAATTCTCCGGCATGATCCGGTGAGGTAACTTCAAGAGACTGTGTATTGTTAATTTCATCCCGGTTTCTAAGATCTAACAGGAACATTTGCTCATCATTTGAAACATAGTACATTTGAATGCTTGAAAGATCAGCATCCGAAGACCCGTTTATATCAATTTTCAACTTGCTGAACTGAGACAAATCAGCACTTCCGAGACTCCTGGTTCTGATCTGAACTGCCGAACAATCTCCGCCAAGGTGTTCAACTAGTCCTTCTGCACTAAGTAATAGTTCAGGTGCAGAGCCTGCATCAGTTGAACTGTCACCGCATGAAAAAACGGCTACAGACAGGATTGCTATGAACAATAAATTTGACTTTCTAAGCATGCTGAGTTTTTTTCGTTGTAAACTCAAGCACTACTTCTGAAATTCCCACAGCATCAATCTTCAGATCATGATGCAGTTCTTCGGGCTTACCATGATCAATGAATCTGTCAGGAATCCCATGTATGAGAATATCATTCTTGAATCCGTATTGAGCAGCAAACTCACTAACTGCGCTTCCAAATCCGCCAACAATTGTATTGTCTTCAACTGTCAGGACTTTGTGAAATCTGTTAAAGACATCAAACAGCATTTCCCTGTCAAGTGGTTTAATGAATCTTGCATTCACAACATGAACGCTGATGTTTTCCTTTTCCAATAATTCAGCTGCCTTCAGAGAATTATTTACCATATTTCCTACGGCAAGAATAGCAACGTCTTTGCCTTCTCTAACTACTTCTGATTTTCCGATTTCAATACTGTTGAACTTACCAATTTCAACACCTTCAACATTGCCGCGAGGATATCTCATAGCAATTGGACCGCGTTTGTATTGAGTTGCAGTATAGAGCATATTCCTCAATTCATTTTCATCCTTTGGAGCCATAAGCACCATTCCGGGAACAAGCCGCAGATATGTAAGATCGAAGACTCCATGGTGTGTTGCTCCGTCAGCACCAACTAGGCCTCCCCTGTCAAGTACAAAGACAACCGGTAGTTTTTGCAAAGCAACATCATGAATTATTTGATCAAACGCCCGTTGAAGGAAAGTCGAATAAATTGCTGCAACAGGAGTGAACCCTTCTGTTGCTAGTCCGGCGCAAAAAGTAATGCCATGCTGCTCGGCAATACCTACATCGAAGTATCTGTCCGGGATTTCATTTTGCATATAGTTCAAACCTGTACCATCCGGCATTGCCGCATTCACGGCAACTATCTTCTTGTCTTCTTTTGCAAGCTCAACTAAAGCTTCGCCAAATACTTTTGTATAAGTAGGAGTTACTGATTTCTTATGTTCAATTCCTGTGGACTTATCGAACGGATTCAGAGCATGGATCTTTTGAGGATGCTCTACTGCATACGAAGGACCTTTTCCTTTTTCCGTGATAATGTGCAGAAGCAATGGTCCGGTCATTTTATTCAACTCTTCAAACATCTTGACAAGATTTACCACATTGTGGCCGTTGACGGGGCCGAAATATCTGAAGCCAAGTGCCTCAAAGAGCATTCCGGGAGTTATAACACCCTTCAAACCGCCTTCAATTCTCGCAGCAACTTTCCTCAATCTGTCGCTTGATTTCTTATCAAGAACTCCGGTCAATTCCCAAACCTTTGATCTGAATTTATTGTAGGTGTCATTTGTCATCAATTCATTGAAGTAATTCTGAACTGACCACACATTAGGTGCGATTGACATCTTGTTATCGTTAAGAACAACTATAATATCTTTCTTCAGAAGTCCTATATTATTCATTGCTTCGTAAGCCATTCCTCCGGTCATTGAGCCATCACCAATCACTGCAATCACTTTATTCTTCTTTCCGAGGAAATCTCTAGCAGTTGCAATTCCGAGCGCTGCAGAAATGGAAGTTGTAGCATGCCCTGCTCCAAAAACATCATACTCGCTTTCACTTCTCTTAAGGAAACCGCTGATGCCATCCTTCTGACGTATGTTCTTGAGGGCTTCCTTTCTTCCCGTAAGTATCTTGTGTATATAACCCTGATGACCTACATCCCAGACAATCTTATCTTCAGGAGTATTGAATACATAATGCATAGCAAGTGTTAATTCACAAACACCCAACGAAGCTCCTAAATGACCACCAATTTTTGAAATTGTATCTATCAGATATTCACGTACTTCATCAGCCAATCCCCTAAGGTCCATTAGATTTAGCTTCCTTAAATCAACGGGATAATTTACATCCTTCAGAAACTTTGTCTGCTTTAAATCAAAATCACTCATATAGAAAATTTAAACTTTGTGCAATATACTATTTCTGACCTTCATCTTCAGTTCCAATTTTTTCTATACGCAGTTCCGCGTCACGAAGTTTATCGCGACATATCTTGAGAAGTCTTACACCCTCTTCGTATTCTTCAAGAATTCTGTCAATAGAGTATTCCGGAATTTCATTCTCGAGTCTGTGCATAATTGTTTCAAGCTTCTTGAAAGCATTTTCAAAGCTTTCGATCTCGGCTTCTTTGTTTTTCTTTGTTTTCAATTCTCAATTGTTTTATTGTTTATAATTGCCGGTATTGTTCCGTCTGAGAATCTGATATCGATACTATCTCCTTTCTCCAACTGGAAACTCCTTTGAATAATCTTTTTATCTCTTAAGACCAATGTGAATCCGCGTTTAAGTACATTATCAGGATTCAGACTTTTCAAAAGAGAGTCTATTGAGTTTAAAGATGTATGTATCGCTTTGATTCTGAATTCAGGGATTTCTTTCATTGACTTAGCTGTTTCGTCAAGTTTCAGCTTAGCATTTCTTATACTATCAGCTGGTTTCTTGAAGTGGTAGCTTTTCTCAGTATTGTCTAAGTAGGATCTTGTTTTGGCAAATCTCTCGGATACATTATTTTTCAGACTCTGACTTATTGTTTGAAGAATCAACTTCAGATCTTTAATTCTCTCAACAGGCTTTCTGAAGTGATAACTTTGTTCAATGCTTCTCAGCGATTTTGCAAGCAACACAAATTTATCGCGAACATCCTGGCTAAGATCATCTTCCAAATCATCAACATTCCTCCGAAGTTCATTTACATCCGGAAGAATCATTTCTGCAGCAGCCGAAGGCGTCGGAGCTCTAAGGTCAGCAACAAGATCGGCTATTGTAAAGTCTATCTCATGACCTATTGCAGAAACAACTGGAACACCGGAATCAAAAATTGCCCGCGCAATACTCTCATCATTAAATACCCAAAGGTCCTCAATTGATCCACCGCCTCTTGTGAGAACAATAATGTCTGCAGAATACTTCCTTTCATTTGCTTTTCTTAATGCTCTTACAATATCAATTGCCGATTCATTACCCTGCATCTTGGAATTTATGAGCATGAGTTTGACAACCGGATACCTTCTTGATGAAACCCTGTAGAAGTCCTGAAGTGCAGCACCTGTTTCAGAAGTTATCAATATAATCCTCTCGGGAAACTGAGGCAATTTCTTCTTATGCACTGCATCAAATAATCCTTCTGCTTTCAATTTTGACTTCAGCTTTTCAATTGCAATGTATATGTCGCCCACCCCTGCCTTGCTAATCTCGAAAACATCAATCTGATAAGTTCCTCTGCCTTCATAAACTGTGACCCTTCCCTTCACATTGACTTTCATACCGTCCTCCGGCTTGAAACCTAATTGCCTGTTCCTGGAACTCCACATTAGTGCGCTTATCTGAGCATGTTCATCCTTTAGAGCAAAATAAAAATGCCCTGATGTGTGATGCTTAAAGTTGGAAATCTCTCCCGTTACATTCACAAATTGAAAGTCACTTTCCAAAACCGACTTGATTCTTCCTGAAAGTTCTGAAACTGTTATCGGGTCTGCACTCATTCTATTGATGTTCATTGTTAATTAACGGGAAAATTGTATTTTAAAAAGTCAAATTCAACATTCATGGGAATCATTATTTCAGTAACCATAGTTTCGTGCTGGTCTTTATTGCTGTACAATTCTTTAAGCTCTGGTGTAGTTGATTTTTCAAGTCCAGTATACTACTTGAGAATTGCATTATCAACATTTCTTTATACAGGTTTATTTATAACGGCGCATGACTCAATGCATGGTACAGTATCTCGAAACAAGAGAGTAAATGATATGATAGGCATCCTTTCGACTTTCTTGTTTGCCGGATTTTCTTTCAACAGACTTAAGAAGAATCATTTCTTGCATCATTCGAACCCAACCGGAATAACTGATCCTGATTTTTGTCAGGGATCACAGAATTTTTTCATTTGGTTTGGACGGTTCATTTATGGGTATTCCAGTCTTTTTCAGATAGCAATTATGGCAGTTCAGTTTAACATACTGATATACTTATTTGAAGAATCAAACGTGATTAGTTTTTGGCTAATACCATCTTTGCTAAGTTCATTGCAGCTATTCTATTTTGGGACATATCTACCCCACAGAAGACCTGAAGATGGTCTGAATGCGCCGCATTATGCGAGATCACAGAAGAAAAATCACTTCTTGGCGCTGATTACATGTTACTTTTTCGGTTATCATCATGAGCATCATTCGAGTCCGAGGACACCTTGGTGGCAACTTTATAAATCAGTTAGTTAAAATTTTTGATAAAAAATGTTGAAAAAATGGTGAATCACATTGCTATAAAATTGTAATAGCTTTATATTTGCTAAAATTCGACAGTAGCTCAATGGTGGAGCATTCGGCTGTTAACCGAAGGGTTGTAGGTTCAAGTCCTACCTGTCGAGCCAGTTTTTACCTGATTTACAATCAATTATTTGAGGCGGTAGTTTGTCCGCTTAATTATCTAAGTAAAAATGGCGGGTATAGCTCAGTAGGCAGAGCGTCAGATTGTGGCTCTGAATGTCACGGGTTCGAGCCCCGTTACTCGCCCTCACATCAAATAAATCCAAATATAACTTTCTTACAGAATCGTTTACTAAGTCAGTTTTCAGTTTACGCAGCATCCTTGTGAATACTTTTCTTTCCTTGCATAAGAATCAAGTAATATGTAGTTTCATTTTCAATAATTCAGAATAATAAGTTCAATTTGACATCAGATCCGGCAAAAATACCTGAAGAAGTTGAAATAAGGGATGAGCAGTTAGATGTCCCGGAAGAATTCAGAGATGAGATTCCTGATACAGTAGAAAATCTTTCAGAGGAAAAGCTTCTTCAGAGGAAGATAGACTTTGATGCTGAAGCTATGCCTCACATGAACATTCTTTATGGCTATGCGCTTAAGATAACAGGGAATCAACTTGATGCAGACGACCTTGTGCAAGAAACTTTTCTAAGGGCATTCAGATTTTTTGATAAGTTTGAGAAAGGAACCAATTGTAAGGCATGGCTGTTCCGGGTAATGAAGAATTTGTTCATAAACAAATACAGGAAGAACCAAAGAGAGCCGGGTAAAGTGGATTACCACGAGATTGAAAATTACTTTGATACTATCCGGTCAGAGAAACTAGATAGCACAGATTTGCAGGAAAAGGTTTTTTCAAACCTTCTGGATGATGATGTTACTAGAGCTTTGAATTCTCTTCAGGATGACTTCAAGACAGTAGTTATACTTTGCGATATAGAAGGTTTAAGCTACGAGGAAATTGCAGAGTTCATTCAATGTCCTGTCGGAACTGTCCGAAGCAGGTTGCATAGAGGCAGAAAAATGCTTCAACAAAAGCTGTACAGCTATGCAAAAGAGAGAGGATATGACGTGGAGAACAACCTAATCAAGTAATCAAATTAACTGATATAGTAAAAAAACTACACACTTTCTGATGTCTGATTCAAATACCAACAACCCTCTCGACAAACAAGGGGGTGAAGAACAAGAAGTTCGGAAATATGAGATGCTTTCAGCTTATATCGACAGTGAACTTCAAAGTCCCGAGGAAATAGATGAAATAGAGTCAGGGTTATTAAGGGACCCGAATTTGCACAACAGGCTAGTTTTTGAAAAGCTTGTTAAGAGGCGGCTCAGAGAAA
This sequence comes from uncultured Ignavibacteria bacterium, assembly GCA_937924675.1. Classification (GTDB taxonomy): domain Bacteria; phylum Bacteroidota; class Ignavibacteria; order Tepidaquicellales; family Tepidaquicellaceae; genus JADJAH01. The sequence goes on along the minus strand of CALEVL010000087.1, from coordinate 3,391 downwards.
CTTACAAAAGAACTGAGGTTCCAGTTTATCTTCAAAAGAGTATTGGCATTAAGATTGATGATTATATCAAACTTGCTTCCTCAAAAGATATAGTGAACACTCTTCCACCTCCTGCTAAAAATAGGCAACCAATTCCAAATCTTGATGACCATAAGAATAGTCTGAAAAGATTTTTTCTCTACGGTTCTGCTGTGTTCGTATTGTTAATAATTTCAGCATTTGGAATTTCATCTTTTTTAAAGAAGGATCCGGTATTGGCTCAAAACGACCTTGTTTCGGTTTCACGGAGTGTGTTTGATAAGATTGTTTCAGGACAAGTTCCTGTGCAAATCAAAAGTGACAATGCCGGAACACTTGCTGACTCAATGAATAAATATCTCGACTTCAAAGTCTTTGTTCCTGATGTAAAAGACGCAGAACTTGTTGGCGGGACCTGCAATGAAATTAACGGTGAAAAACTTGCTCACATCATTCACAAGAAAGGGAATACTTTCATTTATACCTTACAGGGCAGTAAGGATCATGTGATGCAAGAAAATTCAAACATAGTGCTTTGCCCTGACTTCATGGAGAACGTGTCCAAAGGCGTTAACTGGTTTACTTGTCTGAAAGATAAAGATGCAGTTGCCGTTATTTGGTTCAAGGACAATGTAATTTGCTCTTCAGTTGCAAATCTGGATTCAAAGGAAATTACTCTTGCGTTAACAAATTATAAGAATAAATAAAAAACGAACGAATGAAAAACCTGAGAGCAATCCTGCTGTTAATGTTTTTTACAGTCATTTTTGTTGCATGCAATAAAGATGAAGTGAAGCAAACAGCTTCTGACAAAAACAATGAAAAGAAAGAAGCACTTACAAAATCACAGGCCGGAGAGAACAAGACCGCGTCAAATAAAGTAAATGATGATATTAAATTATATAAAATTGAAAAAGTTGCGAAAGCTGCCGGCAAAAAGGAATCACCAAATCTCTACTGGACGGAAGATGGCAAGCAAGTTTCCTTAGATGACCTTAAAGGTAAAGTTGTATTTGTTAATATGTGGGCAACCTGGTGCGGTCCTTGTATAAAGGAAATGCCTGACCTTTCAAAGATTTCAGAAGAACTACCGGCAGATAAGTTCAGGATGATTGGTGTAAACATATTCCAACAACCCGGTTCGAAGAAAGTGGAAGATTTTCTTAAGACGAATCCCGTTTCATATACAATCCTTGATGGAAATCAGGAAGTTGTAGATGCTTTCGGTGAATCTAACGGTGCAAATATTGATGCGGTGCCAACATCATTTATTATTGATAAGAGCGGAAAAATTGCTGAAGTAATTGTCGGCGGAAGAAAGAAGGATGATTTCTTAAAGAGCATAAACAAGTATCTGAACTGATTCAGCACGCAATTTGTCTTTAAACTCAAGAATTATTTCGTTTAATTCTTGAGTTTTTTATTATCTGAGTTTATTGAAGAGAAGCGAGAATAAGATCTGCATTTTTGGTTCAACAGGTTCTATCGGGAGCAATACTCTTTCCGTTATTGACAGCCTCAATCTGAATGGAAAAGAATTAAGCGTTCGATACCTAACTGCCGGTAAAAATATACATTGTCTTGCCGAACAGGTCAGGAAGTATTCACCCGAAGCAGTTGTAATCGAGAATGAGTCAGCGTATTCTGAATTTCAATCGGATTATTCTTTTAAGGGACTCGAAGTATTGTGCGGCACAAAAGAACTAGTTCAACTTGCTTCTGAGGGGAATTACGACCTTGCCATAAGCTCACTCACAGGATTTTCCGGATTGCAGCCAACACTTGCTGCATTATTGACTGGCAAGAATGTCGCATTGGCAAACAAAGAGACATTGGTATCAGCCGGTCATCTTGTTGCTCGCATAATTTCTGAGACCGGATCAGGGATCTATCCTATTGACAGTGAGCACTCAGCGATTTTGCAATGCATTATGGGGGAGGATAAGGAAAGTATACAGAAGGTAGTCCTAACTGCATCAGGAGGACCTTTCTTAAATGCGAGCCCGGAAGAAATTAGAGACACTACAGTTGAATCTGCTCTTAACCATCCCAATTGGAAAATGGGGAAAAAGATCACAATTGATTCAGCTACAATGATGAATAAAGGACTCGAAGTGATTGAAGCAAAATGGCTTTATGAACTGGAGTCAGAACAGATTGAAGTAATTATTCATCCGCAATCTATTGTCCATTCTTTTGTTGAGTTTAAAGACGGTTCTGTTAAGGCACAATTGGGTGTTCCTGATATGAGGATCCCTATACAGTTTGCTCTTACATATCCTAACAGGGTTGAATCAGATTATCCAAGGATTGATTTCAGGCAATTGAGCAGACTTGAATTCAGTGAACCTGACCTTGATAAATTCAGATGTCTTAAGATTGCATACGATGTCATGAAAAATGCTCAGAGTTATCCTGCTGTAATGAATTCTTCAAATGAAGCTGCTGTGAATCTGTTTTTGGAAGGAAAGATTGGATTCATGCAAATTCCGGAAATCATCGAGGAGCAATTGCAGAATCATATTCCGGAAGAGATTGAATCTGCAGAGCAGATTATTGAATTAGATCGCAAAGTCATTTCACAGATATTAAAGAAAACTGCGTGAAATCGAGTCCCGTTTTGAAATTTGAAATTCAACTTTTTAAATTATTCAACGTAATAAGCTAACATGGAATTACTGAGCACAATTTTTTACTTTCTGATAGTTATCGGAATACTTGTATTCATACATGAATTCGGCCACTTTATAGCAGCGCGCCTTACCGGTATGAGAGCAGAAGTATTTGCACTGGGAATCGGACATAGATTGTTCGGATATAATAAGGTAAACGGATTCACATTTGGTAAACTGAGCGAAGACATTGATCTTGGTGAATACACAGACTACAGAATATGTGCATTCCCTATTGGAGGATATGTCAAAGTTGCCGGAATGATTGATGAGAGCATGGACAAAGATTTTGTAGAAAAAGAACCAATGCCATATGAGTACAGAGCAAAGCCTGTATGGCAAAGAATGATCGTTATCACGGCCGGTGTGATAATGAATTTTCTATTGGCTTTCTTGATATTCTATTTCATTACCTTATCAAGGGGCAAGACTCTTACCGCGACTACAACTATCGGATACATCTCAAAAAACACTTCAGCTGCTTCAAGTGGCCTCAAACCCGGTGATAAGATTTTGTCTGTAAACAACTCATCTGTAAACAACTGGGAAGAATTACAAGCGCAAATTTACTTTGAGAATCTTGGTGAGCCTCTGAATTTCGTTGTTGAGCGTAATGGCCAGACTCAGATAATTGACATACCAAAGGAAAAAGTAGGTGATCTTACAGAAAGAAATTTCGGGATTCTGCCTGGGAGTACATT